>CAZCAU010000024.1:0-21288 GCA_964496855.1 uncultured Desulfurococcales archaeon
CATCCACTATACGTGTCGAGCACCCTAAATCTCTTAATATCTTGGTTATACCTAGTGCGAAATCGAGACATGCGCCTGTCTTAGCAATTACTGCTAGCTTTGAAACCTCGTCTATATTGATAAAAGGTGATTTTAACAAATTCTGAGGTTTGACTATGGGTACCCCATACGTCGCATTGAATTCATCTGCTATAGATCTGGTAAAGCTCCATATACAGTCAAGGGAACTATTTCTGCAACAATCAGCTAGGTAACTATATCTATCCAGTTCTGACTTGTACATTATCTCTATGGGAATCTTATGACTTAAAACCAGTATTATTAAAGATAGCATTGCAAATAATAATATTGCATAGACATATAGGATTCGCCGCCTCTTAAGAATCATGAGAATGAAAAGAAACGAGAAACCGATTACTGTACCTAATCCTAGTACTCTTAAATAAATTAACCGAAAGCTGTCTATCAAGTCTTCCGCATTTCTTGACGATCTAAGTACGGCTTCGAAACGTGTACCATAAAAACCATATGCTAGAACGATTATAGCTACTGTGGTAAGCAACAATAATATCATTAGTAAAAACGCGGACCTTCTATCTAAATATGTTGTCCTATTCATAATCCTACCTACGAGTTTGCTCTTAAAAATTATTACTAAATTTGTGTGTACTTATGCTATGTTACATAGGCATTAATGTATCTATGAGAAGTTAAGGTGTATATTGCTTCATGAGAACATTGTATAGAGTTTCCTTATGTTTCCCAATAGAAGTAGTTATGCTAACATATTATTGTCAAGGCCTAATCTTAGAAGCAGCTGTTTAGACTACTGGTAACCACTAGTAGTATCACTTTTTCTAGTCTCTAGTTCTGTAGAAGAGAAAGATAGGAGGTTCATCTTTCTTGTCTTCTGTGTCTGGGGGTTGTTGGTTCTGGGATTGGTGGTTGGCCTCGTGCTATTCTTGCTGGTGCTGTGTCTATTAGTGACTTGTATCTTTCTAGTTCTCTGTGTCTGCTTGTCTCTGTTCTGAGGAGTAGTAGTGGTAGTAGTGCTAGGAGTAGTAGGAGTATGACTAGTATTGGTCCCGGGGTGGGCAACGTGGATACCCGTTAGTATCATTAGCGTATGGGCAGAAAAGTGTTTTTATTATTGTTTACGGTATTGATGGTTTTGAAGCTTTGTAGTCTTATGATGTTTTATTGAGTATTGTTATCTTCTAGTTTTGATGTATTCTTCGGTTGTGTAGGATGCTACTCTATCGCCGAGAATTCTTGTTAGAGCATCTTCTTTTTCATGTATTCTTTTTCTAAGCCTATTATCATCTGTTACTAGTACAGTGTTGAGCTCGTATGCTGCAACTATGTATGAAGAATCATAGTATGTTATCTTAAGCTTATCTGCTACTCTTATTACTAATTGTGTGTCTTGAGGCTCAGTGACATTTAGTATTCTACGGATCTTAGTTATCTGATTTAATAATGATATCGCTTCATTAAGTGTTATATTGTCTAGTAACACGGCTTCTTTCCATAATGCATTGCCTATCTCGTATAGTGTAAGAGTTAATATATGCCCTCCTCTGAGATACTCGAGGGACTCGGTGCCAAGACTTCTAACAATATTTAGGAGAGCTGAGGCATCGAATAATGGTCTCATCTCCCTTCACGACTCGATCTTATAGCATTGACGATCTCTTGAGGCTGTAGTTTCACTAGGATCTTCTGCATTTCCTCTAATGCTTTCCTGATTTCTTCTTCTTCTCTCTTCTTGACTTCTTCCTCTAATGCTTTCTTGATAACACTACTAATTACTATACCATAACTTCTCAGCTTCTCATAGAGTTCTCTCCTGATTTTTGCAGAGACTGTAACATAACTCAATGTAGTCCCTCTTATGTAGTAACATAACTGTAGTATAAAAATAATACTACTATGCCGTGTAGTCAATTCACACAACTATACATAACCATTGGCTTACCTACGTTTATTACTCTCCTCTTTTGAAAAATATCGTCTCCATCGGATGACTAGTCTTATGGCAAAGTATGTGGTTGTTGTGTAGAGGATTACTAGTGTTGGGATTACGGTGTGGTGTTTTAGCAGGTATTTGTATATGGTTTGGTCTGCTGTGTTCATGGGTGATAGTGCGGTTAGTATGCCTGGGGGTGTTGGCCAGGGGAATAGTTTGCCTGGGGGGCTGTAGCTCCAGTATAATTCTCCTGTCTCGGGGTCTTCGTAGACCCAATAAGTAATGTTAGTCTCATAGGCTTTGATAGTGAATAGTGTGAGGTAGACTGTGACCGCGAGGAGTACTGCTAGGAGTATTATTCTCGGAGCCTCTACGGGCTTGTCTTGCCGGGGCATGGTCTTCTTATCCCTGGTCCTATGTGTTACCCGGTATTCTAGATTAGATTATGGTGTGTACATTATTGTCCAGAGAGTTGGACAACCTATTGGTAGTAGTTATGGGGTTTCCTTGGAGGACATGTATTTGGGTATTATGAGGAGAAAAGCGGCTAGTATCATGGCTGTGGCGAGTAGTATCTTGTCTAGAGTCTTGTACAAGTTGTGATAAGATAGTGTTATGGCTAGGCTTGTGGGTAGGGGTACTGGTTTTTCTAGCTTGTAGACTGTAAACGTGTTATAATAGTTTAGCACGATTACTCCTAGATCCCTGCTAGCTATTATGCCGCATGATGTCTCGGATAGTAGTTTTATATTGACTAGTCTATTATTGTCTATGACTGCTAGGAGTGACCCGGGGTAGGGGTTGTAGTAGACTGCTTTCGGGTCGAATACTACGTATGTGAAATCATTCATTTCTACTACGTGGTAATTGGAGGGCCCTATGGGTATTCCTAGCTCCTTCATGACGGTTTCTACGGGTTCTGGGTACTCTTCCTTGTATAGCCTGCCATAAAGTATCTCTTCTATGTTGCTAGTAGTGGTGTTTATGTATATGTTCAGTGTTATCTCGGGAGGCCACTCCCAGGGCCAGAGATCTGGTATCCACCCGACAATGCTGTCTTCTAGTATTCTCTTTAACGAGTCCATGTCTATTCTTACGGGTACTGTGACTCGTAGTAGGTCTTTGTCTACTAGCTCGGCGTCGAGTTCTGACGATTTTACTATAGTGAAGTTGTATTTGCCGAAACTCAGCTGGATTGTGATGTTCTTGTAGGTCTTGAGGCTAACCACGTCTTTTACCACAACGTCTATGCGCAGCGTGCTACCAGTCTGGGTAGCATTGACACCATATATGAATCTTGATGGGAAATCATACTTCCACACAGCGACCATTGCCTTGTGGTTATCGAAATATGTTGCTCCGCTATGAAGTCTATGACAGGAGCCTGAGATGCTGACGCCGCCGTGGAAGCCGGGTGGAGAAGGCGGTATATCCAGGGTTCTCACGGCTTCTAGACTTGACGCGTTTATGATTAATAGTTTGTGGATCCTGGGTATTGTGAGATTAGACCTGTAATATATTATGCCTATGTAGTTCTCGTCTAAGATGCTACAGGAGATTATCACACCGGTATCGGTGTAGAGACGGCTATTAATGAGTTCTCCATTAAGGGGGTCGACTATTCTCGATACCATGGAGGATTCGCCATAGCTGGATGCTACGTAGAGTTTGTCGTTGATGAAGCCGCAAGCAATAGTAGCTGCTCCTGTATTGTCTTCTCTCCATAATTCTACAAAACCGGAATTATCATAATAATGCAGTAAGGTGGCAAAAGCTAGCATTGATAAGGCAATAGCTAGGATAATCAGTGTTGATCTAGCAGTCCTCCTCATAGTAGTCGTGTAAAAATACTGGCTGAGACGATTTATTAGGATTTCCCTAATATGAGAATACACGGCATCATTATGGTTTAGAACTATTCATGAACGGTATTGTTTTATATGGATTGCTGTATCAGGGAATTTCTCGAGTAACTCCTTGTCTGCCGTGTATAGTATTGTGTTTAATAGTCTTGCTAGTGCAATATAGCTTGCATCATATATTGTTGTATTGCTTTTTAACGCTGTTTCTATTGTAAGTTCTTTCAATTCGCCTTCTAGCTCGTATAGTTCAAACCCGTACTTGTCTAGTGCTACTCCTAGGTCTTTTAATTCTCCGATGCCATATACGCCGCTGTACCTGAGCGCGTTCAGGACTTCGTATTTTAGAAGTGATGGAGCCGCTATAGTGAAAAAGCCTCTGACATAATCGTTTCTGAGTTGTAGCGACTCGCTACTGTATTCTTCTTCGAGAAACCATTTAACAACAATGCTTGCATCAATAACTATTTTCTTCTTCTCCAACTCTTGATGACCTCCGTGGAATCCCATTTCTCCGGGGCTCTTCTCCTGAGCTTCTCATTAATGAGAAGCGCTTCAGCGATATTCTTTTTCTCTTCTTCGTAGAGTTTTTCTAGAATAGCTTTTCTAACAACTTCGCTCCAATTGATATAACTATATTTCTTCATACGCTTCTTGATCTCGGGGTCTATCCTGATAGTAATGGTAGACAATGACTACAAACACCTCTATAGACAAACATGTTACTACAGTATAAATACGTTACTACACAGGAAGACAGCATAAGTGATTTAACTAGATACGTTATGAATGATTATGGGAGTCGTACATGGCTGAGGATGTGTGTGCTGAGCGTTTGAAGAATATTAATACTCATAGTATCGGGTTTATGATTCTCTCGTTCTTTCTCTCACTACTATGGTTTAGGATAAATAATGTACCAGTATTCCCTATAGGTGCTATCGCGGCGGTGATAGTTGCTTCGTGGGTTAGAGACATAGAGTTGAGCCTGGGCAGGAAGCCGTTGTTTACTGAGACTATAATACTAGTAGCGGTGGGGACGCTGCTGGGATTTATAATAAGGTAGCTCTCTGGGAGAGACAAAACATTTTCTTGACTCCTAATGAGAATAGTTTCTTTCAAGAATAGGAGAAGCCTTCCCGGAAGAGCTGCTTTATGTGTCTAGTCGTTATAACAGCATATTCGCATACTCTATAGCTTTGACAATCTTGTCTCTAGCTTTAGTCTCAAGCTCCTTGACTACATTGCTGCCTGCTTTTCTCGCTTCGAGGTATCCCTTGTTTTTTGCTTCTTCAATGATCTCGGATGCCCTGCTACTTCTTATTATGAGGACTGTGTACTTGGGGTAGTCCTCGCTCAGCCCCGCGGAGAGATCAGACATTACGCCAGTATAGTCTTGGCATACCAGGCATCCCGTCTGAATATATGGGAGGATTTCTTGGAGCCGTATAAGCTTCTCAGAGTTATCATATATTATCTTTATATGATTCTTCTCTAAGCTTATAGAGCTTATCTTCTCTGGCTCGAGACCATATTTTAGTCTCAACATGTTTACAAAGGCTTCCGAAGCAAATGTTCCTAGGCAGAACAAGCTTATCACTAGATAAATCTTTGATACAAAATCTGTCTCTAGGAGAGGATACGTCTTCATCTGCCACAAGAACTGGGCTTGGCAGGGTAGCCCAACTATGGCGACGCGTTTCAGAGACTCATCGTGCAAGGCTTCGCGGAGACGTGTTGTATAAGGCAGTACGTTCCATCGATTACCAGCTACTTCGAGTACCTCCTCCCTGCTCTTAGCAATAACAAGCTCTGCGAGGAGGCCCCGCACCCTCTTCGCAACTATAACACCATCTACATAGTCATGCTCGAGCATAAATACTAGTAGTGCCGTAACAGCGCCCCCACTAGCCACTCTCTGGCTTCTTATTCTCTCATCAACAGACCTAGCCAGGAGAATCTCTCTATAGTCTCCCAGGGGTTTCTCAAGAGATACAAACGACATGATTCACACCTCTTGTACAAGCATCTTGGTTTGAACAGGATACCGGGTCAAGAGAATATGTAGTGCGCGTGGACAGCGCACGTAACAAGTTCCACATCTTATACACTTTTCAACAACTAGGTCGGGCTTCTTCTCGATCATCTGGAGAGCATTAGTAGGACAAGACAATACACAGGCACCACAGCCTACGCATAGACCTGATAAAACCACGTCGTCTAAGAGGTCAAACCCGCTAAGCTTCTTGGCTTTTGCTACAGCAGCAAATACTTTTAAGAAGCTTGACCCCCTGGTCAGACCTAGTAGAAGCGTATCTACAACTTGTGGGGCTGGAGGACACCCTGGTATAGCATAGTCTACCTCGACTATGCTGCTAAGAGGCTGATATACACGGTGCTCAGGCCGTGGTTCTTGCCCGCCGCGGCAAAACCTTGCTATGCCGCCAACAGCTGCACATGAGCCAAAAGCTATTAGGATCCTGCTGATTCCACGTATTCTCTCTAACTTGCTGGTTACATGCTTATCATTTATACATATAGGTCCTGTGACTAATGCGATGTCATACCTAGAATCAAGATCTAGATTACCCAGATAAATAGAGTGGAGTTCTACACGATGCTCTATGCTAGGCAAAGCTCTGAGAACAGCAATGGAGCAGCCCTCACAACCACCTACATCGATTAACAATATTCTCGGCTTCACTTTCTCACTCTCACAATGTGTGTTGAACACGGGATACATGGATCGAAGAGTCTAGGTATTAGATCTGCTACATCTACTGGCAAACCGCGGAGAGCTTGCTCGATCACGGGTATATTAAACATTGTCGGAACTATAATCCTGTACTCGCGTACTCTACCCTCATCGCTTAGCTTGACATAGTGAACAAGTGTTCCCGAGGAGCCTCGTAAACACCTACTCCCCTGCCATGCTCATAGACCATGACCATGCTTCTTACAGGCACTGTGAGCCTAACACATTCTAATAACTCCGCTACACGCTGGAGAGCCAGGTCGATCTCCATGAATCTAGCCATTTGGAGCGCTAGAAGACTGCGATCAGCAAGATCACGGAATAATACTAGTCTAGCTCTCGGCCCCATCTCGACTACGCGTTTATCATAGAGAGCAATCATAGAAGTTGTCTGATGAAGCTCCTCGATACTAGTATTCTTATACTCTTCGTACCGAATCACACTTATCTTCTTAAAGTCTATACCATATCTATCTCCATAAAACAAGTGAGACGCTATACACTCTATATCGCTTGGGAGAGTATGCTTCCTCAGAAACTCTACCTTCTCTGTAGTATTTGATAAGATACCCTCTAAGAGCTGGGAGAAAACCTCTTGTATCTCCCGTATTCTCCGTAGTGATTCTCTAAGACCAGCCTCTGTTGGTGGTTTTATAACTCCCCCAATAGTTATGTTTGGTGGGTGCGTCGGGGCGCCGCCAATACGCATCATTACATCATTAACCATATTGAGCAGCTTTATACATCTAGCCAGATACGAATCGAGAATCTCGGGCTTGATGAGATCAGGTAGGATTAGGATTAGGTGGAATACATGGCTTTGCACACGATTGATGAGGCCTATGGCTTCACGAAGCCTTCTTCCATCTGCTGGAGGCGCAATACCTACTGCATTCTCAAACGCCTCAGCAGCAGCTATTGCATGTGCAGCATGACAAATACCGCATATCCTCATAACAGCCTCAAGTACAAAGAGGGGGTTCTTGCCTAGGACAAGCTTCTCAAAACCTCTTACTGGCGCGGAAGTAATAAAGAGAGCATCAACAATACGGGAATCATCATGAATCACAAGTAGCTTGGCTTCATCACCTATACGCTTAAGCTGTTGGAGAAGCCTCTTACCCATTAAATCCACCAAAGACTAGGTGAATACCACGTACTGATCTATACGAGATAATGCTATTAAGAGGCTAACTTATATGATTTATCCGTGAGAAGAGTCTAATAGTATACACGCTTGAGCTCTTTTTCTACGAATTCTTCTCTCTCTTCTCTGCCCCCCGGTATGATGCTCCTCGACTTCTCTGCTATTTCTAGGTGGTTCTTGATCCTGCTACTATATACTTCTACGAGGAGCCTGTCATGGTCTTCGGCTATCTTTATGGACTCGGCTGCTATGATCCCGCTCTCTATTGCTTGCCGTATACCCTCGCCTGAGAAAGAGTTTGTGAGCCCCGCGGCGTCCCCTACTAGTACTATATTGTCTTTGCCTGTTGCCGGCTTATCGAAGGGTATTAGCCCGGAGTCCCCCCGGGTCTTCTCTACTAGTCTTATACCCATGTATTTTCGGAGCCAATCCTTGTAGTAGTCCAGGTATCGCCGGATCACGCGTTTCTGCCAGGGGTAGACGCCTACTCCTATTATACACGTGTCTGTATCCTTGGGTATCACGTAGCCGTAGACAGGCGTTATGCCCGGGTTTAAGAGCATCATGTAGAAGTAGTTGCCGGGGATCTCCTCTACTCTCCAGTATTCCTGGGCTACGTGGATAGAGTAGGGGGTCCACCCGGGGTAGCAGTAGCGCCTAGTAGGGGATGAAGAACCATCAGCAGCCACTATGTAGCGGACGCGTGCCTTCACAGCATTGTCGCCTAGTCTTGCTACTAATATGTATGCGTCCCTATAACTATCTATTCTTAGACAGCCTACATTGTAGTGTATGTCTATACTGTTCTTCATAGCTTCTATGGAGAGCCATGAGTCAAAACCTGCTCGGTCAAGATTAGCAAGCTTGTAGCCAGCCACGGAGCCGCCACTACCAGTGGGGGCTACATAGTATAACCCGAGCATACGGGGCTCTGCGAAGACACTCTCTGGGATAGTGAGGTCGAGCTCTATACCGAGTATGTCGAGCGTGACTAGAGGAGTAAGGCCCCCGCAGGGTTTTACTCTGCCGAATCTCTGATTCTCAAAAACTATTACGCGGTAGCCTAGGAGACTAGCTTTAAGAGCTGTTGCTAGCCCTGCAGGTCCTGCTCCTATGACTGCTACATCATACTCTCTTATCCCCGGCAGAGAAGATCCCTCTCTGCTTACTCCTTGCTACGTGTTCTATGATTTTTGATAACACGCCTAGTTTTAGCCTTGTCTGGACCTCGAAGTCTCCCTGGTATGCTTCTTCTTGTTTACCAAGCTCATAGCATGTCTTATCCTCTATATTGATAATGATGCCCGGCACACCCATCTCGTCTAGCTCGTCCCGGTGCTTCTGGTAAAACGCCTCGCAGCAACAACCTATGAATCCCTTGCCCCCAGTCTCTTTTATACGCTTCAACGTATCCATTAAATGCTCGAAACTAGTAATTGTTATTGGTTTGAGACCAGCTTTCTCAGCAAGCTCGTATGCATCACCTATGCAGCAGAGCCCGCATTTTATACACTCCTCACTCCTACGATACTCGCATCCGACATACTTGGAGCAGTAGGGGAGTAACACGTAGTCGCAGTAGCCTTTGAGAACCAGGTCAGCGTTCTTAGTGACCGGGTATATGCTGTTAGCATCATCCATAGATAAGCCTAGTAGCCTAGCATACTGGGCTTTCCGGACAGCTTCTATGATGAGATCAGCGATATCATCAGGCTCTATCCCAGGCATATCGACACGGTTCTCGGAGAAGAAGTCCCGGACGATTCTCCTTATAGAATCCTCGCTGGCGGGAGTAAACTTTAGCCTAGACTCTAGGTCAACTATGGCTCTCTGGGGGGATACGAAGAAGTCTCCTGTTATAACCAGGCTCTTTATGACATTATACTCGGTATCAAGAGCCAGTGCTACCCTGATTACTCCGCCCCCTGGCTTCTTAGTAATAGCTGTTAGTAGTGCCGGGCTACTCGATCTGCGATCGAGGTAGATCCACTCCGTGGACTGGAAGTATGGCAGTTTCTCTCTGAAGACTTTCTCCTCGCAGGGAGTAAGCCCGTCTTCGACTAGTCTTATACCATATGCTTCTTCAAACCCTTTCTTGATAGCCTCTTTTATCGTCTCGTAGCTAGGGACATAGCCTAGCTCCCACTTGATACAAGTAACTCTCTCCTTAACACTCTTAAGCTCCTTGTCTTTTAACTTAACAGCTGGTATCCTTAGAGCCTTAACCATAGTCTCTACATCAAAGTCTACAAGCAAAGTGCCCTGATAGAGAATAGCATTACCACGCTCTGTGCCACCAGTACCACTAATCTTCCTCCCACCAACCTCCACGTCATTCTTAGGCCTAAAAGAAGCATTTATCCCGAGAAGCCTGAGAGCTCTGATTATCCCACGGCACATTATCTCGAATAACTCATCCATACCCCTGTAAGGGGGAAGCGAATCCTTAGAAGCAATAATCTCCCACCCTATACTAGTCTCGTCAAAGTATATCGCGCCACCACCAGTAATCCTACGGTTAACATCTATCCCGTGCTCCCTGACAAACTCTAGCCTAACCTCGTGCTCTACATCCTGGTGATAACCCACAAGCACAGCCGGGGGCCTGAACCTCAAAAGCCTCACAGTATCCGGGCTCTCACCTCTAGCCCTGCACTCGAGTAGTGTATCGTCTAGAGCCATGTTCTCAGCAGCAGTCTTATAACCAGTGTCTAGGAATCTCCAAACAGGCTTATCCATGGCTTATCATAGCCTCTCTAATACCCACTCCATAAGAATAAATGATGTAAACTAAAAAAGAACTTCTCTAAACAATTAATGATATGATAGCTGCATAAACAATAATACATGCTCCTCTACAGGTCTACAAGTTATTAACCTATTATTCCCAAGTCGTGCCACTATATATATAATATATATAATAAATTATATAACATGATAATATACGGTCTTGGTGAATTGTTTAATACTATGATAAGCTTAGTTACAATAAGGTGTCATAGTCCTTGCGTGCTAAGATTATTGCTACTATTGGTCCTTCTAGTTGTAGCGAAGACAAGATCATGGCGATGGCCCAGCTCGGGGTATCTTGTTTCAGGATAAACTTTGCACACGGAAACCCCAAAGTCTGGTCTGAGTGGGTCTCTCTAGTTAGGAGAGTGGAGGAGAGTATTGGGCGTCCACTAGCATTAATGGGTGACCTGGTTGGACCATCTATAAGGCTAGGAGAGCTGGAGGAACCACTGGTTCTTAAGAAGGGTGAGGAGGCAGTCCTAGTGCTTGGGGATAGGGTGAGTAGTGGTGAGAGGGCTATCCCGTTGCCTAGTGAGAGGGCTTTCGAGGCTCTTGATGCTGGGGATATCATTGTTATGGATGATGGCAAGGTGAGGCTGAGAGTTGTGGAGAAAGAGCATGATAAAGCAACTATTGTAGCATTGACTGACGCGCACATTACTTCTAGGAAAGCAGTTGTTATCCATGGGAAGGAAGTTGAGATGCCTAGTCTTAGTAAGAAGGATTTAGAGAACATAGACTTTGCTATAAAGACTGGGTTTGACTATATAGGGTTAAGCTATGTTAGGAGACCAGTTGATGTAGAAGTATTGCGCAGAATATTAGAGGACAAGGGTGCTGGAGACATAGGTATAGCAGCTAAGATAGAGACTAGGAGCGCGATTAATAATCTTGATGGGATAGTCGAGAAAAGCGATATAATTGTTGTTGCACGCGGAGACCTGGGGATGAATTTCAGCTTAGAAGAAATACCTCATCTACAGAAACTAGTCATTAACAAGGCTAGAGAATATGGTAAACCAGTAGCTGTTGCCACGCAACTACTAGAATCTATGATTGAGAACCCGGTGCCTACGAGAGCGGAAGTCCATGACATCTACACCGCGCTAGAGGAGGGAGCAGACATACTAATGGTTACAGGCGAGACATCTATAGGCAGGTACCCTGTAGAGACAATCTCGTGGCTAAGAAGAATAGTAGAGTACGCGGAGACTCATGCTAGGCCTAGCAAGAAAGAGCCTGCTAAGCTGCTTGAGCGTGACGAGAAAGCTAAGCTTGCTAAGGGTGTTGCAGAACTTGCTGATGATATAGGTGCTAAGATACTAATATACACTATGCATGGAGAGACAGCATATTATATGTCTATAATGAAGCCATGGACAAAGATATATGCTGGAACTCTTTCGCCAAAAATAGCTCGTAAGATAGCATTATACTGGGGCATAGAGCCTCTTCTCATCCCAGCAGAGTCGTATACTGAGGGCCTAGATAAACTACGAGAAAAACTGAGAGCAAGAGGCGACTTAGCGCCGGGAGATATAATAGTGACTTCTTATAAGCCTGAAGAAGAAGAGCTAGTAATAAGGATAATATGGCTTACGATGTAGTAGCGTCTCCATACATTATCAATAAGAGCAGGATTACGGGGCTCACCAAGGCTTACGGACAGGATTAGTATTAGCCAACTCTATCCATGAAGGAGCATTTTTCCTCGGCTTAGAAGCTATTACGACACTTGTAAGCCTATTTATAGAAGCATATTTATGTATACTAATGTTATTGTAGAAGAGCCATGTCATAGCCGCTATCTGGCTCATATCCCAGAGCCTGGATTCAGTTACACCTATATATTCTAGCTCTGGGAGCTTGTACGCGAGCCTTCTCTGAACTCCTCTAACAGGGTCGTATTCCTTGTATATAGTTAGTGCTTCTCCCTCAACTAGTATCCTCCTAAAAGCATTATTTACTAGGATAGGGGGCAGGATATCTGCTTGCTCCATGATTAGTATACCATCTGTGGTCTGGACTTCTCTTGCCCCGGCTAGAAATAATATGAAACTATAGACGTCGAAATGAGGTAAGGAGCTCCCCCAGCATACTACTAGGTCGAAACCTCTGGGCCCGAGTTCTTCTGGGAGCCTGGTTGCATCTGCTTTTGCATAACTTATCCTAACATTATCCCCGCTTACCCCAGCTATGCTAGCCCATTGGTATACAAGGCCTAGCTCATCCTCCCTAGCATCTGTGACTAAGAGATCAACTCCTACACCCTTAGAAGCTATGACTTTTGCAAATGCTACTCCAGCAATACCTGAGCCAGCCATGACGTCTAGTATCTTAACCCTATCCTTTAATATCATGGAGGCTAGAGGCTCCTGGCTAACTATTTTCTCAACAAACCCTACTATATTGTTAAACCTCTCCCGTGCAATAGGATCATCAGGTTTACTATGCCATTTTATTACCTCGTAGAGTCTTGAAAGATCTACTCTGCGTAATGGCTCTTGACCCAATTCCTTAACACCACCTTATGAATAGGCTAGCTACTTGTAACTATATATGGTTTAGTCTTCCTTAAATCCATGCTACTGTCGGGGAACCCCTTCTGATCCACCGAGGAGCCCTGAGCTGAGGCTAGTGGCTTTGCATGAATAGTAAAATAAATGATTTCTTCTATGCTACATATCAAAACAATGCGGGTGTATAGCTAATGGATATAGTTGAGCTACTCGGGGAGCTCGTGTCTATGAATACTGTTAATAATCCTGAGAAAAACGAGAAGCCTGGGCCCGAGGCTGCCAGGTATATTAGGGACGTATTAGCGGGCTGGGGCATAGAGTCTGAGATTATTGAGAGTAATAGTTATTATAGTGTCTACGGGTGCCTGGGCAGTGGTCGTCATGTAGTAATGTTTCTTGCACACTATGATGTCGTACCTGTTGATCCCGAGGGCTGGAGTTATGACCCCTTCAAGCTCACGGTGAGAGAGGATAAGGCTTATGGTAGGGGTGCTCTTGATGATAAGGCTAACGTAGCTGGTATAATGATGGCGTTAAAGAACCTGGTAGGAGAAAGCCTGGGTTGTAGGATATGTTTTGCATTTACAGGAGACGAGGAGATAGGAGGAGCTAATGGTGCAGGGGTGGTTGTTGAGAGATTACTGAGAGAGAATAGTTTGCCAAAATACCTGGTTAATGGCGATGGTAGTGGTATGCGTGTTATTACTAGGAGGCGCAAGGTATTCAGTATTGTACTAGAGATACCTGTTAGTAAGAAGACTATTAGAGGGAGGGTTGAGAAGAGGGTTTTCAAAGCAGCTTATCCCGTGAAGACTCATGCGCATGCAGCTTATTTTATACCTGGTGTTGATACTCACCCACTAGTAGCTGCCTCGGTTTTTGCTAGAGAAGAGGATGTGCTAGTCAGGAGCCTAAGGGGTGGTTTCTTGAAATCTAATATAGTGCCTTATAGCGTCGAGGTAGAGTATGTTGTGCCAAGTGACGAGTATGATGAGGAGGCGTATGATGAGAGCTTGACGAGAATGCTTAGACTAGTAGCCCCGTTTACGAGACTACTGGTCAGGACAGAGAAGTATAGCGAGTACGGGGTAAGTATTACTCCTAACATGCATAAGATTGAGAATGACAAGCACAAGCTAGTATTTGATGTACGGGCTATGCTGATGAGTAAAGAGCCTATAGAAGAGAGTATTAGAGAGATGCTGGGAGAGCTGGGAGAGGATGCAGAGTTCAGAGTAATTGATGGTGGGGGCGGGTACTTGTATGCTTCTAGGGATTCGGAACTAGTTAGAGGGTTTGGGAAAGTACTTGGAGAGCTTGGTGAGAAACTAGTTGTTGCAGAAGCTGCTGGTGCTTCTGATTCTAGGTACTTCACAATACATGGAGTAGAGTCTGTGGATTTCGGGCCTAGGGGTGGTAATATACATGGTAATGATGAGTATGTCGTAATTAGCTCTCTCAAGAAGCTACCACTAGTGTATACCGGTGTTGCCAAGTACCTGGCTATGAGACACGGGTAGGCTGGGAACTATTTAATAATTCTTGTAGACACAGAGTTACAAGGGTGTGCCGGGATTGCCTATGCGGGAGAAGAAGCTTATCCCAGTTGCTATGACCATAGCTGGAGTTGATAGTGGGGGCGGGGCAGGAATAGCTGCTGATCTCAAGACTTTTGCTGCTCTCGGTGTTCATGGCACACTAGCTGTTACTAGTATTACTGCTCAGAACACTCTGGGAGTATATGGCGTGCACGACTTGCCGCCTGAGATGGTTGCTAAACAGATAGAAGTAGTAGCAGATGATCTCGGTATTGATGCTGCCAAGACTGGTATGCTGAGTAATTCTATGATAATAGAAGCTGTGGCTAAGACTGTGCGCAAGTACGGGTTCCCACTAGTAGTTGACCCCGTCATGATTGCTAAGAGCGGGGCCCCTCTACTAAGAGAGGATGCCGTATCAACACTTATTAGTAAACTACTACCAGTAGCAACAATCGTTACTCCTAATCGTATGGAGGCTGAGAAGTTATCAGGTATGAGTATAAAGAGTCTCGAAGACGCCGAGAACGCTGCTCGGAGAATAGCTAAGGAGACTGGCGCCGGAGCGGTAATCGTGAAGGGTGGTCATCTAGATGGTGACGAGAGTATTGACATACTATACCATGATGGGAAAATAAGGCATTACAAAGCCCCAAGGATACTTGATGGATGTTATCATGGGACAGGGTGTTCTTTCTCAGCAGCAATAGCTGCTAATCTAGCCAAAGGCCTGGGCCTCGAGGAGGCTGTTAGAGTAGCTAAAGAATTTATAACAAAAGCCATACTCTACGGGTTGAAGATAGGTAAGGGTCATTGCCCTGTTAATCCTAGCGCCTGGATAGATATCCCTGCTGAGAGACACCGTGTTATAACTAGTATAGAAGAAGCAGTCAGGATCGCTGTTGCTGAGAGCAACCTGTTAGCACGATATGCTCCTGAGACTATGATGAATATAGTAATGGCTTTGCCGAAAAGATATGTGCGAGGAGTAGAAGACATAGCAGGAGTACTAGGCAAGATTACTCTTCAGAAAGACAAGCTTGTACCTGCTGGCCCAGTAGCTTTCGGAGTACCAGACCACTTAGCTAGGGCTGTGCTGAGTATTATGGAATATGACCCAGAGATTAGAGCTGCTGTTAATGTACGTTATCACGAGAAACTCGTAAAAGCTGCTGAGAGGCTTGGCATGAAGATATCTTATTTCGATTGGAGAGAACTTCCGGGAGAAACAAGGATGCAGGGAGAGGAATCGATACAATGGGGTGTCAAGAAAGCATTAGAGAGAATTGACTGCGTGCCTGATGTAATATACGATCTCGGGGGTTGGGGTAGAGAGCCCTTGTTTAGAGTCTTCGGGCATACTGCTGTAGAAGCTGTTGAGAAGTTGTTGAGAATAGTGAGAGCATCGCATACCTAATGCTATAATTTAATATTGATTAAAAACCTATAACAGAATTATTGATGAAAACATTATGGGGATAGCTAAGAATATCGAGGAGTTCTATGATAGAGTTAGTAAGAGTAGGAACTTCAAGATAATAATATCTGATGTATACACTGGGAGTATACAAGCATATGTCTACGCCGGGCCTGGTAGTCCTAGAATAGTCTTTCATGGAGGACTACCAGGAGATAACGAGAAGCTTAGAAGACTACTCTTAGAGGCTTTTGATAAGAATTTTAGGAGTCGTAGAACAGTATATGAGGAAGCTATTGGTAGTGCCATATTCACTTCCATCATAGTATTATTCATGAGTGGTATTCTCAGCAACGTGTTCGGAAACTATATACTCATCGCATGGATTATAATTGGCAGCGTGTTCTACGTAGTAGTAAAATATGTCTTGCCTAGACTGTTCAAGAGCGAGAAAGAGAGAGAAGCTCTGCCACCGGGTGTACGGATGAAATTCGCGTTATTATTCAGCTTAATAACCCATGTCTTAGCTAAGAAGAACTATATCTGCAAGAGTAAAGAAGAAGTACTATCACCTAGCCCTCTCGGCGGATATTATAGAATTAGCTGTGAGAAAAAAGAAGAGTTAACAATACTAGCATTAAGGAAGCCCAGGTAGTGTCACGTATACCTGCCGCCATTAACTCCTAGTACCTGACCTGTTATGAACCTCGAGGCAGGAGTAGCTAAGAAGAATACTGCCTCGGCAACGTCTTCCGGCTTAGCAATGTCTCTTAGAGGATGCATCCCGGCTATCCTCTCCCTGCTTCCTGGCTCTCTCAGGAAGTCTGAGACCATATCAGTTTCTACAAAGCTTGGTGCAACAGCATTTACTCTAATCTTCGGCGCTAATTCTACTGCTAGCCTCTTCGTAAGCCCTATAAGGCCCGCCTTTGATACAGAGTAAGCAGCTGATGCAACAACATTTCCCGTCTGACCTGCTATACTAGAGATGTTGACTATACTAGCCCACGGCGCTTTTTCCAATAATGGGAGAAAAGTCTTTATTACAATAAACGCCCCGGTGAGATTTACTCTTAATACCTTCTCCCAGTCTTCTAGAGTAGTCTCTTTTATTGATCCCATGTGTAGTATCCCAGCATTGTTTACAAGCACGTTCAGGTACTCTATCCTGCTAGAGAGGTGCTCATACGCTTTTCTCACACTAGCTGGGTCTGCTACATCCATCATTATGTAAGAAGCTTTGCCTCCAACACGCTCAGCAAGCTCTACCGTCTTCTCAGCTTCTCCTCTCCTAGACTTGTATGTAAAGAATACTGTGTAGCCGCTGCGAGCAAATCTTAAAACAATAGCACGGCCGATACCCCTGCTACCCCCTGTGACGAACACGTATCTAGTAGTCATGACTCTGAGCCTCCTCCGAGTATTATTACAATATATTCTTTATATAGGTGATGAAGCCAAGATAACATGTAGAGGATGCGTTATTGGGTGTAATCCCAGTAATAAATTATGAGAGAACAGAACAAGTAGCAAAATCCTTGGCGAGCCTAGACCCGGATTTCTATGAAGAAGTCTATAAGAAGCATCCTGCGTACAAGGTTTTAGAAAAACTATACATGGTTAATAACTCGCCTAGACCACTACTAGTAGTAGGAGCAGCTGTATCACTAATAGGTTACGCGCTAGGCGGGGAGGAAGAAGAGTACTGGGGCCAGCTAGATAACTTGTTAAGGAATAGATCATATAGGTTAGAGAGTTTTTCTGATACGTGGTTTCTTGTCGAAGAATTCCTGAAGCAGAGTATCTCGTCTAGGTTTAGGAGAATAAAGCAGCAAAGACTCAAATTATTCTATTCTAGGGGGCTAGCAGAGTACTTGTGGTTTGAAGCTTCTAGTTATTATCATGAGAAGCCGTTAATCGTTTGGTACAAGGTTGCAAAACACTTGTCATCGCGATTATTTTCTAAGACTATTGTCGGTATTTTGAGAACCATGGATATGACAGCTGTTATAGAAAGAGGAGAACATCTCAGTCTGGAGGAAGAGATTATAGCTGTAGATAAGCCAGTGGCACTACTAGCATATTACTCCGGCATAGTCGATTATGATGTAAGTGGGTTAAACAATATACTTGTGAGACCAAGATATGTGCGCGTGATAAAGAATGCTTGGGGCCTCGTAGCTAATATTATGTCGAGAAACATGGAGAGACCTATTAGTCTACTCGTGCTCGAAGTCTTTATTAAGAGAATCACGCGCGTGATCGAGGAGTGCAAGCAAAGTATTGCTACTGCGCGGGCATGTGTAGCCAAGTGGTTTAAAGACATGGGTGTAGGAGAGGAGAGAGCACGTAGCCTGGCTTCTCAGCTTGTCTTTAGACTACCTTGAACTTGAAAATAGTATAGTGGACCCACTTTAGTGCTTCTCGGGGAAATTATTAATAACAATCTAGTTATTGATGATAAAGAAGCGTGATTCGTGATGACGAGTTATGAGAAATGCATAGATATGTTGTTGACGAGGCGGAGTATACGGAGATTCCAGGGCAAAGACGTGTCTCTAGATTTACTTCTCAAGATACTTGATATAGCTAGGTATGCTCCTAGCGCGAGGAATAGCCAGCCCTGGGAGTACATTATAGTTAAGGACAAGGAGCTCAAGGAGAAGCTCGGAAAGATACACCCGTACGCTGAGCCGTTACTAGATGCCCCAGCAGGCATACTAGTAGTATGCGATAAAAACGCGTCGCCAACCTCGTACATGCTTGATTGTGCAAACACTGTTATGTACATACTGTTGGCACTACATGCTCATGGTCTTGGAGGAGTATGGATACAGACTCTTAGAAACATTAAAGAGATACAAGAACTCCTAGGCTTACCAGGAGACAAGATACCCGTGGCACTAATAGCTGTTGGATGGCCAGCAGAGAAGCCAGAGCCTAAGCCACGTAAGCCTCTTGAGGATATAACATACATTGATGGTTATGGTAGTGGTAAGAAACTAGCATCTCTACATAAGAACCAGTAGCTGGTCTACCACTATCTCAAGGTTACTATCATGGTTTGTACAGCTTGTCTTATCAAGTCTTTTCTCCTACTCTTCATAGCGCTTGATGCACCAGGTAATGCTCCTCTCTTCTACTTTTTCACACAAGAGTTTAGCAGAGGTCTTAGACGGAGGATTATTATTAAGAGCACCTGGGTGGCGCTAGTGATACTAATAGTATTTGTTGTGAGCGGTGATGTACTGTTAAGATACTTCGGGCTCACACTAGCTGATTTCAGGATTGCTGGAGGGATAATATTATTAATATATGGTATTAGGGGGATACTCGGTTACATGGAGGCACAGGATATAAGAGAACACGCTGAAGCAGAGAGTATAGCTATAGTGCCCTTGGCAACACCGTTACTAGCTGGCCCAGCAGCTATTGCTACAGTACTCTATATTAATGCTGCTTATGGCTTATTCTACGCATTAGCATCTATAGTAGTGAATATTGTTATAACATACATATTGTTAAGTAAGAGCGAGGAACTCATGAGGCTTCTCGGCAAGAGCGGGGCTATAGCGTTATCCAAGCTTATGGCTATACTATTAGCCGCGATAGCAATCTCTATGATAAGGAGTGGTATAATAGAGATAGTCATGCGTTATTATCCTGGATAGTGAGCGTAGAGCTGATAATACTAGACTAAGAGTATGGTTATAGATTTATACCCTTGATAGACTACTACTAGGTAGTGCAGGAGATGATATTGCAGAGAATAGGTAAGATCATCAGGGGCTTCCCCATAGGTGTTGGGGGAGACATACTACAGCCTAAGAGGCCAGTAGTTACACAAGCGATAATACTCATCAATGTAGTCGTGTACCTTATCACGACTATTAGCACGGGCTTCATAAGTATTAGTAATAAATGGCTAGAACTAGGCGGCTACATACCAGTCTTAGTACTGAGTGAGCCGAGTAACATATATAGAGTGTTTACAAGCATGTTTCTCCACGCTAACCCGCTACACATATTCTTTAACATGTACTTCCTCTACGTGTTTGGGAGAGGAGTCGAGAATATTCTTGGCAGATGGCGGTACCTCCTCTTATACCTTGGTAGCGGCGTGCTAGCAACAATATTTCATACAGCTTTTGGATATCTACAAGGACCAGGATCACTAACAATACCAGCTATAGGTGCCTCCGGGGCTATTAGCGGCATACTAGGAGCATACATGCTACTCTACCCGGGTACACGTCTCTCAGCATGCTTCTGGTTCTTCTTAATACCATTATGCTTCACTACTAGGGCCGCATACTACTTGTTATTCTGGTTCGCCCTACAAGTACTATACGGATACTCTAGTACTGGCGCCACCGTGGCATTCTTCGCACATGCAGGAGGATTCGTAGCAGGCATAGCAATACTATATGCTGTAGCTGATAAGAAGCTTATAGGGATGCTCAGAGATAGTCTTACAACCGGTATACAGAGCTTGTTCGGCATAATATGGTTTAGAGAATACGTGAGGCCAAGAGGCCTCAAAAAAGTTACGAAGACCCTCTTCTCACTACTAACACTAGCTATCCTGGTGGGAGCACTAACGGCATATGTCGAAGCATACTGGGAGAAACCGGTTGTCACAGTAGTTGATCTGGAAACCACGTATGAGGGTGTTCATAGCGAGAGCTATATAACGATACTTCACGACAAGGCCTTGAAACCAGAGGGCCTAGAATATGCTCCAGACATAGCACGTGTCGTGTTTAACAGGCTCTGGAATACAGGCTTACTGTATAACCCGGATTACGCTGGAGAGACCATTACGTTTCAAGACAGGGTGTTAAACGCACTAATACCCGCGTGTAATACATATGTACCGGTACCAGTAAGGATTAGTGATTTCAAAGCCACGTATGATGAGAACGGATTTATGATTAGCGGCTCCGGGGTCTTATCCTCACGAGTAGTTAGTATAGGGTACACCGCTAGAGGAGCATGCGTGTATAACCTAGGAGAGCCCTTTACAGCTGGTTTCAAAGCAAGCACTGCCCCTGGCCTAGGGCTAGATAACCTAGTGTCGTCTACCTCCTTTATATCATTAGTAACTACGATACTTGCATTATACATTGTCTTGAAGAAAGACGCGGATCTCGTAATTGTTAGCTGAAAGAAGAATAATGATAAGACATTATTTTAAGTACAAGTTTAGCATAAAAGTTATAATGGGAGCTTAAGCCGTGGCTCTTACAGCTACTCATCTCGAAGTTCTCCGCGGCCTCGTAGAACTCTAT
>CAZCAU010000025.1:0-21042 GCA_964496855.1 uncultured Desulfurococcales archaeon
AGCAGAAGCAGTAGTGCGTTACTCCACAGTCCCTGTACTCGTGTTCAAAGTTATAGTGAGAGAACATGCAGGAGAAAAGTCTTTCAGTATAGATGGCAAGGAGTTCTTTAAACGAATACTAGTAGCCTATGACTTCTCCGAGCATTCTGAGAAAGCATTAGAAGAAGCCATCAACTTGGCTTCTAAGACTTCTGGGGAAGTCATAATATTGCATGTGTTTGAGAGACACGAGCTGGCAATATCATATCGGAGAGTCATTGAGAAAGAGTTAAAGAATATTGTTGGAGAACTGAAGAAGAAGGGTATAGAAGCAAAACATGTTACCAAGACAGGGACGCCTTATAAGGAAATAGTGAGAACCGCTATGGAGGAGGATTCAAAGTCTATATTCATAGGATTCAGAGGAGCAAGAGGCTTCCTGGAGACCTTGCTGATGGGTAGTACTGTTGATGCTGTACTGAGGTACTCACATATCCCGGTACTAGTAGTAAAATAATTCTTTATGCTATATGGAAATGTTTAAAATGACAAAACATGGTTAAACTAAGCATAGTTGTGACTAAACAATTAGGGAAGAAGAGAAGCTGTTAACTAGCTCCTGAGGTGATGAGAAGATGGTAGCTGAGATCCCTGAGGAGCCACAGATGTTTATAACTGCTGGATTGTTCGGCATACTAATAATGGTTCTTGTGCTCCCATTCTTTGTCAAGAAGATAGAAGAGAACTTGGAGCCATTCTTCTTCGTCATGGGGGCACTAGCGTTAACAATAACTAAGTTATGGAGTAAGGATATTATTATACTGGCTTTTAAATCACCAGTAATGATACATGGCATGCCAATAGGCATTACACAAGTAGTACTCATAGCCGGGCTTGTCTTCTTATACTTCCATAAAACCATATACAAGGGAATAATAGGATTACTCAACAAGATTGGTCTTAGAGCCTTCACGTTCATCATTATTACTGTGCTCGGCTTTATCTCAAGCCTTATATCAGTAATAGTCACAGCAGTCATACTGGCAGAGCTCGTAGCAGCACTACCGCTTAGCAGGAGGAAAAAAGTAGAGTTTACAGTAATAACGTGTTTCGCCGTGGGTTTGGGAGCAGCTCTTACACCAGTGGGAGAGCCATTATCAACAATAGCTGTGTCAAAACTAGCTGGGCCACCATATTATGCAGACTTCTTCTTCTTGCTGAGACTACTAGGAGAATATATTGGTGCTGGGATAATAGCAATAGCTGCCTTCGGATCCTACTATATCAGTAGAGGCACAACTATTGGTAAAATGGAGATACCAGAGTATACGGAGACTCTCAGAGACATTATTATGCGTGCGGTAAAAGTATACCTGTTCGTAGCAGCACTAGAAATGCTTGGACACGGGTTCCTACCACTAGTCAAATGGTACTTCGTCAAGATACCTCCATCAGTATTATACTGGGTCAACATGATATCAGCCGTACTAGATAACGCCACGCTAACCGCTGCCGAGATAGGGCCTGACCTGACATTATTCCAGATAAAGAGTGCTCTCATGGGACTACTCATATCGGGAGGCATGCTAATACCAGGAAACATACCGAACATTGTTGCTGCTGGCAGGTTAAAGATAACTATGAGAGAGTGGGCGAAGATAGGCGTACCAATGGGGCTAGTACTGATGCTCGCGTACTTCCTAGTAATACACGTGATATAAGTATATGAATCCCAAAACCAGGGTGATACACATAGTGCATGAATGGGCTCTCGCAGAAGCAGTAATCGAATACCTGGTCGAGAAAGGCAAGAAGAGGCTAAGACGCCTAGTGCTAGGCTTTGGCGAGCTCCAAAGTATTGATAAAGAAGTATTCATGTTCGCATTAGAGAATCTTTTAAAAGAAAACAACATTGTTGTAGACTCCATAGAGACTAGGACTATCAAGGCACGCTTCAAGTGCAGGAGATGCGGGTACGAATGGGGGTTAAAAGATATCGATATGGATGATACTATTAAAGAAGCTATACACTTCTTACCAGAGACAGTACATGCATTTGTTTCCTGCCCTTCTTGTAACTCTATAGACTATGATATTGTCAGGGGTAGAGGGTTAACTATAGAGGAGATAGAGGAGAGATAATTATGAGCACCATGATTGGTGACCCCAGGATTAGTCTTATACGTAAAAGACTAAAATCTGTAAAAGTTATAGTGCCAGTTCTTAGCCCTAAGGGTGGTGTAGGCAAGACCCTGATCTCAACAATGCTCTCACTAGTACTTGCCAAGAATAATATGAGGGTAGGTCTCCTAGATCTCGACATAACTAATCCGACATCACATATAGTGTTAGGAGTAGAGGCGTCACTAGAGAAAGTATCAGAGAATCGTGGCCTACTACCGATAAATGTTAATGGAGTCTTATTCATGTCCCCGGCGATTTACTCGCTAGATAAACCACTTGCGCTCAGGGGGTATGAGATAACTGATGCTATTAGAGAGCTCTTGGCAGTTACCCGGTGGGAGGAGCTAGATGTGCTTATTGCTGATACTCCTCCCGGGATTTCTGACGAGATACTAGAGCTCTTGTTATTAGTAAGAGACCCGAGTGTCATCATAGTCTCGACGCCCAGTATACTAGCATTAAAATCTGTGGAGAGAATAATCGAGGTATTGCGGAAAACTGGGATACAAGTATTAGGAACCATAGAGAACATGTCTGACCCCAGGGAGATCCTTGATAGAAGGAGGATATACGAGAGTATTGGATGCAGACTGCTAGCAATAACACCCCTAGAACCAGGCTTAGAGGAGAAACTAGGAGATCCAAACAAGTTATTAGATACTAGTATTGCTAAGATACTAGGAGAAAACATTACACCAGTTATCAAGAACCTCATAGCATGAGGCAGAAGAGGTGACTAGGACAAGATGTGCTTAGGCGTGCCAGGCAGAGTTGTAGAGGTAAAAGACGAGTTTACGGCAATAGTGGATTTCGGGGGAGTAAAACGCGAGATTGATATAAGCCTGGTAGATGTAGAACCCGGAGACTATGTTATCGTGCATGCAGGAGTCGCTATCTCAAAACTCGATATAGAGGAAGCCAAGGAGCTCTTGAATCTCTGGAGACAAGTACTAGAAGAAATGAGTGAGGAAAGTGCTTGATAGACTTGTTTTTCTTATATTATTGTTGTCTTAGTCTTGGGCTTAGTGCCTCTTCGAGTGCTTGTCCTAGTAGTGTGAAGCCTAGTATCGCTATTCCTATGAGTATTCCTGGTGGTACTAGCCACCACCACATCTTCCTACTGAATGCGCCTGACATTTGTGCGTAGAATAACATCATCCCCCAGCTCTTCTGTGTAGGGTCTCCTAGCCCTAGGAAGCTGAGCCCTGCTTCTATGAGCATCGCGTTGCCAGCCATTAGGATCATGTTTGCTATTACTAGTGGGTAGAGGTTTGGCAGTATGTGTTTTAGCATTATCCTGGTGTTTGGCACTCCTAGTGCTTCTGCTGCTTCTACGTAGAGTTCTTCTCGTAGGGATAGTGTCTGTGCGTATATCTGTCTAGCCATTGCTGGCCATGATACTACCATGATTACTATTACTATGTTTATTATACTAGGCTTTGTGACTGCTGCTAGTAGTATTGCTAAGGGTATGGCTGGCATTATGAGGAATAAATCGGTTATTCTCATAGCTATGGTTCGCACGATGCCCCCGTAGAATCCTCCTATTAAGCCTACGAGTGTGCCAACGCTTACTGATAATATTCCTGCTAGGATGCCTATTAGTAAGGAGACTCTTGCACCGTATAAGAGCTCGCTAAATATGTCTACTCCTACATCATTCGTGCCTAGCAGATGCTCTTTTGATGGTGGAAGATATGGCTTGAACTCGCCGTACTCCCATGGATTATAGGGGGCAATTACTGGTGCTAGTATGGCTATCGCGCCTAGTACTGCTAGGATCCCGACTCCTACTTTACCCGATGTTGATATTAATACTAGCTTTAATGCTTCACTTATTCCCGAGAGCTTCTTGCTCATAATGATCTCACCCTCGGATCTATTATAGTATAGATTATGTCTGCCACGAGATTAGCAATGATTACCGCTGCTACTATTATTATGAAGGACGCATAGAGCAACGGGTAGTCGCGAGCCATAATAGCTTCATATACTAAGCGCCCGACACCTGGATACGAGAATACTGTCTCAGTCAGCACCGCACCGCCGAACATCCATCCAAAATCAACTGCCAGTGTACTTATGTATGGTAGCATGCTCACTCTTAAACCATGCTTGTACTTGATAAGCCTGTCGGGGAGACCTTTTGCCCTAGCAACTAGTATGAAGTCTTGCTTAAAAGTCTCTACTAGCGAGTTTCTGACGATCAGGGTATACCTGGCGGTATAGTATATGGATAATGTAAGTACTGGTAATATTAGGTGCCACGCAATATCAGTAATCTTTTCCCATGTAGACTCATAGTATAGCTTAGACGTGGCACCGCCAAGGGGGAACCAGCCGGCATAATAGCTCAGGTATAGCAGTAGTATTATTCCTATCCAGAATACTGGTAGTGATCTCAGGAACTGTAGTATTGATAATACTGTAGAGTCGAGCCTGCTGCCTCTTTTCCACGCTAGGGTAACGCCTATGTATAATCCCAGTACAGCTGATATGACGATAGTTAATCCTAGCAACAACAGTGTCCATGGCAGCCTCTCCAGTACTATAGCCATTGCATCCTTCTGGTACTTGAAAGAGTAGCCTAAGAAACCATGTAGTAGGTTATTGAGAAACATCACATACTGTACATGAAGCGGCTTATCGAGACCAAACTTCTTCATAAGCTCTTGTTTTGCCTCAAGAGAAGCTCTGGGATCCTCGATGAGGTAGCCAAACGGGTCTCCTGGTAGAAGCTTGAGTAAGAAGAATATCATTGTTATAGAGAGAAAGAATATTAAAAAACGCTCTATTATGAGAGAGGCTATTTTTGATGATAGCCCCGGCATCTCCGCCGCCTTTACTCCCTGGATTACTTCTTTCTAGTTAATATGAACGCGCCTATAGCTATTACTACTATTACTAGTACTATAGCAGCTATTGTTGTACCACTTATCCCTCCTTTAGCAGGAGTAGTGGTGGTCTCACCTACTGGTTGTAGTGATAAGAAGCTCCAGATGCTTACTACTCCTTGCGATGTATTCATAGGCACCCATCCAGTGAACCTGTCTACTCTGTAAGCGAACGCGAATTTCTGGTGGAATAACGGTATCCATGGCAGGTCTTCTGCAAGTATCTCTTGTAGCTCGAATATTATCTGTCTACGCTTCTCGGGATCCGGTGTCTGTACTTGTTGATCACATAGCTGGTCGAATTCTGGATTGTGGTAGCCTGCGAAGTTGAATCCTCCGGGCTTGTCTGCTCGTGAGTGGAACAGGTCTGATAACCAGAAGTCTGGGTCTGCTGAGCCTCCTCTGAATCCTAGTGTGTGTAGCTCGAATTCTCTGTTGTTTATCTTAGCAACCATAGTGTTGAAGTCCATTGTTACTATGTTTAGCTTTATACCTACTTGTTGTAGCCAGTCGCGTATCATCTCGGTTGCTCTCAGCATCTCTGTCCATGTGGACATAGCTATTATGTCGAACTCGAGTTTTGTACCATTCGGAGTCTCTCTTATACCATCGCCATCGCGGTCTATGAAGCCTAGGCTGTCTAGTATCTGTTTGGCTTTCTCAGGGTTGTATGGATACTGTGGTACGTTGGGGTTGTACCAGTATTGTAGGACTGGTGGTATAACGCCTGGATGGCCCGGTACGCCGTAGCCTAGGAGGACGGTGTCTACTATTGCTTGCCTATTTATAGCATATGCTACTGCGTGTCTGAATTCCTTGATGTTGAGCGGGTATATCTTTAGGTTGAATGCTAGGTATCTGACGTTGGGGTCCATTACGAGTGCTATTCTTATGTTGGGGTCTTTCTCGGCCTCCTCTATAGAGCTGTATGGTACAGTCCAGGTCATAGCATCTACTTCGCCTTTCTTAAGAGCCATGAATGCTACATCGTTTAGCTTTATTATCTTGAAGAGTATGCCATCTATCTTTGGCCTGCCCTTCCAGTAATTATCATATGCTTTTAGTAAGTGGTATTGATCAGCAACCCATTCTACTTGTTTGAATGGGCCGCTACCAACAGGGTTCTCGTTTCTGAAGTTTATCGGGTCTTCTATATCTTTCCATATATGCTCGGGGACTATCTTTGTAGTAGCTATCTCTGTTATGAATGGGGCATAGGGTTTCTTAAGATATATCTTGACAGTATAATCATCTACAGCCTCGGCTTTCTCAACATAATCTATTATCTTGCCCATCCTGGGGAACTTGTGCTCTAGTATATAGTTGAAGGTGAATGCTACATCCTTAGCTGTTAGAGGAGTGCCATCTTGCCATGTAGCATTCTTTACCAGGTAGAAGGTGTAAACAAGGCCATCAGAACTTATCTCCCATCGCTCTGCAAGCCATGGCGTTGGTGATAGATCAGGCTTTATCCTCACAAGACTATCGTATATCAGGTCTATTATCATATAATCATATATTGTCTGATAAGTAAACGGGTTTAGCGTACCTACCTCGTCACCCATAGCTACTTTAACTATCTTCTCCTCATTCTCCGCTGCAGTTGCTGTTAATGCTACTCCTAGAGTAGAAGCTACTACAGCAACTACTAAGAGCATGCCTAGGATTTTTGCGTATCTACTCACTTTCATACCCCGACACCACTATTTAGAGATTTTAAGTGAAAACTACGCATAGATATTTAAAAATACCACGTATGACATGATAAAACATGATCAATTATATCCAACTTATAAACTTCTATATTACTTAAGGTGTTTGTCAAACCACTCTAGCATTATCTTTAACCTCTCTATCCTCGCTAGAGGCTTGCCAGTCCACCCGAATGCATGGCTTCCCTCTTTGAATAATACTAGCTCGGCTTCTCTATCTAGTCTTCTAAGATACGTGAATAATAGTAGTGCTTGGTCTACATAGCACCTATAATCCTCCATACTATGTAGTATCAGTATAGGCGTCTTTATGGTAGAAGCATATGTTATCGGTGATTTCTCCTCTAGTTTCCTCGTATTACCCGGGTCGCCGCATATCTGGTCTTCAACAAAAACAGGGCCTATATCCGTCGACCCATACTCTGCTAGCCAGCTTGAGATACCATTCTGGGAGATAGCTGCTTTGAATCTATCAGTATGTGATACAATCCAGTTTGTCATAAACCCTCCATAACTTATCCCAGTGACTCCTACGCGTTCAGGGTCTATGAAATCATACTTGGATAAGACGTAGTCAAGGCCCTCCATGATATCCAGGTAGTCTCTCTCACCATACCTGCATCTTATATCGGCAAACTCCTCGCTATAACCATCACTACCACGTGGATTCATGTATATCACGACATAGCCTTTTGAAGCCATTAACTGGTGCTCAAACATGAAGGCGTAACCGAACTTACTCTTAGGCCCTCCATGAATAAACAATATAGCAGGATACCTCGAGCCCTGCTTCATACTTGCTGGCTTCATAACCCATCCTTCTATAACAACTCCATCACTCGCTCTAAACTCGAATCTCTCAGGCCCTGCTATCCTAAACGACTCTGCTATGTGTACATTATAACTTGTAAACCTACGGTTCTCCCCGTTAGCCAGGATCCATAGATCTGCTGGCTCTGTATCAGTAACCCTGATGTACACTATAGTATTTCTCTTAACATCAAACCAGTCGACAACAACATCATCATTTATCACAGGCTCTAGTTCTCCCTTAAGACTACTCCTGTATAACAATACCCTACCACCATCACTTACTATGAAGTATATGTGGCCATCATCATATACTGGCTTAGGAGAAGCCCATACAGGGCCTCTAACATCATGATATACTCTCAAGTCAATATTCTTGTCCAGCCCCTTGCCTAGAAGCTCTAGTTCTCCTGTCTCCGTGTCTAGTACATAAAGCCTCTTATGTGTAGCAAACCCTCGTTCTCTAAAATGCCCTACAAAGAATATCCTCTTGCCATCAGGAAGCCAGGATATGTTGTCAGCTGTTAAAGTCTTGGGTAATGGCTCGCGTATCTCTCCTGTAGACAAGTCTAGGATCTTTATCCGCGTAATGTATGGCGAGTAGAATCCATTAGTAGACTCAGATACTAGTAATGCTACCCTGCGGCCATCGGAAGAGAAGTCGTAGGCTACTATATCGTGCCTGCTCGTATCGATTTTCTCGGCATAACCCGAGGAGACGTCTAGCAGGTAGAGGGATCTTGTAGAATCATAGAGGAACCCCCTAGTATCAAACCATATCGGGGGTCTTCTCGTACGTATGTATCTTGCCCGAGGATCTATCCCTGCTTCTTCTAGTAGGAATCCAAGCTTACTACTCATCCAGCGTGGTTGCGATATAGGCTTATTTATAGAGTAAACCTCTGTATCAACACCACTCGTGTCTAGTAATCTTATAGAGAATATCTTCTCGCCACTCTTCTCATCATGTCTAGTCTCTATATATGCTAGGACATCCTCGCTGGGATTCCAGCATGGCGTAGAAGCTTGGTCACTCACGGATTCTGCTACTAACTTGTTTGTCTCTAGCTCTCTTATTCTTACCCTGGATTTGTAACTATCAGTTCTAGCATCGGGTTTTGCGAACACGTATGCGACGTATCTAGCTGTGGAATTTAGAGTAGGTGTTAGTAAGTGTATGAAGTCAAGAAGATTCTCTGGCTCGAAGAACTTCTTTTTCATACAACTAGACACCGCAAGCTATTGAGGCAATAATAGTTTAAAAAGAATCATGCCTCCCAGGACATCTAGCCGGATAACTTCTGTGAAGCAATAATTACTTGTCCAACAGCTATTCCTCCATCCCCTGGCGGCGTCTGTAATGGCACTATTACCTCGTAATCATTATCACGAGCAACAGCCTCTATACCACTCATAATATACTCGTTAACAGCAGCCCCACCCGATACTATTATCATGGGCTTCTCAGAGTATCTTACAGCTATTCTCGCCATGTTTTCTCCTAGTACGAATAAGAAGGTCCTCGCAATACTATGAATATCATAATCATCGATCACATCCAGTACTCTCTTGAACAAATCCGTAGTACTTATCACTAGGCTATCACCCCGTATAGTAGTGTAATCGCCGAGAAGCTCTTCTATAATCCTACCCCTAGACGCTGCTGCTTCAAGCTTTATAGCTGGCTCTCCCTCATATGTCCTCTCATAACATATCCTGAGGAGAGCTGAGAGAGCGTCTAGTACACGGCCAGTACTACTAGTTAGAGGAGAACTCTTCTTAGCCAGTCTATACGAGATCCTGGCTTCCGTCTCACCATACTTCAACCCCTCTAACACGCCTCTCTTCTTCAAGAAATATAGTAGCTCGTCCTCCTCCATAATCTTAGATAATATGCCTATAAGCATCCGGGCAGGATAACGCGTAGTCTGGTCCCCGCCGGGCATGGGCTGGTATTCGAGATGAGCTATTCTCTTAAAATCACTATGTGATGCTAGTAGTATCTCGCCACCCCATATCCTCCCATCAACCCCGTAACCAGCTCCGTCAATAGTTATGCTAGCTATGTTCTCGCCAGGCTCTATGTCTGCCTCGATCATTGCCTGCACAGCATGTGCATGGTGGTGATATACTTCAATAATATCTACTCCTAGTTTCTCAGCCCAGAGCTCTCCAAGCCTCCTACTAGAGTAGCCAGGGTGGGCATCAACAACTACTGCTCTAGGCTTAACCCTGTACGTGTTTACAAAGAATCTCATATACTTGTCATAATCATCCATAACCATGTAGTCATCAATATCGCCAATGTACTGGGTTAACACTATCTTGTCTTCAAAAGATACTGCTCCAGCAGTCTGTAGATCCGCGCCAAACGCTACTAGTTCTTCTAACTCCATCTTTGTCCTTATCCATTTAGGAGCATAACCACGGCCTCTCCTGAGAAGCATTAAACGGCCCCTAGTAAACCTTGCAACACTATCATCAACTCTGTTCACAATCACTCTGTTGTGGTTCAAGAAGTAATCTACTATCTCGGATAATTCTCTCTTAGCACAATCCTCATCTATACACATAGGTCTACCATGCTTGTTACCACTAGTCATTATGAGAAACTTATCCCTAGTCTCGCTAAGCAAGAGATAGTGTAGACCAGTGTATGGGAGCATCACGCCTAGAAACCCGAGTCCTGGAGCCACGAGCTCTGATACTCGTGATCCAGGCTTCTTAGGTAGTAAGAGTATAGGTCTCTCAGGAGACTCTAGTACTTCTCTAGCCCCTGGCGGCGGATCACATATTTTTTCAACAACACTATAGTCTAGAGCCATGAGGGCAAAGGGCTGGCTAGGCCTTTTCTTAAACTTTCTCAGCCTCATAACGATATCATCCTCTGATGCTAGAGAAGCTATGTGGTAACCGCCAAGACCCTTAATTGCAACTATGTATCCTCTATCAATAAGTCTCGCAGCCTCCCGTATTGGGTCACTAGTCTCTATCTTATTGAAGTACTTATCGTAGAGAGTGACTCTGGGACCACATACGGGGCAGCTAATGCCCTGTGCATGGAATCTCCGAGTATTACCTGGATCATTATACTCTGACATACATTGCTGGCAGAGCGGGAAATCACGCATACTAGTATTCTCTCTATCGTATGGTGTCGTATACATCATTGAGAACCGGGGACCACAGTTAACACAGCTGTTAAAAGGATACATGTACCACCTGGTAGATGGATCGAGTATCTCTCGTAGACAGTCTTTGCAAATACCTATATCTGGGGGTATCATTGACCTTGACTCGAGCTTGCTACTACTAGGGAGTATGGAGAAGTCTTTGTAGCCTACAGGCTTTGTCTTGATCATCTTTACTTCTTCTATTAGGGCTTGCGGGGGCTTCTCCCTGACTAATCTCTCTGAGAACTCGTGGATCCTGGCCTCCGGACCTTCGAGATGAATCTCTACCTCGCTTCCACCCATGTTCTTGACATATCCTTTTAAACCCATACTCTTAGCTAACCGGTAGACATAGGGTCTAAAACCTACTCCCTGCACTATGCCTATAACTCTTATCTTGTAAGCTGATATCAAGCCCACGGCACTCTCTCTAACATATGCGGGGTACAAGTTCTCCTCTAGGAGGGTCAAGGACTCTATAACTACCAGATACAGTCTCTAATACTACTAGTCCCTTGTATTTCTCATGGCTCCTGACCTCACCAATGATACTAGCATCTTCGTAGCCTAGCTTGTACTTGATGAACTCGAGTATCTCGTCAGCAGCATCCGGGTCTACCCCCAATACTGCTACTCCCTCGCTAGCTAGCGCTAATGGGTCTATACCGAGCATCTCAGAGTATACTCTTACTGGTTCCCTAACGGGTATCTTCTCCTCATCGACTATTATGAGCACCCCAGTACTCTTAGCCCAGTCATTTAACAACATTGTTAGCCCGCCACGTGTTGGATCTCTTGCTGCATGTATATAGTCTCTATACTTCTCAAGCAACGGGAGCATAAGGTCTGTCAGGGGCTTTACATCACTCTTCAATCCACTACTAGAGATCTCTATCCCTTGCTGCAAAGCCATTATCGTAGCACCGTGATCACCTATTGTACTAGTAACAATTATCTTATCACCAATCCTTAGCTCTGTATCAACTATGGGTTTCTCAGCTATTCCTATACCAGCTGTCGTGATAATTACCTTGTCTAGTTGCCCGCGAGGCATAACCTTGAAATCACCACCTATGAGTGGAATACCTAGTTTTCCGAGAACACCCAGCATTGATGAGACTATCGACTCCAGGCTATCCAGCGGAAACCCTTCTTCCACAACAATGGCATCGAGCACCGCGATGGGTCGTCCACCCATCATTAAGACATCATTAATAGTCCCACTAGCAGCTAATACTCCTAGGTCTCCTCCTGGGAACACTATAGGGTTAACAGTATAGGAGTCTATTGATACAACTATAAAAGAGCCATCGCTAAGAGGTATAGCTGCAGAGTCGTCCATTACATCAAGACCATAACCACCAGGTACTTTGATTAGTTTCTCTGACAACTTCTTCAGGATAAGTTCTTCTAAGATACTAGTTGTCTCTACTCCTCCCGCTCCATGCGATAACAATATCCTCTTACTACTCATTCGGTCATGCCCTCAAATGCTCTCTATGCCTACCTTATTCATGATTGGAAAGCCCTTAATTTATTAACTATTCATATAACTCAAAGACAACAGTAGGGGGATAAAGTAAAGCCTCTTGAGACGGTGCTTCGTGGTGTCTAATGAACTATTATTATTAGAGAAGAAGTATAGAAGTATAGATACTCTGAGAGACGTTATCGGCTTAATCAAGAAGTTGTCTGAGAGACTGGATAGACCTGTAAAGATAATGAATTTTTGTGGCACACATGAGTGGACTATAACACATTACGGGCTGAGAAACCTCGTGCCGAGACGAGTAGAGCTAGTAGCTGGGCCGGGTTGTCCTGTATGTATTACCCCTGGCTGCTATATTGATATAGCTGTAAAGCTCTCTCTCGAAGGGTACACGGTGCTTACTTATGGTGATGCATATAAGCTTAAAGGTGATACAGGGGCTACTCCCTCGAGTTTATCGGATGCAAGAGCTTATGGTGGTAGTGTCCGCATAGTATATGGTTTTATAGATGCTGTTAAAATTGCTCGTGAGAATCCCGGAGACTACGTGTTCCTAGGAGTAGGTTTTGAGACAACAGCGCCGTCGGTCTCAACAGTGTTGGAGACTGGTAGGGCTCCGGATAACCTACTAGTACTACCTGTTTACAGGCTTACACCGCCTATTATGAGGTACATGCTTGAGAGTAGTGAATCAATACCCATAGACGGAATAATAGCTCCAGGGCATGTGTCAAGCATTATTGGCGCATCAAGCTGGGAATTCGTGGCTAGAGATTATGGCAAGCCAATAGTTGTAGCTGGCTTCGAGCCATTAGACGTGCTACTAGCCGTGGCTGAGATACTCAGACAACTAGTTAAGGGAGAGGCAAGACTAGTAAACGAGTACAAGCGTGTCGTGGCTTGGAACGGTAACCTCGCTGCTAAGAAATCGATGTCCAGGGTCTTCCGAGAAGAAGATGCTGTGTGGAGAGGAATAGGACTAGTACCTAGAAGCGGGTATGTGCTAAGAAGAGAATATGCCAAGAATGACGCGATAGAGGTTCTTGGTCTTCATAACGATATAAGGAGATGTAGTAAGGAGACACCGCCTGGTTGTAAATGCTCTGAGATAGTGCTTGGCCGTGCTAAGCCTACTGATTGCCCCTTATTCCTGAAAACATGTACGCCAGAAAAACCTTATGGACCGTGCATGGTTAGTAGTGAGGGAACTTGTTATATATGGGCTAAGCATAGGAGCTTAGAAGACCTAGACCTGGGAAAAAATAGGGATTAGGGTAGGAACTAGAAGAATACTTTGCTACCCTGGTTTTAGGCTAAGAACAGCTTTTATAAGATCATCTGCTGATACTCCTGGAAACTCTACATTCTTGTACCATTCATTGACTACTACTGGTATTTCATCAAACTTCTTATTCTTTAGTTTCTCCTCCAGCTCTTCGAGAGCATGTGCTGGTACTAGGAAGAAGTCTCCATGAATACTTATATCAATAATAGACTCTCTACTAACCACGCCTACTAGTTTGAGAGTCTTTTGTGCACGATATATCTTCTCGACAACATAGAGGCCTTCCCTAATCTTTACTATTCTCTCCATTTCTCTTCTACGCTCAAGAGGCTCATAGATCCATTCCTTAGACCTCAACTTCTCAGAGATTTCTCTCATCCATTTCTTCTCATTATCTGTAAGATCTCCTGGGACAAGATCTATTCCTAGCACTTCTTTAAAGCAATCAATATACGTCTCCTTTACTTCATTCATACTAGGTTCTCTACCAAGCTCTCTCTTTAGGGAAGAAACCCATTCACGCATACTCTTAGCAAGCTTATCTCTAAACTTCTCGTCTGGGACGCGTAGCAATGATGCCATCAAGTCTAGATCCATATCTATGATAACATTGCCTATGAGGACCATTGTATCATATAGTTCAGCTGCTCCGTTACCAGAGACCTTTTTACCACTAATAACTACGTCATTCACAGGCTTATATCTAGCGTTTAGCCCGAAGCGTTTGTAAGCAGCAACAGTTGGCTTGAGAAAGTACTCAAAAAACCTATTGATAGGTTTTATAGGGAACCCGCTATCCCTATGTACAACAATATGATAAAACAATTGTTTATCATCTAGCAAGACTGTCCCGCCACCTACTTGTCTCCTGACTACTGGTATACCGAGTTCTCTTGCCTTCTCCAGGTCAACCTCATCTGTAACGCTCTGATGATAGCCTACACAAATGTATCTACACGCTGGGTGGCATAGTATTAGGGTATTAGGATTACCCTCCTCAGATACGCCTCTAGCTACTGCCTCGTATATCGAGTGGATATCCCATGGCTCTAGGGCTCCCGCATCTATTAGTCTCCACTTACCGCGAGCGATTTAAACCACCTCATAGCTTATCACTATTTCTTACTTAAGTAAAAATTTTAAATTACTTATCATACAAAAAGACTAGACGGTGAAAACTTTGGTAGAAATAAAAGGAATGAAGTTCCCAGAAGGACTCTTCTATTCTAAAGATCACATGTGGGCTAAAGTCGAAGACGACGTGGTAAAAGTAGGAGTAACGGATTTAGCACAGAAAGCGGCTGGCGAGATAGTCTTCGTACGTCTCCTACCACCAGGCCGTAAAGTCAGTAAAAATGCTCCTCTAGGCACGTTAGAGTCTGGTAAATGGGTTGGACCACTAAAGTCTCCTGTTACAGGCACCATTGTAGAGGTAAACGAGAAAGTTAAGGAGAATCCCAAGCTATTAAATACTGATCCTTACGGAGAAGGATGGCTTGTCAAGATAAAACCCGATGATTTCGAGAAAGACAAGGTTGATCTAATATCAGATCCTGAAACACTGAAAGAATTCATAGAAGCAGAAGCAGCTAAGTTGTTAAAAGAGTAAAGTAGCAAAAATAAAATACAATACTATCTTGTTTTTACATCTCCAGGGCTCTCTGCACAAGTTCTGCTATATCGACGACCTTTATCTTACTACCTTTTTCTTTTGCTGCTTTCATCAATGTTCTCTTACACTGCTGGCAAGCCGTTGCTAAGATTTCCGCACCAGTCTTCTCCGCTTCTTCAATTACTGAGACACCTACTTTTGGTGGCAGGTTCTCATCTAGCATCTCTACGTCGCCGCCTCCTCCACAACACATTGATAGCCTCTTGTTGTACCTCATTTCTACAAACTCTACTCCTGGCAGGCTACGCAGTATCTCTCTTGGTGCCTCGAACTCGTTCATCTTTCTGCCTAGGTCGCAAGGGTCGTGATAAGTTACCTTGACTTTCTGCTCTTTTAGTTTTAATCTGCCTTCTTTTATCAACTTATTTATAAACTGTGTATGGTGCATTAACTGTATACCCTCCTCCTCTAAGTGGTACTCGTTCTTCCAAGTCAGGTAGCATGATGGGCATGAGAATACTACTGTCTTGACTCCGAGCTTCTTTATAACCTCTTTGTTATGCTCTATGAGTTCTCTAGCCTTGTCTTTCAGGCCAGCAACTATCATGGGGTACCCGCAGCACCATTCCTCACCGCCCAGTATAGTATACTTGACTCCCGCTGCTGTAAAGATGTCTGCTACAGCCATTGGTATGTCTTGTACTGCTGGTGAGAAGGATGCCATACATCCTACGAAGTATACTACTTCTGCGTCTTTACTCATAACCTCCGGAGGCTCCATCAGGTAGTCAGCCCACATGCCTCTATCCTCATTAGGCATTCCCAGCACGTTCTTGTTCTTCTCAAGAGTATCGCTAACCATCTTGAACCTCTCTGGTAGGAGGCCTTTTGATATTACGTGCTCACGCGTCGATATACCTAGTAGCGTGGTGTCAATAAATACGGGACAAAACTCGTGGCATCTGCCACATAAGAGGCATGTGAATACTCCTTCCATGAGCTTCTTATACTCTTCTTTGCTAACCCTTGGCTTACCGGTAAGAGTAGCTATTACTCCATAGGTCTTTCTGTTTATGCCTTTCAAGAGCTTGTTGATACCATAATATACGTTATATGGATTATTAGTTACTCTGTATAGTGTACAGGCTTCTAAACAGAGGCCGCAGGAGAGGCACCCGTCTATCTCCATCATCTGCCTCGTTGTAAAACCTGTCTTTTTCTCTGTGACACAGTGGCTAGCCGGGGCGGATGCTGTTGTGACAACTGTTACTGGGCCGGCGAATATGTGCCATAGCTTCGGGAGTAGTGGTATAGCTGCCATGAAGGCTCCTAGCATGAAGCCTGCCGCGCTCCATACAGGGTACTCTAGTGCCTCTACGCTTGCACCGAGTGGCGCGATTATCTTTGATACGGGGTATGCTAGTATCCAGTACTTGGCAGCAGCATCCGGTACATTGTCTACTAGTAGTGTTACTGACTCGCCGAATATTCTAAGCAAGAGCCATACTACTGTTAACGCTATTGCTAAGCCATCTTCGAGGACCGAGTATATTGGGAATATTTTCTTGATGAACTTCCTGTACAAGAAGTAGATCTCGCCAAGTATTATCACTAGCATGAAGAAGTTGTCTAGAAACGCGTAGAGCTTGTATAGTGTTGTTGGCTCAGTAGCGAAGTTTGTTACTTTGAACAAGTAGTATGGCAGGAATGGCGCGTAGAGGAATACTGATATCAGGTCGTGTGGGCCATACTTAGGCCATATTTCTGCTAGGAAATGGTTGATTAGTATAACGCCGAGATATGATATCAGGAATGCCGACTTTATTAGTCCTCTCGTCAAGTTTACTCGTGTCATCTTGCGAAAGTATATAGCGTTTGTCACTAGATTATAGAGCATTCTCAGTAGCCTGGTGCTGAAGAACGCTCGTAGTGCGTTTATTATTGACTTCTTTATACCATCGCCTCCCCGCATCCATGCTAATATGTACCATGCACCCAGTACTACACATATAGTCATACCTATTCCAAAGAATATTGCGGGAAGAATGTAGTCCTCTATCATTACGCTTCACCCCTAAAGTATCTTAGAGTATGTGTTCTCTAGGATTAACTTGAGACAAAGGGGTAGGATGAATTCTGTAACTAATTCTGAGATCTATATCCGAGCGCTTTACATGCCGTGTTAGATGACAATACTCTAGTGCCTTCTCTAGGAGTGTCTCTACAACACTACTATACTCTGACTCGGTACCAACATCTACGTCTATGTCTATCCTCTTAATCTTGTACACGCCCTCTTCGAACACCAGTGTAGACTTTAATGCTATTTTTATACTCTTCAAAATATCTCTTACATCTCTTGCTAGGAACAAGAAGGTGTTATTGATACAACCGCCTAGTGCTGCGAGAAATAACTCGTCGGGACATGGTGCCCGACCTTTTCCTCCCCACATTGGTGGTGTATCAAACTCTATTCTTTTCCTAGTACCATGGGTTACTGCTACGCCCCCGGTATCACCATCCCATGTTATTTCAGTCATAATTTCTGCTTTTTCTGGTATCGAGAGCTTCAAAAATATCACCTGGCACCATACCAAAAAGGAGCTTCGATTACTTATATATTTTTCATTTTTGTTTTGAACGAAAAGCAAAATAAATAAATACAATTAGAGGAGTATTGAGAGAAATGTGGACAACAATGAGCACGGCTTCTCCCCGCTATTTATCAGGAGACCAGTTAAGCAGCGAGCTTATAGAGACTTTAAAGAAGATACCTGGTGATCATAAGCCAGAATATTGTTACCAGTGTGCTAAGTGTACTAGTGCTTGTTCTGCTGCCCGCGTGATACCAGAGTATAAGCCACACCTAATAGTAGCTTTAACACGAATGGGATATGTAAAAGAGCTCCTAGAATCAAGGATTATATGGGCTTGTAGTGAGTGCTGGAAGTGTGCCGAGTATTGCCCCCAAGATGTTGCACCAGTAGAAGTCATTCTAGCATTAAAGAATTTATCAGTAGAGCAGGGCATTAAGGCTCCAGAAGACCTCGTAACTATGGCTAGGAACGTTCTCGAGACCGGGTATATAGCACCGCCAGGCGAGGTAATGACTAGGGATTTCGAGCTTGTTGATAGGAAGAGCCTGGAACTACCAGATCTAAAGAAACCAGTTAATTTCGAATCTCTTGTTGAGAAGCTCAGAGCTTTCTTAGGGTGGATATAATGAAGTATCTCTTATTCCTAGGATGCGTTATACCTACTAAGCAATACGCCTACGAGATATCTGTACGAAAAGTACTACCAAGACTTGGTGTTGAGCTAGTAGATTTCAATGATGTAGGCTGTTGCGGTTTTCCACTAAAATCGCTTAATAAGAAAGCCTGGATATACATGTCAGCTAGGATATTATCAATAGCTGCTAAACGCGGGCTACCCATACTAGCATTATGTAACGGCTGTGATGTCTCGCTTAGAGAAGTAAAGCACATACTTGAAGAAGACCCCGCCTTGAGAGAAGAAATAGGCAACTTGTTAAAGAAAGAAGGTATAGAGCTCAACACCAACGTGGAGGTAAGGCATACAGTCGACTTATTACTAGAGGTCATAGGATTAGAGCGTATAAAGAAAGCCGTTGTTAGACCATTAAAAGGATTAAAGATAGCGCCATTCCCAGGATGCCACATCATAAGACCTACAGAGATCAAGAGACCTGAAGACCCTGCAAAACTAGATAGTTTTGACAAGATCCTTAAGGTGCTAGGTGCCGAGGCAGGCTACTACCCTGGCAAGGGCAGTTGTTGTGGTGCTACCATGCTACCCTTTGCACCAAGAGATGCTCTTAGGCTAGCATCAGAGACTGTAAGGAGAATTATTGATTGGGGCTTCGATGCAGGGGTAACATCATGCCCATATTGTATGGAAGTCTTAGATGCCAAGCAAGATGCTATGAAAAACGTGGTGAAAGATCCCTCGCTCTCGCTACCGATGTTCTACTTGACGCAACTAATAGGTATTGCTATGGGGCTCAAACCCTCCGAGCTTGGTATTAGATTAAATATGAGTCCCATAGAGGATGTACTTACAAAGATAGGGGTGGACCCATATGAGTGAAGAAGTCAGAATAGGAGTATACATCTGTCATTGTGGTAAGAATATAGGCGGAGTAATAAACCCGGCGAGAGTAGCAGAGTACGCGAAGACCCTGCCTAACGTAGTAGTTGCTAGAGACTACACGTACATGTGCTCAGCTCCAGGCCAGGAGCTCATTGAGAAAGATATCAAGGAGTACAAGCTCAACAGAGTAATAGTAGCCGCGTGCTCGCCACGTATGCATGAGCCAACATTCCAGGGAGTATTAAAGAGAGCTGGTCTAAACCCATGGCTTCTAGAAATGGTTAACATCAGAGAACACGCTACGTGGGTACATGATAAGACTCCTGACAAAGCAGAAGAGAAAGTAAAAGACTTGATAAGAGCAGCAGTAGCTAGAGCCGCTCACCTCTACCCGATAACAACTGACAAGTTCCCCGTCAAGAAGAGCGTTATGGTGATTGGTGGAGGTATAGCTGGTATAAGAGCTGCTCTCGACATAGCTAAGAGCGGGTACAAGGTATACCTGGTTGAGAGACGAGCTAGTATTGGAGGCAAAATGGCCAAGTTTGATAAGACGTTCCCTACACTAGATTGTAGCCAGTGTATCCTGACCCCAATGATGGTAGAGGTCGCTAATCACCCGAATATAGACATCTATGCATACACAGAGGTAGAAGACATCTCTGGCTCGCCTGGAGACTTCATAGTCAAGCTGAAGCTTAAGCCCACGTATGTAGACTGGGACAAGTGTACGGGTTGTGGAACTTGTGTCGAGAAATGCCCTGGTCGCGCGCCAAACGAGTTTGATGAAGGACTAGGTATTAGGAAGGCTATACACTTCGAGTTCGCACAAGCAGTGCCCCGTAGACCAGTTATTGATCCAGACCACTGCTTCTACTTCCAGAAAGGAATATGCCGTGTATGTGAAAAGTTCTGCCCAGTAAACGCTATTGATTTTGAGCAGAAAGAGAGGTATGTCGAGCTAAACGTTGGTTCAATAATTGTTGCTACAGGTTACGACCTTTACGATGCTACTAAGCTCTACTCATATGGTTATGGCAAGTACAAGAACGTCATAACAGGGCTACAATTAGAGAGATTGTCAGGCGCTGATGGACCTACACGCGGTAAGATACTCAGGCCTTCTGATAAGAAAGAGCCTAAGAGTGTTGCAATAGTGCTCTGTGCGGGGTCTAGGGATGAGAAGCATGTCAAGTATTGTTGTAGAATAGGATGTATGGCCGGGCTTAAACATGCCTTCTACATACACAAGGCACTACCAGATACAAAAGTGTACATATGCTATACTGATATAAGAGCGTTCGGCAAAGGCTTCGAAGAATTCTATCAGAAGATCAGGAGTACCGAGAATATATTCTTCATACGCGGCAGGCCAGCAGAAATCTGCGAGGATAAAGAGGGATCATTGTTAATGAGAGTCTACGATACGCTAACAGATACTTATCTTGATCTAAAAGTAGACATGGTTGTATTAGAGACAGCTGTTGTACCACCTGCTGGCTGGGAGGATCTCCGCAGAAAACTCAAGATATCCTGTGATCCCGGAGGATTCGCGCTAGAGCTCCACCCCAAGCTAAAGCCCGTGGAGACTACTGTTGACGGCGTATTCCTTGCAGGATCCATACAGGGTATAAAGGATATACCAGACTCTGTAGCACACGCGGGTGCGGCGGCTGCAGCAGCTGTCTCGTTTATCTCAGCAGGGTATATCGAGACAACGCCTTATAGAGCAGTAGTTGATGAAGAGAAGTGTAGTGGATGCGCACTATGTGCATCAGTATGCCCCTACGA
>CAZCAU010000026.1:0-20423 GCA_964496855.1 uncultured Desulfurococcales archaeon
GTGATATATCTAGTGTAGACTATATTGTAGTTACACATGATCACGGAGACCACTTGGGAGAAGCTATTGAGCTCTTAAAGAGGATGACAAATGCTAAGCTCATAGCTATTTACGAAATCGCAGAATACGCTAAGACTCAGGGCGTGAGCGAGGCACAGGCTATAGGTTGTAATATTGGTGGGTCAATCAGGATCCCAGGAGAAGATAAGCTAAGCTTTGCATTAACTCCGGCTAATCATAGCTCGAGTAGGGGTGCGCCGACAGGCGTAGTAATTAAGGGAAGCGAGGCTACGATATATCATGCAGGAGACACAGGCATAATCTCAGAGATGCAGCTTATAGGAGACATATACAAACCAGATTACGCCTTACTACCCATAGGCGGGCATTTCACCATGGATATTCATGAGGCATTAAAAGCTGTAGAACTAATAAGACCCAAATACGTCATACCCATGCATTACAACACGTTCCCACTAATAACAGCTGATCCGCATAAGTTCAAAGAACTCGTAGAAGCAAAGACTGCTACAAAAGTTATAGTATTAAAACCAGGAGAGAAACACGGGTTCTGACCTCATCTCTCTACACACTATAGTATTCCTTTTTCATACACTGGCATGAAAACTAGCTAAAATTAATATTCTATCATAATCTTACTCTCTAGGCAAGAAAGTAACATATCACACTATTAGTATCAGTAGGATACTAGGGTTTAGATAATGGCGAGTGATACCACTGAGATTATCCCTGTATCCGAGCTTGAGTACAAAATACTCAAGGCAATCGCTGAGAAGAAGAAGACGCGGCTAAGCCCAGAAGAACTAGCTAGCATAAGTGGATTACCCTTATCCTCTATATACTCTGGCGCAAGACTACTAGAATCAAAAGGATTGATTAGAGTAATAGAGACTATAGATAGAGAAGTTGTTCTTACTAAAGAAGGCGAGCTAGTTCTAGAAAGAGGATTACCGGAGGAGAGGCTAGTCAAGGTACTAGAAAACCTGGGTGAAGAGGCAACTGTAGGTGATCTTGCCAAGCATATGGGGGACAAAGAGCTAAATATAGCTCTCGGATGGGCTAGGAGGAAGAGACTAGTAGAGATAACTAAGGAAGGTAGGATAAGGCTTGTCAAGAAGCCGGACAAGTTTATCGAGAAAACTGTTTTAGAGAAAGTAAAGAAGCGAGAGCCTCTCACTAGTGATGAATGTGGTATACTTACTGTATTGAAGAAACGTGGCTTAGTGCATGAGAGGGTTATTAAAAACATATTACTTGAGTTAACGACGTCCCCAGACATTGTACTTAGAAGGATAAGATTAGAAGTTGGTAGGGTAACAAGCTCGTTAATAACTAGTGGTACTTGGAGAAACGTGTACTTCCGGAAATATGATGTCGCCTCAGAACCTCCTCAATTATATCCAGGTCGTAGACATTACTATGTGTTATTTATAAATATGCTTAGAAGAGTATTGAAAGAAATGGGCTTTGTGGAAGTAAAGGGGCCCTTAGTCGAGATAGAGTTCTGGAACTTCGACGTATTATTCCAGGCACAAGATCACCCAGCTAGGGAAGTACATGATACCTTCTGGCTAGCCAGGCCAAAGCTCGGATCTCTACCTAGTAGCGACATAGTTAAGAGAGTAGGTAGTGTCCACGAGAGTGGGGGTACAACAGGGTCTAAAGGATGGGGATACAAGTGGGATCCTGAGATTGCTAGAAGATTAATACTAAGAACACAGACAACAAGTGTTTCCGCTAGGACCCTGGCTAGGGGGGCAAAGAAGCCGCTAAGGGCATTTACCATCGGCAAGGTTTTCAGACCTGACGTTATTGATGCAAGACACCTGCCCGAGTTCATTCAATTAGACGGCATAATAATGGAGGATGACACTAATTTCAAGACTCTACTAGGCACGATTAAGGAGTTTTTTGAACGCATAGGTATAGAGAAAGTACGTTTTAAACCAGCATATTTCCCATTTACAGAGCCTAGTGTTGAAGGCTACATATATATACCTGGTAGAGGATGGGTTGAGTGTTTTGGTGCTGGGATGTTTAGACCAGAGGTACTTGAGATACTAGGTGTTGAAGACCCTGTAGGAGCATGGGGGTTTGGTGTAGAGAGGATTGCTATGAGCCTAATGAGTATTGAGGATATCAGGCTACTATACACTCGAGACTTATCATACCTGAGAAGCAGAACAATTAAACTTAGATGGTGGGATTAGCTGTGCCAGTAATAAGGCTGCATAAGGACCGGTTCGAGGAACTAGTACCCGGCATTAAGCGGGAAGAATTAGAGGAGCTATTATTCAGGCTTAAATGCGAGGTTGAGGAAGTAGATCAAGATTATGTAGAAATAGAGGTAAACCCTGATAGAGTAGACATGTATATAGGAGAAGGCATTAGTAGGGCGCTAAAAGGCCTCTTAGGCATTGAGAAAGGCATACCCGAATACCGTGTGAACGATACTGGCTTTACCACGGTGGTAGAAAATGTTGTTTCAAGACCATATATAGGTGTAGCTATAGTCTATGATGTAAACATTGATGAAAGATATCTGGAGGAACTCATACAGTTTCAGGAAAAAATTCATCAAACTTATGGGCGGAAACGAAAGAAGATAGCCATAGGCTTGCATGATTTAGAGAAGGTACCTTCAAAAAAACTCGCCTATAAGCTAGTCGATATAGACTCTACTAGTTTCGTACCACTAGGTTATGATAAAAAGATGCCTGTTAGAGAAATACTATCTAAAACTCCCCAGGGGAGAGAATACGGTCAGATATCAATCTATAAGAACAGGTATCATCCAGCAATACTCTCAGGAGACGATATAATCTCCTTGCCCCCAGTAATCAATGCTGAGCTAACACGTATAGAGCCTGGAACTAAAAACGTGCTCATAGATGTCACAGGTATTAGGAAAAGCGATGTTGTCAAGATACTAGATGTCCTAGTAACTAATCTCAGTGAGAGAGGAGGAAGACTGCTTGGCAGAGTGGAGATCACAGAATATAACGGTAGACAATACTACACACCTATCCTAGGTAGCGAGATCCTTAGGCTAAGTGTTTCGTATACTAATAAGATTCTCGGTACTAGTCTGGATTCTAGGGGGATTGCTGAACTACTCGAGAAAATGAGGTATACCGCACAAGTCATAGATACTGAGTGGGTTGAAACCATTGTTCCACCATACAGGGTCGATATACTCCATACAATTGATCTCATCGAGGATGTCGCTATAGCCATAGGGTATGAAGAACTAGGTGTGGCCAAGCCCAGACTTATGCTCAGGGGAAAGACTGATGAACTAAATGATTTTACAAATATTGTTGCTGAAATGCTGGTCGGTTACGGTTTCCAAGAGATATATTCTTTCATACTTGACTCGCTTAATAGACAATCACTATTCGTAAACACTGATAGCGTGGTAACAATAGAGAACCCTGTCACAATAGACTTGAATAGTTTAAGAGCCACTCTCTTATCCCCTTTGGTAGAGTTTATGGAGAAAAACCAGCATGCAAAAATGCCTATAAAGGTTTTCGAAATAGGCCCTGTTGCTTATATAGTAGATAACAATGTTGTTGAGGAAACCAGGCTTGGTATCGGGATAATGGACAACAGTATAAGTTACGAGGATATACAGGCCATAGTGTATGGGCTAATGAGGATCCTGGGACTACAACCTAGCGCAAAACCTGGTAGAACCAGGGGATTCTTGGAAGGCAGAATAGGAGTACTAGTTGTAGACGACACAGAGGTAGGCATAATGGGAGAAGTTCATCCAGAGATCCTTGAGAAAATGGGCATCAAATATCCTATAGCATTAGCAGAACTTAGCATAGATAAATTGTTTAGGCTATACATGGAGAAAGCAAGATAAAGGTATTAAGGACGAGTATGTAGAGATTAATACTGATGAGGCGGTGCATCGACCCGGGTCCCGCTGGAGAGAGCTCCTGCGAGGGGGCTATAGAGCCCGCGATGAGCATGAGTGTTAGCAGCGGGATACAGCACCGCCGAGTTTCCCCTCTCTACTCTACATAATACTCTTGTTTGATACAAGTAACATTAATTTAAAGGTAGAGCTATGAATAGACTGGCCGAGGAAGGCAAAAGGTGTAGAACTACATGGATCTAGAAGAAAGAATAAAGCTCATTACGAGGAATACTGCCGAGGTAGTTACTTTAGATGAGCTGAAAACACTGTTAGAGACTAATGATGAGCCTAGAGCATACTTAGGTTTTGAGCCAAGCGGGTTATTCCATATAGGCTGGCTTATATGGGCTTACAAAGTAAAGGATTTTGTAGATGCTGGGATACGCTTCATATTGCTAGAAGCCACATGGCATGCTTGGATAAATGATAAGCTTGGAGGAAATATTGATCTAATAAGAAAAGATGCAAAATATGTAGAACACGTCTTGAGAGCCATAGGTATTGATACTAGTAAGATCGAGATTGTTGATGCCGAGGAGATGGCTGGTGATAAGGATTATTGGGGTATCGTATTAAGGGTGGGTAAGGCCAATACTCTGGCTAGGATTAGGAGAGCCTTAACAATAATGGGTAGAAAGAGCTCAGAAGCAGAGTTTGATTCTAGTAAGATGATCTATCCATTAATGCAAGTAGCAGATATCTACTATTTAGATGTAGACATAGCTCTTGGCGGTACTGACCAGAGAAAAGCCCATATGCTTGCAAGGGATACTGCTGAAAAACTTAAACGAAAAAAGATCGTTGCTATACACACACCGCTTCTCACGGGATTGCAAGGCGTGAAGCGAATGGATATAGACGAAGAAGTGTTTTCTGTAGAGTATAAGATGAGCAAATCTAGGCCTGAGAGCAGCATACTGGTCCACGACTCCCCGGAAGAGATAGAGCAGAAGATAATGAAGGCATACTGTCCGCCAAAAACCATAACGTACAACCCGGTATTAGAGATAAACAAGTACCTCCTCTTTCGAGACTATGGTTTCACACTGGTTGTTGAACGACCAGAAAAATATGGAGGAACAATAGTCTACACAAGTTACGAAGAGCTTGAAAGAGACTATGTTGCAGGAAAACTTCATCCACTTGATCTCAAAAAAGCAACTGCCAGAGCTTTATCAGAGTTGCTGGAGCCTGTAAGAGAGTATTTTGAGAAGAACAAGGAGGCAAGAGAACTATTAGAGTTACTGAGTAAGACTACTATAACGAGATGATTATCATAGAGTATCTTCTTTATCAAAACCTTAAAGTAGTTATTGGCAAAATGAATAATCTTTGAAGACTAAATAGTCCAGAGAGTATGTACCTAGAGATACAAGGTAATGAGAGCAGTTTTCATAGCACTACTTGGGTGAAAATTAATGAAATACCTGATTAAAGCAAGTATAGAGGTTGAGGGATTAGTCGATAAACACGATATAATAGGAGCTATATTCGGGCAAACCGAGGGACTCTTAGGAGGAGATTTTGATCTTAGAGAACTACAAGATAAAGGTAGGATAGGGAGAATACAAGTAGAAGTACATTCACAGGGGAACAAGACTATCGGCGAGATACAAATACCATCAAATCTAGGCAGAGTTGAAACAGCTCTTATCGCAGCACTGATCGAAGGTGTGGAGAGAGTAGGGCCTTACCCGGCTAAAATAAGAGTTACAGAGATAATCGATGTAAGACTAGAGAGGATACAGAAAGTTATTGAGAGAGCAAAAGAGATCCTTAAAGAATGGTCTAGAGAGAAGACACTTGATTACAAAGAGGTTGTTCGCGAGGTGGCTGAAGCCGTTAAAGCACCAGAGATAACAGAGTATGGTCCTGAGAGACTACCAGCGGGACCAGGGATAGATCGCTCGGATACTGTTATAATTGTTGAAGGTAGAGCTGATGTAATAAACATGCTACGTTACGGCTACGATAACGTCATAGCTATTGAAGGTGCTAGAGGAACCATTCCTAAGACTATAGTAGAGCTAGCTAAACGTAAAAGGGCTATTGCATTTGTTGATGGTGATCATGGAGGCGAACTCATACTTAAAGAGCTTCTTAGGGTAGCTGACATAGATTACGTGGCACGTGCACCCGAAGGCAAGGAAGTAGAGGATCTCACAGGCAAGGAGATTGCAAGAGCTCTTAATAATAGAGTCCCGGCTAAAGAGTATCTAAGAATCCTTGAGAAGCCGCGTGAGAGGAAAGAGGAGAAGCAGGTAAAGCCAAAAGTGACTATGGAGACTATAGAGGTCCCCGAGCACATAGTCAATATCATACCTAGCATAAATGGTACCTTAGAGGCCCTGTTATACGATAAAGATTGGAAGACCATAGCTAGAATACCTGTTAGAGAACTAGTTGATAAATTGAGTAATATAGATGAAGGGAAAGTGTATGCTGTGGTATTTGATGGTATTATAACACAGAGACTCGTGGATATTGCAGCAACTAAGAAAGTAAAGTTACTCGTAGGAGCAAAAATAGGCGGGCTTGCCAGAAAACCCGAGAATATTCACATACTCGTATTCGAAGACTTGGCTCCCCCGAGTTGATCCTATTTGGTCTTACACATTTATTTTCTGGCAAAATAATCCCAGAGGCTCTTCTGCCCCCTGCTAGCAGCTTTTAATTGTGCTTCTGTAATACCAAAGTACCCTAGTATTCTAAGTACAGCTGGTATGACCTGGTGGTCGACGTAGTAATCTACATCTATGTCATCAATCTTAGCTAAGAAGTAAGGCATAGCCCTCTTTGATATATTACCTGCACCCCTGATTATAACGTACCCTATCTTATCACCAACACTAACCTTTATGCCTCTCCTAATAAGCTCCTGTGCGGCTGTCACGTGTGGTGCTTCAACCTCGTATTCCTCGGGCCTCTTTGTTAAAGTCTTCCATATGACTAGCTTGTTAAGGGAAATCTTCTTGTCTTTTAATTCTCTAATAACCTTCCTAACGTACTCTATTGCGGGGTCCGTCTTACCTTCTTTTAATACTATCTCGGCTACGCGGAGCTGTGTTTCTTTTGCTAGTTCTGTCCAATCACCTCTGATAGCCTCGAAACCTACGACATCTATTCGTCCCTCTTCGAGAAGTCCTACATACCTCTTTTTAGCCTCTGTGAAGAATACACGCTTGTAGATCTTATCGATCTTTATATCGAATCCTAGTTCTTCTTCTATGCGCTTTATAAACTCCTCGAGTTTTTCTGGATGATACGTGACAAATAGAGAGTCCGTGTCGCCGTATATTATTTTCAAGCCAAGCTCCTCCGCTATACTGACTGCTCTTTTTATCGTTGCTCTACCCCATGCTGTTACCGCCTCAGCACACTCTTTACAATACCATCGTGCACCAGACCATCCCATATAACCGTAAGAAGCATTAGCGAGTACCTTTAATGCCTTCTGTCTCTCATCTAGCACCCTATACTCGTAGCTGTCTGAGCTGAGCTTTTTCATCTTAGACCTTATCTCCTTACGAAGCCTTAGGAGGTTTTCAAGAACACTCTTGAAGAAGCCGGGCGGGCTCTTTCTAAACTTATGCCCTATCTCGGGTGCTATGTACACGTTGTCAGGATCATACTCTTCCCCGGGTCTCACAAGCGTGTCTGGGCCTATATTGTACTTGATCATTATGCTAGGATACATTGATGTAAAGTCTAGGACCGCGATATTCTCATGCACACCTTTCTTAGGTGTTAGTACAATTGCCCCCTTGTAAGTCTCGGGTGGCCTCTCCACGCGGTTGGGTACAAGCTCGTTTCTCTCATAGGCTGCTCTTACTAGATACCACTCGAGCCTAAAGCCAACACTAGCACTCATTACTTGGTCTAATGGTAGCCCAGTTATGTTTGCTAATTGTATGCCAAAGGGGAGGAATTTCTCACCCAACCCATACGTGGATACAACATCGTCTCTTGCATACTTTATAAGCGTGGGTCTTAGCTCTGGCTTATCCCAATACTCTGGTATCTGGTACCACTCTAACAACACCCTCTTGTTCTTAGGCATTACTCCTAGATAATCAGCTACTTCTTCTAGCGTATGCATCTTGACTTCTGGTAGTTCTTCTGCGAAATCGTATAAGTCTACATTTAGCCTCCCAGGTATGGATATGTGGCCGAAAACGCTTGGTGCAGGATTACCGCCAATCCTTCTCCCTATGTCAAGGTTTATCTTAAGATGCTTGGCTCTCTCAATAAGATACGGCCAGTCAAAATGGTTGTTATTATACCCTATAATGATGTCCGGGTCGAATTCTAGTATTTGTTTTGCAAATGCTGATATGAGGCCTTTATCACCCTTATATTCATCTAACTGTAGAATGCTTATGGCACCATCACTAGTCTGGGTAGATATTATTATTATAGGATCTGCTTCTGGCCGGGGCGACCCTGTTTTAGAGTATACCTCGATATCGAAAGCCATTATCTTAAAGTCTGGTAATGGTTCTCTACCCCTGGGCATCGGGTCAGACTCTATAAGGTATACTTTTTTAACTCTAAAACTCGGGTCATTTACCTCTGATGCTTCCACAACGTACCATTCGAATGGTGCAAGTTTCTTATCAACCATGTATCTAAGAGCAAAACGTATATCAGCTTCTAGGGCGTCAAGAACTCCTTGTATCTTTTTAACTTCTTCTCTATACTCTCTCACATACTCTGGTATGAGCGTTTTCACTAATAGAGTCCTAACTGGTTTTCCGAAGTACCTCTTATCAACGGGCTTAACCTCTAGTATGGGGGATCTTGGCTTGGATAGTGCTTTTATTCTTTGAATAATCTTATTAATGCTATTATCATCAACTCCTCTTTCGAGTAGTGCGTAGAAGTATGGTCTGAACCTTTTATCTAAGAGTACTATTGGATCATTTTCTCTATCTATACCCCAGAGAATTATTACTGGCTCTAAGCCTCTGATTTCATAACTAGCATCTAATAACATGAATTCTACTTTCAATTTCTCCGGCCCAGCCCACGATCGTACAATTATTAATATTATCTTCTATACACAAAAATGTTCTCTCTAATGCTCTAGTATCTTTACCATGACAAGTGCTGCACTGTTATCGGAGTAGTATGACGGGAGTCTTGCAATAACCTTGTACCCGTGCCGCTCATAGAGTCTACGTGCAATAGTATTTTTTTCGCTAACTTCTAGACGTATAATCTTAGCACCACGCTTAGCAAGTTCTTGTTCAGCCGCTTCTAGAAGCTTTCCACCAATCCCCTTACCTTTATACGAGTCTTTCACAGCAATACTGATTATATGTCCTTCATCATTAGACTCCCTTAATGCTAGCACATATCCCACGGTTTTATCCTTGAGAGACGCTTTTAGGAAAATACACTCCTCTCTATCCAGTACTTCTTCTAAGAAGCCTCTTGGATAAGCATCTCTACCAAATGCTTCTCTCTCTAAAACCATTATATCTGCTATGTCATTCTTAGAGGCTCTTGTTATGACTACTTTTTCTACAGGCATTGCTCTTTATACCCTTAGTTTTCATAATATATTCTGTAAAACTAGGGGAAAAATGTGCGGGTAAAGATCCTGGATAAGAAGCATGGTATAGTACAAGTGGTACCAGAGGATGAAGACGACTTATGGATACTACATACAGTGATAACTAAAGACGATTTAATACAGGCTAGGACTACTAGGGAGATAAAGAATGAAAAGCAAGGGAGTAGCCATCGTATACCTATGACGATAGTCTTACGAGTAGAGTATACCGAGATGCAGCCTTTTACGAGGCGTCTCAGAGTGCATGGAGTAATCGTAGAAGGGCCTGATCGTTACGGATTAAAGGGTTCGCATCACACACTACATGTAGAGCCTGGAACACAAATAACGATAATGAAGCCTGACGGCTGGAGCAAGCCATTACTAGAAAAACTAGTTGAGTCGCAAAAACGTCTACCCCCACTACTCATATTAGCGATTGATTATGATGAGTACGCGATTGGTGTACTTGTAAAACAGGGACTTAACATCCTTGTAGAGAAAAACCTCGAGCTGCCGGGAAAAGAGGATGATACACGAGCCCGTATTCTCGAGAAAAAGGTAAGTGAAATAGTAGAACTCTTATATAACTACGCCTCTAGGCTAGGCACAAACATAGTAGTAATAGCTGGGCCTGGCTTTGTTAAACAAGAGGTAGAAAAGAAGCTTAGAGAGAAAACAAGAGACCTCAGAATATACTTAGAGAATACGTCAATGGGAGGCGTCATAGGACTTCACGAGGTTTTAAGAAGAGATACCCTAAGAAAAGTACTCTCAGATTATACATCGTTTGTAGCAGAGAAGATATTGGAGGAATTCTACAGGTTATTAGCGAGCAACCCAGAGCGTATAGCTTATGGTATTGAAGAAGTAAAGACTGCTTCTTCGCTCGGCGCTATACAGTATCTGCTTGTACTCGATACATTGCTGAGAAGCCCTGATGAAAAAACTCGTAAGATTGTAGAGGAGATACTGGAAGACACTGATAAGACTCGTGGAAAAGTGTATATTGTGGGTTCAAGTTCTCCTGTAAGCACGAAACTTGGACAGTTAGGCGGGATAATAGCTGTGCTACGATATAATCTACCTAAACTAGAAGGTCAAAGGGGTTCTTGATATTATTAATCTTTTACTCAAGTAGGGGTACTCTTCTACAATATAGACATCTTTGACTATACTCTTCTTATTTAGACTACTTATTATGTGTTCTAATGTCTTATTATTAGGCGATGTATAGAGTTTTTTAGAATCAGCTGAGATCTCTAGATCTAGATTTTCAACAACATTATGCAGTAATTCTCCTATTTCTATCACTGATTTGATTATCAGGCCACGGCTACTTATTTTCTCATAAAGTTTTACAAGCCTCAAAGCTTGGTTAAACAACCTGTTTCTCGTCTGTATAGAATCTTTAAAACGTGCCGGGCAGAAATGGATATTTAGATTGCTCAGATTATCCCCTGCCCATCTAAGAAATTCTAATGCCGTGTAGAGACTATTATCGACAGCAGGGCTTCTAGACTTTGACTCCTTAAAGCCTCTTAGTGTTAATTGGTAACTATTAGTGTATGTAATCTCTAGCTCATTTAGATTTAGGAAATCTACGCCTATTTTTTCGAGATATAGAGCTAATTTTTTCAGATAGCTTATAGTACCAGGTACCACGGGTATTTCTACGCCAACGCTCATACTAGTGTTTTTCACGGCTTGCTCAACTCTTTTTAGATAAAGCCTACTAGTAGGGTGAAAACGTATTTCATCAAGACCTTTCTTATCAAGTAGCTTTAGGATATCTAGCGTAGCATACCTTCCAGTAGTATACAAGTGTATATGGAAAGATTCCCCAAAATACCCTTTTAGAGCATTAATAGCTTCTAGTGTCCTTTCAGGTTTTGAGAGAGGATCACCACCGGTTATACTAGCAGAAGTCTGGCCGAGCAGATCTATGACTCTTATGATCTCATCAATGCTATCTACCTTCTCCTCGTTCACGAAAACTACGTCTCCTCTCCTTACCTCGCTTAGTGGACAATAGTAGCATTTATCATCGCATAGCCCTGTTATGAATACTACTGCTTTAAGACCTTTGAAACAGTATACGCATCCTAAAGGCATTTCACCTATAACTAGTGCCTTATCAGGATCTCCCACAATCCTCCTGGTATACTGCATGTACTCCCCCCTTAGTAGCCCCTATCTCTCAGTACTCTTCTAAGCATAGGGTTCTTACTCGCTATGTCTCTCAGCACTGATTCGGGTACTTCATCTTCCCTAAGGCTTATTTTGAGAAAAACTCCTGTCCTGCCTATCTCGTCTCTGCGTGTTAGAACTCTAACACGTTCATTCACCGTCTCTATGCTTATCCCTAGGATAGATGCAACCTCGGCTTCTCTCCCTATAACTGGTATCTCTATATGCCCTGTAGGCGTTGGAATTATTAATTTGAGCTTCTTATTAACACCAGCCACTCTCTTTTCTTCCTCGAGTTCGCGAAGACCTATCATGCCTCCCCATTTATAAAACTCTAGTTCTCGCGAAAGGAGCTTGGCTAGCGGAACTGATACCACGAGCTCTTCTCTGGGATCAAGTATATAGTAGAGTTTTGGCGTGTGAAATGGTGTTGCTTGGATTATCTCTCTAGAGTATGCTTTATAACCCAGATTGTCTAGGACAAGCTCTATGATATACGAAGGCTTATACTCCGGGATAATTATGTCTACATCGCTCTGAGGACTTACATCACCTCTCGCAACACTACCATGAATGAAAGCTTCTATGCCTCTCTTTGATAACTCTTCAAGCAGAGGCTTGGCCTTTGCTCTTTTCTCTCTTATTAGTAGCCACTGTTTTTCATCATACACCACTTCCTTGTACTCGCCTCTTCTATCAACTTTGTCGCGCGGCATACGCTATGAACCCCATGCTGCTAGGATAATGCCTAGCCGTTAGAGATTTAAGGGTTAGTGATGGTCTGCTGTTTTGGTTATAGTAGTTGCAACAAGGAGTAATAGCGCTTTTGTGGATCGCGGTATTCTGGCTAATCCTATATATTATACTCTACCCCTATCGTAAAAGACTTGAAGAACACGGTGTGAAAATATACCCCTTGTTCTTAATAGTCAAGAAGAGGACAGAGTTCAAATCTTTCGAGAAATTATCTAAGAGGAAAATCATTGGCGCATATGCTGTTATTAGTGTGGCACTAACAGTTATTGCCCTATTCTTATTCTACTACTATGCTGTGTCTATATTCTTCTCCCGGTACATACTAGAAGCTGGCAAAGCGGGTGGATTAATGCCGATAATACCCGGCGTGACCATAGGCTGGGAGATAGCTATATACATATTATTCTCGATAGGCGTAGCAGCTGTTGTCCACGAGTTCTCGCATGCAATCATGGCTTTGAGAGAGAACATAGAAGTCAAGAGCATAGGATTCTTCCTAGCTTATATAATACCAGCAGCATTTGTAGAAGTTAATGAGGAGAAGCTAGAGAAAGCACCATTGTTGAGCAAGGCTAAAATAGTATCCGCGGGACCCGCCTCTAATCTCGTCCTCGGCGCAGTATTCTTCCTCCTCCTACACTTGATAGTGATGGCACCTGCGGGGGTTATTGTAGCTGGGGTAGAAGAGAATTCGCCAGCGCATAGGGCTGGTATTCTTGAGGGAGATATTATAAAATATGTCAATGACACACGTGTAGATAGCCTTCTCAAGCTCAGAAACATAATATTATCAACTAGCGGGAAGAATACTAGTCTAGTATTAGAGGTCAAACGAGGAGAAGACACGCTACGAGTAGTTGTTAAAAAGTACTATAACGAGACATTACTGGGAATACGTGTAAAGCCTACCGGGCCATTAAGTCTCTTAAGTATTTCATCATACATCGTGTTATTAAACCTAGTCAACTACATGGCTCTCATAAATCTAAGCTTAGCCTTGATAAACGCAGCTCCCCTCTTCATAACAGATGGTGCACATTTATTGAAAAGCTTCTTAGGAAAAACCGGTATGGGAGACACTATTAGTACGGTTATACAGATAGCAACACTGATAATTACTCTTAGCATTATATATTTACCTTGATAACTAAACGATAGAAGAGTAGCCTCTGTCATCTCTAGGGATACCTGGTGAGGAAAGATAACTAGCAAGTACAGAGTAGAATTATTGCCAAAAGAGCTCGGTAGGCCTAAGGAAATAATAGTCCTAGAGAATGTTACTAAGACTTATCAGACGGGTAAGATATCTTTCCAGGCGCTCAGAGGAATCTCATTAACTGTTGAACGCGGAGAATTTATCGCTATAATGGGTCCTTCAGGGCATGGTAAGACGACGTTGTTAAACATAATCGGTCTTCTAGATAAGCCTACTAGTGGTAGAGTAGTAATAGATGGAATAGATACCACTCCTTTAGGCGAAGACCAGCTTGCTAGATTAAGGAATACTCTCCTAGGATTCGTGTTCCAGCAATATAATCTCATTAACAGGATGAGCATATTAGAGAATGTGGAACTACCACTTATACTGAGAGGCATACCTCGGCGTAAAAGAATAGAACTTGTCAAAGAAGCCATAAGAAAAGTCGGCGGCGACGAGTCATGGTTATTGAAAAAACCTAATCAGCTAAGCGGTGGACAGCAACAACGAGTAGCTATTGCTCGTGCAATAGTAGGAGACCCTGAGATACTGCTTGCTGATGAGCCTACTGGTAATCTGGATACAGCTTCTTCAAAAATTGTGATGGAAACTTTTAAGAATCTGCATAAGCTTGGCAAGACCATAGTCATGGTTACACATAATGTCGAAGTAGCTAATTGTAGTGAAAAAATATTACTGATTAGGGATGGAAGAATAATTGCTGAGACGGAGCCTGACTCGTCTAGGTGTATACTAAACACCTAGACGCGTACCATGTGAGAGGTGTGCATGATGAAAAAGATCCTTGTTTATCTCTTATGCCTACTTATCCTTATAACCCCTCTCAGCCCGCTCGTATCACATGCTTCTCCTATGATAGGTTTCGAGCATGTTGCCTCTATATGGGGCTCTGAGGATCAACCTAGAGAAGTATATCCTGGGAGTAGTAATGTTAGATTAATCATACTTGTCCAGTATACAGGGAACATAACACTGGTCAACACTATTGGTATATTAAGCCTCCCTGGAGGCTTTACAAGTAGTGATGGTAGTGTACAGCCTGTTTCTCGAGGCACTGTTGAGAAAAATAATACAGCGACTTATAGTGTTAGCCCAGGCGATATAATCAGGTATGAGTACCTGGTAGATGTTTCTAGTAATCTCACTGAAGGTGTTTACACAGGTATCCTTACAATAAACTATACTTATCTAGATGCTGGCGTGCTTATGAGAGGCAGCTATAATGTCAGCGTGCCTTTGAGAGTAAGTAGTCTGCCTTCCTGCGTGATAGAAGTAGTGGACTCATACTGGTCAGCACCTGATGGAACCCTAGTGAATGCTACCCCAGGCGCTGATAATGCTGTTTTAAACATCGTGATTCGTAATAAGGGGCAAGACTCTATTGATGAGCTAAGAGCTACTTTAGAGAAGAAGCCACCTTTGCTACAAGGTGGGGGAGAAAGCATTATAACAAACCTAGCTGTTAATGAAGAAGCCGTCTTAACGTATAATGGTATAACAATCGATTATTCTGCTAACCCAGGCCAGTACACTGCCACGTTAGATGTAAAGTGTCGTGTCAGCGGCTACGGTGGCGCTGTGAGTTATTACAATTTTACGGTAGATTTCCCTCTCACAATAGCTAGCCCCCAAGATGCTGGAGTAGAGGTTGTTAAAACTTCTTGGAGAAGCTGGGATGAGAGAGGATACCCTGGTGCTCAGAAGGCTTATTTAGACATAGTTATACAGAATATGGGTGCTTATACTCTCTCAAATCTTGTCATACACTTGTATTTACCAGAAGGATTTATTGCTCCCACAGGCAGTAGTGTTCTGACCACAGTGTTTACTGGTAATCTAGGCCATGGAGATACTGCTAGTCTCAGTATAGGGCCTATCCAGATAGATGAGGACGTGAGTCCTGGAGTATATGTTGCGAATTTAACTATCGAGGGTATGGGGAGCATAGGGGGTATGACTATACTAGTAAACAAGACTCTAGAGATCCCCCTCTATGTCCAAGAGTATAATGCTATGATTGATATAATCTCGGTTGAGTGGAGTTACAATGGAGAACCAGCTATTTGTCTCCCTAATGCTAAGAACTTGCATCTTATCGTGACACTAGTTAATAGAGCTGGTAGTACATTAGCTGCTATTAAACCTGAGATAGGGCTGCCTGAGGGCTTTATTTTACGGAGCGTGAGTGGTGATCTAGAGAGAGTGCAACCTGCCAGCATCTTTAGGATAATACTTACTCTTGATACTACAAGCGACCTGGATGCAGGTATCCATAATGCTCAGCTAACTCTGAAGTTTAGTGTTGAGCCTGAAGGCCAGCTCTCAACCGCTAGTTATACTATACCAATAGCACTTAGATCAAGTAGTCCTACGGGTATCGATACATCGTTATCAATAATAGGTGCTTACTGGGGCACTACGTCCCCGCAGGAGGTGTATCCAGGAGCAAAGCTTGTGCCATTAACTATCTATGTAGTTAATAAAGGGCATTATGATGCTAGGAGCATATATTCGAGATTTGTTGAGGGATATGGGTTTAGCGCTGTATCCAACGGCGTAGCCGAGGCACCAGTGTTAACGTCAGGATCTAGGACCACTATCACTATGTATTTCAACATAGACAAGAACTTGACAGGCGGAAGATATACTCTGCGCCTAAGATTAGGTTACATCATAAGTGTGTATGGGGCTATACTGAGTAAGAGTAGAGACTACTTGATCGGAATCAACGTATCAAATCCGCCAGCATCAAGTGGTTATCTCGAAATAATCGGAGCTAGATGGGCAAACAACTACCCTGTTTATCCAGGTACTAGCGACGCCACGCTACGATTAACTATAGCTAATAATGCTCCATACCCTGTATCAGGGATTAACATAAGTATCATAGCCCCACCAGGCATAGCATTAGCTAACCAGGGTTCTAACTATACATACATAAGCGGGCCTGTACCTAAATGGCAGACTTTCACAACAGATTTACATCTAGAAGTATCAGATACTGTCACACCAGGTAGTTATAATGTATTAGTTGTGCTAGAGTATACTCTTGAGAGTGGAGGGGGAGGCATCCGTCTTATAGAAGAGAAGCCTATAGAGATAAAGATAGAGCCTGTGCCAGAGCCAGCATTTATTGGATCATACTGGTACAAGTATAGTCCTGGCCCTGGTAGTGCTGGTGCAGTGCTTCTAGCTGTGTATAGGAACTTAGAGATACCTGTTATGAGAAGCCTTGTTGCCCAGGTTTACTTGCCGGGCGGGTTTGTTCTTACAACTACGGGGTGTACCGAGGGTAATGTTACACCTATAGTCTCATCTTCTCTTCAACAACTAGGAGAGTTCCTGGCCTCTCAGCATATTCCTATACAAGGAGGTGTACAGGCTCAGGCAGGTGAAGGTGATTTCATCATAGTACCGGTAAGCTTAATCATCGGAAGCAATGTATCTACCGGCGAATACGATTTCCATGTAAAACTATACTTCATAGACCAGTGGGGTGATGATAGAAGCATAATGTTGCATGGAAGGTTTGTTCTACAAGGCGTGCCGCGCTTAGAGATTGTTGAGGAAAAGTCTAGGGTTATCCTCGGTGCACGCACAACAGAGGTATCATTGATTATAAAGAATACTGGCTCAGGCCCGGCTTATGATGTATATGTAGGTATTGCAAGCCTTTCAGGACTCATAGCGTTTTCCTCTAGTCTTAAACACGTGGACGCCATACCGCCTGGTCGGGAAGTTATTGTTAAATGGCTTGCATCAGCATCGCCATCATTGTCTTCCTCGATGTCTGTGCCGGCAATGGTGTATCTCTCGTACTCTGGCCCAGCTGGTCATAGATACTCTATAAACCAGACAGCTATAATTTATGCTGAGGGTGTAATAGAGCTTAAACTCTCAGAAATCAGGGTCTCACCGGAGAAAGTTTCTCTTAATGGGTATTTTGATGTCTCGGCTACACTAATTAATACTGGTACAGATATCGCAAGAAACGTAGAGGTATATATCAGGGAGAACCCGTACATTAAGACTATTAGTGAGAGCTACTCCTTTATAGGCGATATTGATCCAGGAACAATGATACCAGTGACTCTTAGAGGAGTTGCTAGTAACCAGAGTGGTGTTGTGGGTCTAGATATAGTAGTAGTGTATCGCAACGCCTTTAATGAGGAGTTCAATATAACTAAGCGTATCAATATAACTATAACTACAAGTACCGGAGAGAAAGTCTCTTCAGGGTCTCATGGTATCGAGTCATACAAGCTTTTAACAGCAGGGATTATAACAGTGTTTCTAGCTATAAGTCTATTCGTCATATATAAACTATATCAAAAAAGCAAGCGTGTGATTCCATAATGCTTAGGCCAGAGGACATACTACGTCTTGCACTAAGTGTTCTGAAGGAAAGGCGTCTAAGAGCAATATTGACGATTATTGGTATATCGATAGGTCCCGCCGCAATGGTTGCTATAATAGGTACTGTACAGGGCTATACCAACGTTATCACTCAGACTCTTGTATCGCTGGGAGAGAATACTATAGTTGTTATCCCATCAGAACAGTATACATTGACAGATAACGATGTCAGATACATCAGAGGCATCAGGGGGGTTGCAGAAGTAACACCTTTCTACAGCATACAAGCAGTTTTCAAAAGAGGAGACGGCAAGACTATGCGTGTGTCACTTTATGCAACCGATCTCCAAGTATTATTTAGTGTCATATCGAGCCTCAAACTCTTAGAAGGAGCTATCCCGCCATCAGCAGCTTATGCCTCAGGTATCGTTGGGCATGACATAGTTTTTGATAATAAGGGAAACAAGTTCATTGATGTCGGAGACGTGATTGTTGTCAACATACCGGTAGTGGAGAATGATAGGGTTACTATGAAGACAAAGAGTATACGGGTATCCGGTATTCTAGAGAAATATGGTAATGCACTAGCAGTTAACCCTGACAAAACTATTTTCTTGCCATTAACAGCAGGTAAAAGTCTTCTAGGACTAAGCGAATACACAGGCATACTAGTAGCTGTTAGCGATGCCTCAGAAGTTAGCCGCGTAGTAGCTGAGCTTAGGGATCACTACCGGGAACTTGTAGAGATTATTGCTTTCCAGCAAATCGCAAAAGCTGTTAGCAATGTTGTTGATGCATTAAACTTCATGTTGTTTGCACTAGCCTCGTCAGCATTTATCGTAGCTATAACAGGTATTATGGCTACAATGTTTACATCAATACTCGAGCGTGTTAGAGAAATAGGTGTTCTCAAAGCTATAGGATTTACGAGTCGCAACATACTTGTACTAATACTAGCGGAAGCACTTGTTATGAGTATAATAGGTGGTGGAGCCGGGGTAGTAGCTGGTACTATTGGAGCTTACATATTGTCTGGAGGCTCTCTTAGAATAGGGTCTGAGATAGCCATAACTGCTTCACCAGCTATTACTCCTACTCTCGTCCTGGGGTCTCTGGGTATGGCTATAGTTGTGGGTGTTGTTGGGGGGCTTCTACCCGCGTATAGGGCTTCTCGTGTCCCACCGGTAGTTGCTTTGAGGTACGAGTAGCTAGGCTGTCTCCTCTATTGTTTTCTCAAATGCTCTCATGTATTCTCTCCTGAGATCCTCTACTGCTAGGTGCGTATAGATCTGTGTAGTCTTCACATCTTTGTGTCCTAGAAGCCGCTGTAATGCTATGAGATTCATCCCTCTCCTCAGAGCCTCTGTAGCAAACGTGTGGCGCAGGATATGGGGTCTAACCTTCTCAGGTGCCACGCCTGCTTTTTTAGCCAGAGTCTTAAGCCTCTTATATAGCCCGGCATAGCTTAGAGGCACTAGTCTGTCATCAGGATTAGAGCCGTGTATCTTAAGCCACTCGGATAATATTCTCCTGGTGATAGATGTCAGGAAGACTATTCTCTCTTCACCATACTTTCCTCTCCTAACCCTAATTTCCCCCTTATCTAGATCGACATCACTTATCTTAACACCAATCAGCTCCTGGGCCCGGAGCCCAGTATCTAGTAAGAGGTAGAGTATGACCAGGTCGAGTAGATCCCGTGCAGCAACTAGTAGTTTTTCAACCTCCTCCTCGCTCAAAACGTCTGGATAAGTCTTTTTCAGCATCTTTACTATTGGTACCTCTACGTCTAGCCCAAGCCATCTAAAAAACGCTCTCAAGAATATCGTGTAATAATGAAGCGTTGCTTGCCGAAGCCTCCTCTCCTCATGCTCTTCTAGCCTCCTCCTAGAATTACGGATCCTGCGGGGAAACCCCTCCCTAAGCCTAACACTACGCCACCTCAAGATATCCAGGCGCGACACCTCGCTAACATGCTTATCCCCTATAAACTCAAGGAAATCACTAATACCAGCCCTATAAGCCTTAACAGTCTTCTCGCTAAGACCACTAGCTAGCAACTCCTCTAAGAACAGCTCCAGCAGCTCCTGATTACTAAGACTGAGTAAGTCTTTAGTCAAGGAGAAGCCCCGTAAATGAAAGCTAGTCTACAAGACCATTAAAAAGAAAAAGCCTAGAACAACAACGAGCGCCATGCAGAGGCACCACTAGATGTCGCCACAGGCCCAGACCCCTAGCAGGGCCCGCAATTATACACGCGCAGCCCTGCCCCAGGGTGAGCCCCTGCGGCCTCGGGCGATTGGGAGCGGCAGGCTGAACCCCTCGAGGGCAAAGCCCTCTCGGGGCTTACACCCCCGCCCCATCAACCCCGTCTTCTACGGGAGCCCTCGTCC
>CAZCAU010000027.1:0-19419 GCA_964496855.1 uncultured Desulfurococcales archaeon
CTTAAATGTTTAATAATAATTATTATGGTGGATATCATGCGTGACGAAACAGAGAAAAAAGAGGCTTTTAAACGTATAGCTATATTTGACGGTAACGCTAAGATAGGAGAAATCATAGGAGGCCTCTCTCAGATACAACTAAAACCAGAGGATTTTTCGAGCCCAATAGCGCTTCAGATGGCATTTTCTAGGATATATGAAGCTCTAATGAAGACCTTTGAGGAGGGATTTAAGAAACGCTACGTGGCAGAGGTACGTTTTACGGACTCTTTAGGAAACCCTGTTGCAATAGCTATAGATCTGGGCGAATCCCCTCCTCCTCTGCCCAAGAAGGAGGTCAAGGCTAGAGTAATTGTGGAGATCTACTATGAGGACACCTAGTACTTCTTTTCTTAACATAGTTTTCCAGGTATTTGTCCAATATTTCATCTAATGGTTTAATCGTTATCCGCACCTCTCCTCGACAAGCTTCTATGCTTATGAATCCCATTGATTTTAACCTTTTGAGAACATTTACACTAGCTCTCTTAGTAAGCTTAAACTCTCTAGTTAGATCATTAACGGCATCACCTATATTACAAGCATTTCCGTATTTTTTGTATAGCATGTAGTATGCTAGAAACTCTCTCTTCTTAGGCCACCGGTTGTAGACATTATTAAGCCTGGTGTTATTCTCAACCATATTCTCATCCCCCTTCGTAGCAAAAGCGTCAAATTACTACCCGCTATTATTAATTATAGAACAAGGTATTTTACAATTGCAAGATAAATGGTGCTATTAATCATGCCACTAATACCAGCATCATCTATCCTGGTAGATATAAAAGATATTCTGCGCATGGATTCATTTTATCTAGACCAATTGCTAAGGGTTCTTACCAAGTGTTCGCATGATACTCTTATTACCAAGTTACCAGCTGTAGTGGCTGTGAGCGCAAGAGAGAATAATGGAGTACAGGTAGGTACTACTGATATTGTTCTCGGCATAGGCTCTGTCATAGTCGCTTCACAGCATAGCAAACATGTCTGTCTAGAAGAAATGCGTAAAACCCGTATACCATTTTACATAGTTGCACGGGATGCCTGGATTGATGCATGTAGAACTAGTTCCACATTACTCTATGAGTACTATGCTAAGCTGGGTAAGGAACAAGTATGTATAAAGACTCCTGTAGCAACTATATGTGCTCCTCAAAAGACGGTGAAGGCCTCAGATATTGCAATAGAAGTAGATGAGTCGGTATACCTATACGCAGAAGGAGAAAAGGAGGTCTCTGGTATAATTAGTAGCAGGGAGCCTATAGGTGCAGGGATAAACGCGCTTATAGGCAATATTGTTAATACCTGTAGAATTTATACATATACCCTTAAACGTAAGAACAACATCTTTAGCAGCACTCATATTGAAGACCTTCTTTACGTCGATAACGCTAGTATAATATATGAGGTTGTTATCGAAGATGATGAGACTATAAAGAGGTACTTGATACTAAATCCGGTTGAGTGTGGAGATCCTAATGCCTTATCTAATGATCTACTAAAATTCTCCATCATACTGTATGCTACTTGTAGCTAATAGCTGTACATTTGTAATTTACGGTGATGAAGTAATGTACTGTAAAGATACTAGTGCTGTGATTACAAAGAATTTTTGTAACAGCAGAGACTGGCTGGATAAGAGAAAGAGACACTTATACCGCTTGGCGCAGGATATTGAAAATGGAAGCGTAGATTCCGATATTATTCCTCTTCTTAGGGTTTTAAATTCTGATGAAAGAATAATAACCTCAAGCTCATGTAGTGGTAGGATAGTTGTCCTAGAAGCTCTTTCACCGACTCATAAGCCTAGTGCAAGGTTTATATCTAAATGGCACCAGAAGCCTACTCGAGCCGAGTTTCTAAAAGTTATTGAGAACGTTCTACAAAGATGTCTCCAAAGCAACCAGAATACATACATATGGTGTTCGGTACAACCACCTATATTAGATATACATGTATGCGATCCTGTACTAACCACAAAGTTGTTAGATACACTTTATAAAAATGGTTTTAAAAACGCTTGTCTGAAAATTTTGAGAAACAGCTATATGGTCATGGTCCGAGGAACCACGAGGTGCGATATACCCCTATGTATAACGGGTAAGACTATTGCTAGCACTTTTAATCTTGACTCAATCTATGAGATTATATCATCGTACTTTGATGCTGCCAAGAAAGAATTAGAGAGGCTACATATTTTAGCAGACTTTATTAAGAATTTATAATTAGGAAAATGATAGGCGATGATAGCGCTATCCTATTCTGATAGAGAGATGAAGAACACCGACCTCTCAGAGCCGTTGCAAATAGCAATACACAATTAATGAAGTTACCCGGATAGACAATACAGGCAGGACAATATTGTGTAGAGCTACGAGATGGCCACGGGTTCTTATAACTTCTAAGTATTTTTATCAGTACAGTACGATAAATATTTAAGATACATGAGGATGTAAACCATAATTTCGAAGAGAGTGAGGAATATCGCTGATTCTAAGAGCTATCTAAGAAAAAAAGTATACAGTATAACAGTAATAGGTAAAAGATGCAAAGAGTGTCTTCTTTGCATAAATTTGTGTCCTACAAAAGTCTTTGTATTAGAAAACATAATTAATGAACACGGCTACAGAGTCCCTGTTCCACGTTATCCAGAGAGATGCTTAGGCTGTAAGATATGCGAGTATAATTGTCCGGATTTCGCGATAGTTGTATCAGAAAGCATTAGACCCGAGGGCAGGATAATATGACTGCGATCACTACCAGATTATTTTTGAGCTCTAACCAAGCTGTCGCGGAAGGTGCTTTGGATGCTGGTATGAACTTCTTTGCTGGTTATCCAATTACGCCGTCAAGCGATTTGATGGAGTACCTTGCCAAAAGAATGCTTGAGCGGGGAGGAGTCTTCTATCAAGCTGAGGACGAGCTTGCAGCCATAAACGCGATAATAGGTGCTTCATGGGCTGGTGCTAAAGCGATGACTGCAACTAGCGGACCAGGATTTAGTTTAATGGCAGAGGGCATAGGTTTTGCTGCAATGGTTGAAGCACCAATCGTTATCGTAAATAATATGCGTGCAGGACCTAGCACAGGAATAGCGACGGCGCCTAGCCAAGGAGATGTGTTATGTTCACGATGGTGCTCTCATGGGGACTACCCAGTTGTTGTATTAGCTCCATATAGTGCACAAGAAGCTTATGATTTAACTATTAAGGCTTTTAACATAGCTGAGAAGCTTCGTATTCCTGTAATCTTGTTGCAAGATGCTATATTGGCACATGCCCGCGAGCCTGTCGTGAGGAGAAAAACAACTATTGTTAATAGGAAGAAACCAACTTTGTCACCAAGCAAGTATAAGCCTTTTGAGCCAGATCCTGAGGATCTAGTACCGCCTATGGCTATATATGGCGAGGGGTATCATGTCATTGCGGAATCGTTGTGCCACGATGAGGAAGGATTCTATGATCCGTCTCCAGAAACTTATAATAGGCTTGTATCAAGACTCGTAAACAAAATACGTGTAAACATGAATATTGTGCTCGAGTATAGCGAGTACTTAACAGACAATGCAGATTATTTGTTCATATCATTTGGATCAACGGCTAGGAGTCTACTACCTGTTATTGGATATCTCAGAGAAAAAGGAGTACGTGCAGGTCTACTCAGGCTCAAGACATTATGGCCTCTACCAGAGGACGTTATCAGAGATCTTTCATTAAGAGCTAAGAGAGTCATAGTCGTTGAAGTTAATAGCGGACAGCTCGTATTAGATGTAAAAAGAATAGTTGGTGCTGAAAAAACTTGCTCGTTAACTTTTCTAATACCCGATATACCGCTCCCTGATGAGATACTAGAACGTTTAGATGAATGTGTATCAAGTCGATAATGCCTTAATGAGGTGTGTACAGGTTTGTTGCATCCTTTAGATAAATACCTAAGGTATTCGAAACTTCCACATACCTGGTGTCCTGGATGTGGCATCGGAATAGCTCTTCAAGCATTCCTCCGGGCAGTAAAGTCTTTGGAGGAAAAGGGAGACTTAACTCACGATGAAATAGTATTTGTTACAGGCATAGGGTGCACAGGTAGGTCAGCCTTATACGTTAAATTAGATGGTGCACATACCCCTCACGGCAGAGCAATACCGTATGCAATAGGTGTTAAGTTCTTCAATCCTAGACTCAAGGTAGTTGTTTTTAGTGGTGATGGAGATTTAGCTGGTATAGGAGGTAATCACCTACTCCACGCAGCACGTAGAAATATTGATCTTCTAGTAATAATGGTTAATAACATGATATATGCACTCACAGGGGGCCAATTGGCTCCTACTACGCCTCACTCGGTATATACGACAACTACACCACAAGGCAATCCCGAAAGAGAGATAGACATTTCAAAACTCATAATGCAGCTTAGAGTAAACTATGTTGCTAGATGGAGTGTATCACATAACGTATTGCTAGAGCGTTCTATTAGGAAAGCTCTCCTGATGAGGGGTTTCAGGTTTATTGAGGTCATATCCCCCTGCCCCGAAATTTTTGGCAGGCATCTCGGAATGAAAACACCATTCGAACTATATGATAGGATAAGGAAGATAACACGTATTAGGAAAGTTGAGAAACCTAGTGACATAATATTTGACTGGGAGAAGGAGGTTACGTGCGGCGAGTTCCTGGTGCAGGATCTTCCAGGGTATCTTGACTTATACCCTTATACTAACTCTAAGGCGAATAAAGATGTGGAAGCTAAACACACTACTTAAAAAGAAGGGGGCAATAGGACTCATTATAAGCGGTAGGGGCGGCCAGGGAGTTCTTCTTGCAGGATACATTCTAGGTGTCATATTGATAAGGTACAGAGGATATTATGTTGTCAACACAGAGCATTATAGTGCAGAGACAAGAGGTGGAGATTCCGTCTCAGAGCTAGCAGTGTTCTTAAACAGTGAACATTTAGGACCACTAAAGATACAAACAGCTGATGTCGCAATATTCATGTATCTGGAACAAATGTTGAAATACTCTAAAAGAGTTGACAACAAGGCTTTTGTCTTACTAGACTCTACGTACATAAAGAAGCCTTTGTTAAATACTTGGAATTCCATACTACTCCCATTCGCAGAGATTGCTGAAAAGGAGACAGGTACACGTAGAGTAGCAAACATGGTCATGCTAGGCGCTTTCTCGGTCATTTCAGGTCTTTACACGCTAGATGAGCTACTAGAGGTTATTAAAGAGTCTACACCCAAGGATTGGCAAGAAATAAACTCTAAGGCTGCGCAGTCAGGATACGAGGCTGCATACAAGCTTATTCGAGAGCAAGGCTCATAGTCTTAAGTTCTTTCTCCTTTTAGCCCATTGTTCCTCAGCAGTATTCTTGACTATAACTTCGTACAATACAGCTCTCTTATTTTCATGGGGTCTCAGTATTCTCCCTAGCCTCTGGACAAATTGTCTTCTTGAACCTGTTCCTGCAACTACTATTCCGACATTGGCATCCGGTATATCTATTCCCTCATCGCCAACCGTTGTGACTACTAGTGCTCCTGTAGGTGCTTTCTTGAACTCTGATAACACGCGTTTCCTTTCTTTTGGCTCTAGATCTCCGTAAAGGAGAGGCGCCTTTAGTATTTCGCTTATCTTTTTAGCTTGCTCTACGTATTGTGTAAAAATGATTATCTTACTTCCCCGTGCAAGCTCTTTCTTAACAATATCTGCTACAGCATTTAGTTTCCTCGAAGCCATATGAACTAGTTGTTGCATCTTACTATGTATACTTAGTGCACGTTGCGCAGTAACGCTTCCACGTTTGGCATCTTCTAATAACTGGTTAAAACTTCGGCCCTTAGCTGCCTCACGATAAGCTTTTCTAAGTTCATTATACTTTCTCTTTTCTTCAGGCGTGAAGTCAACTATTATTTGCCTTATAACATATGGTGCTAAATAACCCTCCTCAGCTAACTCGCCGGGAGACTTATAGTAAGCTATTCCACCCATTAATGGGAATAACTCTTCATGTCTTCCATCTTCTCTGTATATTGTGGCTGAGAGACCCATTCTTTTTCTTGCAAACGCGTTCAAAGCTATATACTTGAATTTATCGGCTGGAAGATGATGAACTTCGTCTACTATTATGAAGGAGTATAGGTGAGAAATTAAGTGAAGATACCTATAAGCTGTTTGATAAGTTGTAACTGTTATAGGCTTTACACTTTTCTCATCACTATAATATGTGCCTATAATTGATCTATCAGCATTCGTAAACTCTAGTATCTTTTCTATCCACTGGAATAATTGCTCCCTGGTATACGTGACTATTAAGGTTCTCTCATTTAAGAGACAGATGGCTGCAATACCTATGATAGTCTTTCCCGAACCGGTAGGTAAGGCTATAATTCCCCTATAACCATTTTCAATCCATTTATCTATGGCTTCTTTCTGATAATCTCTGAGCTTTCCAGTAAATTCTATTTTTACGCCCAAATCAAGCGTGTCCTTAATACTAGTCTCATCAACTACTTCTAGACCTAATGATACAAGTTTGTCTCTTACATCAAAATACTTCATAGGAGTAACAATATAGCCTCCAAGCTCACGATCATATTTTACAAATCCGCTAAAATCTGCTAGATAAGGCTTAAGCAGCTTCTTAGACTTTAAGAGAACACCTTCTCTAACAAGCTTTGCATAAACAGTGTTCTCTTCCCTAACAAGATTATTAAAGCAGATCTCACTGCTCTTATCATAGAATTCTAAATCATAATCTTTCATATAGTTAAGTATATCTGCAAGCTCTAAGCCTTTTTTTCTAATTTTGTTTAAATCCACTTCAAAAACAGAACGCCCATTATATCTCCCTAAATACTTGAGTATGCTAGCTACTTCCTCGAACTCTTCCCTTGTCATCCATCTGCGAGTATATAGGCGTATGATGCATGACATTACCTATGCATGCCTCTCTACTGACTACTCGAAGCCGTAACTTATGATACTTAATCCAGACTTTCCGGCATTCTTTTCGTCTTTACTCATCATCTTTAATACTATTTCTAGTAGCTCATTTCTATAATCACACCTAGTATCATGAATATGATCTACTAAACGTATTACTAGATAGGTGTGTTCCTTCTTTTTCTCAAACACTACCCTATCAACAAGCATATTTTCAAAAAACTCATAGTATTCATTCAAGCTCTTGTCTAGATTATTGAGTAGAGTTTTAAATGCATTGACTTCTACAATATCGGTCCCTATAATGTTTCTCATTTCTATTTGTACTATGGGTTTGTTGCTGTTATTTAGCCCAAGCCCAACTACTATTTTCTCAGCACCTATAATCTCGGCTTCATCTATGATGGTTAGTAGCTTGTCCTTATCAATTTTTAACACGTTGCTGAGGCATTCTATTTTTATAATCAACGTCTTTTCCCTTAGTTCTCTCTAAAAGGGGTCATTGCGTGGGTTTTTCTCTCATTCTTGTCTCGGTTCTTAAGACCCTAATCATCCCCCTATAACTAAGAACTAAGGTAAAAGCTATAAAATAAAGTATGTGGGGGAAATTTCATCCTCAAAATTAATTATTAGTGAATTCTATATTATCTAGGGCTTGTATGGGTCGATCAGGATGGAGAGAGTAATTGATGCTTTGGCTGAGGAAACCAGGCTTTCTAAAGCTAGTGCTATTAAGTTCAAGTTGTTGTTAATCGAGATGCTCAGGTTGTTGAAAAAGAAATACAGTTATAGAGAATTAAGTAAGATAACAAATGTTCCTGAGACTGTTCTTTGCAGGTATGTTAGAGGTACGATGGTTCCAAGTCTTGAGCAAGCCCTGAGTATTTGGAGGAAGATAAGCTCTTTTCTTGACATAAGAAAGCTAGTTGAAGAAAAAACCAGAATAACGAAGCACGGGTATGTTGATACAGCATATGTTATAAGTGATCCGTATTTTCTCAAGCTTTTTGGTCTTTATGTTTACTACTACTTCCACAATAAGGGTGTTACAAAGATATTAACCGTAGCAACGGATGGTATACCGCTTGCAACTATGGTATCATCTATAATGGAAGCCCCACTAGTTATAGCTAAGCAGCATAAAGACGACCCCGACGCAGAGTATATAGAGGAAACAGTGTATGTACCGTTATCGTCTACAGCTACATTATATGTTCGTAAAGATATGCTTACTAGGAAGGATAACGTATTAGTCGTAGATGATTTCCTAAGATCAGGTCGTACGCTAAGGGCATTAGCGGGTATAATACTTAAAGCAAGAGCTAGACCCGTGGGAGCTGTAGCACTAGTATCTGTAGGCTCACGCTGGAAGGGCATACTGGAACCAGTATACTCTCTATTCCACGTGGAAATAGAGTAAGAACCACGGCTTCTAACTATCCCAGTATATTCTCGTCCTTAGATAGTTCTTCTCAGCATTCATAAGCTCTACATACAGATTCTTAGTACTCATACTCGTCTTAGCCAGTATCTTCTTCGCAATAGTTGGGCCAACACCTATTGCTGAGAGGGCTATCAATGCTTTTTTACCATAGCTTAGGATAAGATTAGCTATATCTTGTAGATGCCTCACCTTTTCCCTCTCGGTGCTGTAGAGTTTTCTCTCCCCTTGTATAAGCTTCCTAATAACTCTCAGTGTCTCTTTATCTTCAGGCTTCAGTGCTGTCAAGTACCTAGAACCGCATCTTGGACACTTTATGTCATCTTCTAAGTACTTTATCTTGACAACATCAGACCAGCCACATAACATGCATGCTATTCTGACCTCTCTATCTTCTATTCGCCTCTTGAAGATCTCTATAAGAATATTCAGAGGCGCGGTTTGTGCGAGACTATGCATGAATTGTCTATGTTGAGTTAAAATATCCGTGAGTAGCGGATCATCTTCTGGTTTGTTCTTCTGATATACCTCTAGACGTAACTTGTTTTGTCTTAGTTTCTCTAAAAAGTCGCGTAATGTAGAGATATCGAGTTTCTCAGAGTATAATATACGTAGTACTTCTTTCTCGACAGGAGTGTCTCTTAGCTTGAGAATAAGCGAAGAGTAGCTTATATTTTTAGCATAGTCAAGAATATTTTTATCTATAACACCCATCTTTGTAGCAATTTCTACCATCTTTACTCTGTATAAGGGGCTGAGCCTGACAGTGTTCTTGAGTATCTTTTCGAGATTCTTTACTATATCAGGCGATCTCATTTTTTCAAGGATTATCCTTACCTCTTGTAATGTTATCGGACGAGGTGTGTAGAATAATACATAGTAGGGCGTAGAGTAGTATGAAGCCCTATATCCCGTAGTTTCATGTATTAACATGGATAAAAGCATACCTAGAGCTTCGCAACCTCTAGAACCTAGACATGCGTATACAACGAGGTAATTGCCTGTAATGCCTACAACAACGTTTTTGTCTGTAGGGAGAAGTGAGCCTCGTCTCTCGTAATCTAGTATAGTGGTAGCAATTTTTTCTGCGATGGATTCTGGAACATTATATTCCTTAACCAGGAAGAAATAGTTTCCACCATGAATTATTCTTCTTATTATAGCACATACTTCTCGTGCTACCTTGTAGTAAACCGGTATTAGCTCTCCAGTCCATATAGGGGGCAAGCCTGTGTCTTCTTTTGTTTCCTCTACAAAGATCTTGTCTTCTGAAATAGAGATTATGCGCCAGGTTTTACCAGCAAGTATTATTGTGTTTTCGGCAGGTAATGATATTATTAAGAAGTCTTTGTCTACAAATCCTATCCTCTTTCTTGTAACAGTATCTATAACCTCGTATCTTGACTCGTCAGGAATCATTGTTGTAGAGAAGTAATATGATATAGATCTCCTGCCTATTTTAACAACTCTTTTCTCCTTATCTAACCGTGCTAAACCTATCTGGTCAAGGAATTCTAGCAGGTTTACTAGCTCTTCTTTGCTTAAGTCTCTGTAGGGTAATGTAGAAGTTACTATATCAAATAATTCATCTATGCTTATAACTCTGTTATTGATTAGTATTCCAATTATCTGGTGTGTTAGTGGCGAGTAGCGTCTTTTTGGTATATTTATCTCTTCTAAATCATTATTCTTAGTCCTCCTAGCTAAGACTATTGATTCTAGTGTTTCAAAGATAGTGGTCTCAGGTATGACTATGATGCCTTTAGAAACTAGTTCAAGCCTATGCTTGCTTCTACCAACTCTTTGTAATAGCCTTATTGCTTGTCTTGGCGACCCAAATTGTATTACTGTGTCTATATGGCCTATGTCTATGCCAAGCTCCATGCTTGATGTCGCTACTAGAGCTTTTATTCTGCCTTCTCTGAGCTCGCGCTCAGCTCTTATCCTTGTGTCTTTATCTAAGCTACCATGATGTACTCTTACGCAATCACTCTCCATATAGATGTTAAGGGCTGAGCCTATCCACTCGGCAGTATCACGTGTGTTAGTAAATATAAGGTGTACACCGTTCTGTTTCACGTAATCAGCGATCACGGGTACTGCATTACTAATAATCTCTGGTATGTCTCTTAATCGCGGGTCTCTGGTATCGTTCTCTTTAGCGACTAGTTCTATTTTTATGTCTATGTCCTTACGTGAAGAGTCTCTAATAACTACTGTTGGCCCATATCGGAGAAAGACCGTATATAATTCTCTTTCTAGAGATTCTGGTATTGTTGCTGATAATCCTATTAGTTGTATCTTATGCCTGTTCATTCTGTGAATTTGCTCTATACCGAGTAATAGCTCTACACCTCTCTCACTAGTCATGAGCTCATGTATCTCATCAATTACTATCCACTTAGTATTACGAAAGACCTCTCTAAGCCTATTCATTGCTAGGAGAAAGACAAAGGTTTCAGGAGTTGTGATGAGTATAGCTGGCGGTTTGTCGAGGAATGCGCGTCTCTCTGTCCTAGAGGTATCACCATGCCTTACGCTAAAGCTTATACCTAGAGATTCTGCAAGGCTTCTCATTCTTGTATAAATATCTCTATTGAGAGCACGAAGCGGAGTTATGTATATTACCTTCAAGCTATCTTCTTGGTAAGAATTACTTATCAATAACGAAAATAGGGGAAAGAAAGCAGCCTCTGTTTTCCCAGAACCTGTAGGAGCTATAATTAAAGTATTGAGGCCTTGTAAAACAAAAGGTATAGCCTTCTCTTGTATAGGTGTAAACTTCTTGTAACCGTATCTCCTTATAGTATTCTGCACTTTATTATGAAGCATATTCATTAAATAATCACACTTACCAGCTTATCCAAGCTTGCAGTTAATAATATCAAGTAATACGAGCTAAATTAAGATTAAGTTCTATCCAAATTTAATTTAGAATTAGAGGGTAACGGAATAAGTATTAGGGGAGATAAGTGGCCTAATAGCTATGCAAGTACTCGAGAATAATATCTCGAAGAAAATCGTAACTCATACTATACTGACATATATGTTGACCGGCCTAGCATACTATAGCTTCGTTAATCTAACATCAGTCTTATCCATCCACATATACCTTGTAGACATAAGATATATTATATTATGGAGCATACTTGCTTTCTCAGCTATAATAGTATCAAAAATAGTAGTTAGATCAAGCACGTACCTGATACTCTCTATTCTATGTGTAGGGTTATTCCTACTTTCATTAAACATAAACGGTGTCAGCACTAACAGCCTGTTACTATCTATGATTTCCTTAACAATGTTCAGCGTGATATTATCGATAACGAGTTTTGTTAGAAAAGAGTATAGTGATGAACTTATAGATAGTTGGAAGCTACTGCATTTCACACATAGTGTCCCAGTATATGCTCTCAGCTACATAGTACTTGGCGGTGCTTTAGGTTATATCTTACTTTACATGCTACTAGGCATCCCTGCTTTAGCCTCTTATATTAGCATAAGTACTACACACCAGTTTTTGACATTTTTATTAGGTTTCATAACAGCAATGGTTCTAGATGGGTGGATTACTATTAACAACCTCTTTGGTAAAACGGGGATATCCATAGGGATAGGTACAGGTGTACAATTGATCCTGAAAGGGTTTTGCGCGTCACTTTTATCATGGCTTTATGTACTATTTACGTTATCCAAGATCTTATTCATACCGTGTAGTATAAAGTGTAAAACATCTGATGCATGTACGCATTCATATACGCGTATCATGAGCTCCAAGCAGGTCCTAGGAAGACTAATTGCTTGCCTTGTCTACGGCAAACCTATGCTTGTCCACCCTCTAGCTAAAGATGAAGCTAAAATGCATAGAAGTAGAAGAGAGTGGTACTGGAGAGTGGGCGATTCACGTAGCTTAATAGTGATTGATCCAGGTGTTGAGAGAAACCCGCATATAGTAATAGCTGGTGCAAGCGGATCAGGTAAGACGACACTAGCAGCTAAAATAGCCAGTCTACTACTAGATAATGGCAAGGCAAACCTTGTAGTTGTAATAGATTTTCACGGTGAGTACATAGAGGTATTAAAGAAAGTTGGTTGCAAAAGTAGTATTAAAATACTTGACTTATCCAGATGCGTGGTTAACCCATTAAGACTTAACGGTATTTCACCTAGAGAAAGATCCATATATGTTGCTGAGACTCTACAGAGGATATTCAAGCTAGGCCCTCTTCAAAGAGCTTATCTTGAACGTATAATTCTTGAGGTTTATCGTTTGAAAAACATATATGATGAGGATCCAAATACATGGCTTCAACCACCTCCCACGCTTCACGATCTTTACTCTTACCTGAATGAGAGTATGAGTGTATCACAGAGTTATCAGGAAAGACAGCGCTTAGAGATTTTAAGACATTATATAGGAATGCTTTCTCCCATACCTGGTTTGCAAGAGTGTGACCTTAATTACGAGATGAGAGAAAAAGGCATAACAGTAATGGACCTATCCAAGGTTTCTAGTGAATATCTGAAGCTACTCTTTGCAGAAACCATTGTGAGAGACATTGTGATCTCTAGATCGCTTAGCCAAGCCTCCTACAGAAGGGAAAATATGTACATACTAGTTGATGAGGCACATAGATTACTTAGCCGTTCAATTACTGGCGAGAACCTACTGGCAAAACTAGTTGCTGAGACTAGAAAGCATCATATAGGCTTCATAATAGTTACGCAAAACCCTAAGGATATAGATCCAGGCATAATAGCGAATACTGCTATTAAGATAACACTTATGCTTGACGAACCATCAAACATAGATTATATGGCGAAGATTCTTTCAGGCTATTCGCACGAAAACAGAGTTGAAGCAATCAAAAACATTATCTCCAAACTACCTGTAGGATATGCTATTATCAGATCTATGGATTTCTACACTGATCCGATACTAGTACAGACAACACTGGCAGGCCAGGAGATTAACATACAAAGGTTACATTAACAAAACCTTTTATTGCAATAAATTCATATACTATTAAGATTCTTCCACACTATAGTCTAATTGATTCCAGGGTTTAGGGCAAAGTGAGCGAGAGTGAAATTATCGAAACTGAGGAAACAGTTGAAGAGACAGCACCAGCGGAAGCAGAGGAGGAAGCAGAGGCTGTAGAGGAAAAAATCGAGGAAACAGCACTGAACGACCTAGAGGTATTTCTTCTCAAAAGCGAGATTTGGGAAAGCGCACTCTTAGGAGCTATTGATATAAAAAGCTTACATGAGAAATTAGCCCCAATAACCAAGGCTAAACTAAAAACCAAGCCGAAGACCCGTGTTTCGAAAAAGACTAAAAGCCGTAAAAAGCGTAAACAGAAGTCAAAATAGCAATCTTTTTGTATCTAATTTCAATGTCGTCGCTTTACTACATACCCTATATTTTCAAGAGCCTTTACAACAGCTTCCTTGCTAACTCTTCTATCCAATACAAGCATTACTTCTTTAGTGTTATTCTTTTTGACCAACTTTATTTTATCAACAACCACCCTTCCCTTTAGCATGTCATTTATGCTTTTCTGTATAGAGAGAAAATCTTTCATTTTTCTCTGCTGTAACGAATAAAAGACGTCAAAGTTTCTCATTATTCTAAGGGTTTCTTCTATATCCGTGCCCTTTATACCTAATAGTTCGGATATCTCGTTGATAAAGCTTATAGCGTCTTCAAGCGGTAATTCTAAAACCTTATATCCCCCAAGGGTTTCCTCGATCACTGTCTCTTTAGGCATAATAATCACCAAGTCTCTTATTACGTATTCTAGATCGAGAAATTATTAAGTATAGCCGAGACTTAATAATTATGGAAGCCTACTTATAGGGTGAACACAATGGTTTTCAAAGCACTCTATCCATCAGCAACTAAGTTTAAGTACATAATACAAACATTGGCCAAAATAGCTGATGAAATACCATTTAAGGCCGAAGCTGACGGCTTATACGTTAGGCTTCTTAGTCCTGATAAAACTACTATGACTATAGCACACGTACCTGCTTCGGCTTTTGAATCATATATGGTTGAGGAAGAGTTTGTATTTACTGTAGCATCTGATGAAATCAATAAGGTTGCAAAACGAGGTACACGGAACGACTTAGTAGAACTTATAGTGGATAGGAAGAAGAACCAGCTCGAGATAAATTTCATAGACAAGAAGACAAATGTCTCTCGCAGGTTTATCATACAGTTAAGAGAAAGTGTGTATGAAGAATTTGGGGAGCCAAAAGTTGAACTTCAAGTTCAGGCTAGAATGATGGCAGATGATTTCAAGAATATCCTAAGAGATAGCAAGCTTGTAGGCGATGAAGTAGAGTTTACGGCAACACCATCAAACCTGAAAGTACAGAGTGTCGCAGCACAGAAAGAGTATAAGTGTTTACTAAGTATAGGTAAACCCTTGCTTAGTCTTGATTGTTCCCTTGATAGTGTTAGTGCTAAGTATAGTATTGATTTGCTAAACGCAGCATTAAAAGCTGCTACGGCATCAGATACCGTAACTCTATCATTTGGTCCTAATATGCCTATGAAACTAGTATTTGAAATGCCTGGCGAAGGCACTTTAACGTATTGGGTAGCGCCACGAGTGTAAATCCTGGTGAACAGACTAGTGATGCTCCAGCTTCTTTAAAAGTTCTTCAAGTATCTTTTCTTTGTTCGTAACTCTAGCTTCTTTGGCCTTTGTCGTAGGTCTAGCGGGTTTTCGTGTAGGAAACCATACGGGTCTAGGGCATAGAGCCCTTCTTGGACATGCTATACAGCAATGAGGGCATACACTTGTATTTCCATTAAGAGTACACTCCTTGGTAACTGTGTGTAGCTCACAAATATCGCATTGTTCCCAGTATATAGTCATAAGGAATCAGCCATTAGCCTGCTGACACCTAATTAGATAAGTTTAATTCCGATTAATCTTTTTTGTATCTTTGTGACCCGACCGATGAAAAGCAGTATCCGCGGCAGGCTACATTATCCAATGTGCCTGCCGGGTAGCCTGCTTTGAGGAATGAAGGTCTTTCATAAACGTTATAGTTAATGCTTTACTCGTTGTTTGAGAAAAGGTTAATATCTTTCTTTATAGAATGGGTAAACCGTAGGTGGGTTAATATGAGATTAACTGAAATAGTTCGTGTAGATGTTAAAGGTAGGATAACTATACCAATGGTTATAAGAGAGGCATTAAACATTGTGGAGGGAATGTATCTCATAATTTCTGCTGACACTGAGAAAAGAGAGATAATATTATCGCCAGTAGTGACGCCGGAAGCACAAATCTATGAGTTGTATATAGAGTTGGAAGACGTGCCAGGCGCTTTTGCACAAGTATCTGAGTTTCTTGCGGCAAACAATGTTGATCAGGTCTCTACACATTGTACATCTATTAAACGCGGCGAGCTCGCGTCTTGTGGAATAATTATTGATGTATCTCATGCAAAGATCAGCCTCGACGAGCTAAGGGATAAGTTAGCAATGCTTGAGCCTGTTAGAATGGTGAATTTGAGACCTCTAAAGAGAGAACCTGGAAGAGCCTAGTATGGGTGTAGTTAAGGATACATATTTAACAAAAACCTAGCCTCTAGTCCCTAGGTACGAGAGATTTGGGATTAGTCATGACTAGCATTACCAAGTTTATTCATATAGGCTGCTGTGGATTCCCCGTAGCGAAATCAAAGTACTATAACCTTTTCGACTGTGTAGAGGTTCAACAGACCTTCTATCAGCCGCCTCCAATAGATACTTTGAAGAAATGGCGTAAAGAGGCTCCCAAGGATTTTATCTTCACAATAAAGGCTTGGCAAGCATTAACGCATAGATCGAGTAGTCCTACATGGAAGAGAATCGATAAAAAGAAGATTAAGGGAAACATAAAGAACTACGGTGACCTAAGGCCTACTGAGGAGAACTTCTATGCATGGGAGGTGACGCTTGAAGCAGCTAAAGCATTAGATGCTAAGATAATAGTTGTACAAACCCCACCCAGCTTCAGTTGCACGGATGAGAATATTAAAAATATGAAAGACTTCTTCTCTTCAGTTAAGAGAGATGGATTACTAATAGGATGGGAACCCCGCGGAGATTGGTTGGATAAACCGGATATTACCAAGGAGCTTGTAGAAGAACTAAATCTATTACATATAGTTGATTTACTCAAGACTAGACCAGCTACCACTAGTATGGGCATACTTTATACAAGACTTCATGGACTAGGAAAGGGGTATGTTAACTATTCGTACAAGTATACTGATGAAGATCTTCATCAGCTTAAAGAGATCATTGGAGAGTTATCGAGAAATAGTAGAATTGAAGAATGTTATGTGATGTTTAATAACAAGTACATGCTTGACGACGCACTTCGCTTTAAAAAAAATACTAGTAGCTTAGCTAATTCTTCTATCCTGCCTTTTCTATTTTAGCAATAATCTTTCTCGCTATCTCTGTAAATGCTTTTGTTGCTTTCGAGTCAGGGTATTCTAGGAAGAATATCTTGCCTTTATCGTTGGCTTCTCTTACGCGTGGGTCTATGGGTATCCCTCCTAGGAATTCTATGTTATAGTCTCTTGCCAGATGCTCGCCTGCCCCTTTACCAAATATATAGTGTATACTTCCATCAGGGCATTCAAAGTAACTCATATTCTCTATTACGCCTATAATGGGTACATTTATCCTCTTAGTAAACGTTATTGCTTTCTTCACAATTTTCTCAGATACTAGCGAGGGTATAGTTACTATTATTGCACCTGTTATCCCTGGGATCATTTGCGCTATGCTTAATTGTTCATCGCCTGTGCCTGGAGGCAGGTCTATTAATAGGTAATCTAGAGTACCCCACACGGTTTCTGCAAGTAACTGCCTAATAGCACTGGATTTGAGAGGCCCTCTCCAGATTACAGGGGTGTCTTCTGAGGGTAGCAAGAAACTCATAGAAACAACCTTTATATTAAGTGGTGCGACTACTGGGATAAGACCTTCTTCTGATAGCATCATTGAAGAACCTTCTACACCAAGCATTTGTGGTATTGAGGGACCATGGATATCGGCGTCGAAAACAGCTACTCGTCTACCCTCGTAAGCTAGCGCGGCCGCAAGCGATGCTGTTATAAAAGATTTTCCGACACCACCTTTCACACTGAGAACTATGAGCTTGTACTTGATATCTTTCATTTTTTCAACAATCTTCATGTGTTCTTCTTGTATCTTCTTCATTCGCTCAGCTATTTCCTTCCCACTACCCATGCGCATACTGCTAATCATAAAGCACCTCGCAACAAATTTTCACGAGAAAATGTAGGTGCTAACAGTTTTAATATTTTACTAAAGCATTAAAAGATAATCTATATTCTGAATGTTTTAAAGCGAGTAAGTTGCTCTGTAAATTTCTTTTCCCATGTATGGTGCTATTTTTGAGGCAACATGCATGATATTGGCTATGAGTTCTTGCTCATCTTGTGCGTGAAGCCATTCGCCGCCAGAGTATTTCACTATTCTCTCAATAACCTCTCTGTCATAACGGGTGAGTTTTCCGAAACTTAGTATATCTATAACAATGCCTATTCTCTGTGCATACCTGGCAATTATATCTGGAGGCACTCCCTCATTAAAAGTCCCGTCAGTGATTAATATTATTCTCCTAGAGAATCCAGGTGGTGATAACATCAAAAGCATGTTAATAGCTTTCTCTAACGCGTCTCCCGGTGCTGATGCTTCACCCATAATTTGTATCTCATCTATGACTTGCAATACTTCGTTTACATCTGATGTGAGAGATAATAAGGGGTATCCCCACCTATAGAAGCCTACAATACCAACTAGTGTTGGTCTATCCCTCTCTAACAAGCTTATTGCAAGCCGTTTAGTCACTCTTTTTTCTACTTCAAGACGATTTGGTTTAAAATCCCGTTCACGCATGCTAAGACTAGTATCTACTACTATTACTACTGATTCTCCTAATGGATCTATTTTTCTCATAACCGCTTTGCCTCCCTGGGAACTATGAGCATATTGGTTTCCAGGAGCCCCAGTATCTCTAGATACTTTGTCTTATCCATATAACCTAGGGAGTAAAGTGTGTATACGAGTGATAATAATGGCGTAGCGGGTACACTCATTAAACGCGCTACTTGCCGTGTTCTCATATCTACAGTCATGTAGACTCCTTTATTAATCGACGCAGCAAGCATACACTCAGCTTCTACCGTGGTAATATTGTTTTTCCGAGAAAGCATTGCAGCTCCAGGCTGCTTTCTTAGAACATTTATATATTTCTCAACACTCTCAGCGCCAACGAGAAGTCTTTTTAAACTAAGACTACGCAGTGTGGTTCTAGCAGAGTCTACTACGGCTAATGGATAGTCTTCTAGGAGCTCGTTCAGTATCAGTATATCTATAACTCTTGATTTAACAAGAACCTCGAGAGTCAAGGGGTCAACTACTATCATTTTTCCCTTAACAAAGTAACCTTTCCCACTACTGACTTCCTCTATGTCATCAGAACCTAGCTCTGGGACCACACCATGTCTAGCAAAGTATGCTGCTAGTTCTTCGTAAGGTACACTAGCTATTTCTAGCGCTAATTGGAAACTGGCATTCCCGTACTTGTATGCCTTTAGCGCTATATCACGCATATCTAGACTCTCCAATAGTCTTCTAATAGCGTCACGAACAGCTTCTGACTTATTACTATAAATACCCGCTCTTACAAGATATTCTAATTTCTCATCCATCCAGCCATCAATCTCTATAGTGGTAACGATGCTTCATCACCATGGTCTCGGATTAGTATTATTACTATACTGTTTTTTACTAGACAAATGTATACTATATGCAAATTATGCAAATACTTTTATAAAACTATTAGCTCAACCAGTATCATCCGGAAAAATAGTATAATTAGGTGTGAATAGCTATGAGTACCAAAACACTACTAGGGGCCTTATCTCTAGCTATACTAGCCGTAATAA
>CAZCAU010000028.1:0-18772 GCA_964496855.1 uncultured Desulfurococcales archaeon
ACCACCAATATCATCCCACCTAACCTCAGGAACCTCAACATAAATCTCCCTCATAAGGCTTGGCTGGATAAACCTCATGGCTTCGAGGAAGTCTTTCATAGTAACCTTTAGTTCTCGGAGAACCTCTGCTGGTATAGGCTTGTTTAGGTCGATCTTTCCTTCATTAATAAACCTCCTAAGAGCTATCATTGCTGCCTCTTTAGCCAATGCTGCTAGGTCAGCGCCTGTGTAGCCATGGGTTATCTCTGCTAGTTTCTCTAAATCAACATCGTCGGCAAGAGGCATGTTCCTGGTATGGACTTGTAGAATCTCTTTTCTTGCTCTCTTGTCTGGTGGTCTTATCTCTATCTCGCGGTCAAACCTGCCTGGTCTTCTAAGTGCTGGATCTACTGCTTCTGGCCTATTAGTAGCGCCAATGACTACTACCCGGCCGCGCTCTTTTAATCCATCCATTAGTGTCAAGAGCTGAGATACTACTCTCTTCTCTACTTCTCCTGTGACTTCCTCTCTCTTTGGTGCAATAGCATCTATCTCGTCTAGGAATATGATGGCAGGAGCGTTCTCCTCAGCTTCTTTGAATATCTCTCTCAACCTGGCCTCGCTTTCTCCATAGAATTTGCTCATTATCTCAGGACCGTTTACAGCGATAAAGTATGCGCCAATCTCGTTTGCTAAGGCTTTTGCAAGCAGAGTCTTGCCAGTCCCTGGTGGCCCGTAGAGTAGTACGCCTTTAGGAGGCTCTATGCCTAGGTGTTTGAATAGCTCCGGGTGTTTCATAGGCCATTCTATGATCTCTCTTATCTTTTGCTTAGCTTCTTCTAGGTCTCCTATGTCCTCCCATGTGACCTTTGGTATCCCGCGTGCTCTCACAAGGGCTTCTTCGCGTACTGGTTCTTCTCTAATAACTATATCAGTGTTATCAGTAACATATACAGCTGTGCTTGGCTGAGTAGATGTAACTACGAATCTTATACCAGTACCAAACATTGGAATTACTATGCTTTCTCCGCGCATCACCGGTTTTCTTATCAAGTAGTGACGCACATACTCTACAAAGTCAATGCCAAACCTTATTGGCTCTACAGGTGCTAGTACTACCCTGGTGGCTGGGTCAACACCGGCTTTCCTAACAGTGACAGTGTCCCCAACGCCCACTCCTATACTCTCACGCATTAGCCCATCAATCCTGATTATGGATCTGCCCTCATCCTCCGGGTAAGCTGGCCACACTTGTGCTACTGTGACACCTTTAGGGCCCTCTATCTCGATGAAATCACCAGTAGTAACCCCTAGCTTACTCATAGTAGCTCTATCTATTCTAGCAATTTTTCTCCCTACGTCTCTACTCTTAGCCTCAGCTACCTGAAGTTTTATCTCCATGACTTAGTCACCATTCCTACGTTATCTATGTGCCCAATACCACTATTTAGTTTATGACAAAGATAATATGTTCTCTCCTTATCACTTGAGACACCTGTCTTTAAAACTTGTAGAATTTACCTAGTATTTTCTTGACATCCTCTATAACATCTCTAATCCTGCTACTAGCTCTCCCAGTACTAGGCTTCTTCAAGTCTTTTACAGGACTATACTGGCCAGAAAGCCCAGCTGCAAATGCTGGTGCTCCTCTGCTAATACCTACAGAGTAGCCTCCTTCAAGAATTGCCGCTACCTTCTTTATGCCGAGCCTCCTGGGTAGCAGGCCTAGTGTGTAGAATGTATCTGCTGTTGCATATATGCCTCCTAGACCATCCCCGCTATAAGCATCAAACCCCGCAGAGAATAACAGTATCTTTGGCTTAATATCATCAAGTATTGGGATAAGTATCTCCTCGATCACAAGCTTGTACTCGTCATCACCCGAGCCTACTGGTAATGGAATATTTATCTTTGTGCCCTCGGCTTCTCCTCTACCGTAGTCTGTTATGAAGCCTGTTCCAGGATATATTGTTGTTGGATCCTGGTGTATATCTATATGTATAACTCTTGGCTCGCCATAGAATATGTCCTGTGTACCATTACCGTGATGCAGGTCAAAATCTATTATGACAACCTCGTCTACACCATCTTCTAAAAGCTTAGCTGTTGCTACAGCTATGTTATTAAATATGCAGAAACCGAGAGTCGGGGCCCAGAACGCTCTACCATTTCTACCAGCGTGGTGCCCAGGAGGCCTTACTATAGCAAAAACTATTTCGCCACTCTTATACGCCATCTCAGCAGCAGAAATAGATGCTCCTACAGCGTATAAGCATGTATCATAACTGTCCCTTGCCATATAGGTGTCCGAGTCTATGAGTGTAGGCGCGTGATCCCGGTACCTCTTTATCTCGGATACGTACTCGCGTGAATGTGCTAGATACAGGTGTTCCTCATCAGCTTTTGGCGGCTCAATAATCTTATCTACAAGATCATGCTCGCGGAGAGCCGTGATAGCAGTTTTTACACGTTCTGGTCTTTCTGGATGGTAAAACCACGGGTTATGTCCTTTGTAAAATATGTCAGAGTATATTATCGTGACCACTGCATGTTCCCTCACATAGTCTTAGACTAATATTTTAATGGAGAACAGAGACAATAAAATATCGGCTATTCCAAAGAGTGCAACAACTGCTTTGAAAGATAATACTGTTAGGGGGTGATTGTTAGTAATGGCGATACCATTAGCAACTATGAGAAAAAGCATGTCGTCAGAAGCAGCGTCTTTAATCATAGGGATGCTAGCGATAATAGTAGCATGGCTAGGTTATAAAAGCATACTTGCGGCATCTAAAGTAGTGCTTGCAGAGGCAGTATTAATAGCTATCTCAGTAGCTATACACGAGATCTCGCACAGGAATATTGCTAGAAGATACGGGTGTATATCACGTTACGTCTTAGACCCGTTAGGCCTTATACTTACCTTGCTCTCAACGTTTTCGCCCTACTTAAAGATAATAGTGCCAGGCTATGTCTTAATTACTTGTCCGAGCTACTGGGGTCTAGGTGGTAGGGGCTCAAAAGATGTACTAATACTAGCAACTATAGCTGGACCACTTTCTAACATAGTTCTAGGGATAATATTCAGGATCACAGCTATACTGGTAGGTGCAGAGTTCTTTAAAATAGTGTTCCTAGACGTCTCAAGACTGAATGGGTGGCTTGCATTCTTTAACTTGTTACCGGTAGGGCCTCTTGATGGTGCAAGGATTTTCCGCGCACTACCAGTTACATGGGCATTAATGTTTGTAGCATCACTCGGTATAATGATCTTGTAGCACACTAGCAAGTTCTTCTCCGCTTATCTCAGCAATCTCTTTCAGACCAGCTATAACACACCTAGGTATCTCTCTGCTAGGTACATTTTCTGGGCATCTCTCTATACTTACGGATTTCCCATCGACAAACTCTTGTAGTGATAACGGTTTTTCCCTATTCAGGTTCTCGGCTTGTAGGCAACGTGGACCAGCGTATCTAAAGAGCAGTGGATGCAGCTTGACTAGTTTTCGCCATAGCTTCCATGCGACTAACCTTATCTCCCATTGAGCCCTACTACACATTCTGAGCCCCAAGAAATGCATTATCTCACGCGCATTCATTGTGACTATTATTCTCGTCCTCACGGCTTGTGGCAGAATATATCGTGCATCCTCAGCTTTTATCCCCATATTAATGAGTTTTTGATAAGCCTCTACAGCAGATTTATAAACTCTTAAAAACTCTTCTCTCGCACCGGGTTTTTTATCTATACTAGGTGGTACTACAGGTTCTAACATCTCGGGCTTCATGCGCTTAAACCTCTGACTATACTGTGTATAACTAGCTATTCTGTGCCTAACTAATTGATGACTGCATATCCTGCTGCATCCTTCTACTATCCATGTATACACGCTATGCTCCCACGGACTCATATGGCCTCTCCGCAGAGTCTCTCTAATCCATTCTTCTGTCTCCTCTCTACTCATCTTCTCCCAGTTTACGGTAAAGGGCTTACGGCTTAGACTCAGTTTTGCAGCAGCAGCTACCAGTCGTTCTCCTTCCTCAGTATACTTTACTACTTCTACAACAATATCGCGTGGCACTACATGATCTCCTATAACTACTTGCTTTGGAGTAAATGTATTTATAAGTATAAGGATAGACACAGATAAGGGTATGGTAATGCTTCGTGTACGCGCTTATGTTAATGGGAAAATCTATGGATCATTCAAGCCCATCAAGGTACATGACGCAGTAGTGGTGAGTGGCAACAGGATAATCTATGCTGGATCAAGCGATGACGCGATTAAGATAGTGCGTAGATATGGAGGAGAGGTTGTTGACTTGAATGGGAAAATAATGATGCCCGGATTCGTGGACGCTCATGCTCACCTGTATAGTCTCGGCTTAGCATTAAATTCTCTTGATTTAAAAGGAGTTAGGAGTATAGAAGAGTTGAAAGCAAGGCTTAAGGAGTTTGCACAGAGGCATAGGGGGTACTGGGTATACGGTAGAGGATGGGATCAAGAGTTGTTCAGAGAGAAGAGATACCCTACACGCTGGGACATAGATGAGGTAGTACCCGATAAACCAGTCATACTAGTACGTGTATGTGGTCATATAGCTGTGCTGAACACTATGGCCCTAAAAGAACTAGGATTAGAAAATATTGATTCACCATTTATTGAGAAGAAAAATAATGTTCCTACAGGCATTGTTAAGGAAAATATCCTGATGAGCGTGGTTAGGAAGAAAATAACTAGCTCTGCTAGTGAGTTAGCAAAGATAATGATAGATGCCTTGAACTATGCTGCACGAAATGGTGTTACAACTATAGGTTTTATGAGTTGTGACAAGAACTCGTTTAGAGCACTACAGATAATAAATAAAACTCTAGGCAGACTACCGGTACGCGTATTCTTATACCTGGATAGAGAACTCATGGATTCTCTAGAAGAGCTAGGTGTGACCATAGGTTTAGGAGACCGGTTTCTCAGGATAAATGGTGTAAAAGTATTTGTTGATGGAAGCCTAGGCGGTAGAACAGCCTACTTATCAGAACCCTACACCGATGACCCTCGGAGTAAGGGGGCTCTACTTATCAGCGGAGAGGAGCTAGAAGTTATTGCTAAAAGAGCTAGTAGTAATGGGCTTCAACTAGCAATCCACGCTATAGGTGATGCTGCTCTCGATACAGTGCTAGGAGTTTACGAGAAGCTTGGAGTAGAAGTGGTCAGGCATCTCAGGCACAGAATAGAGCATGCATCAGTAACCAGGCCTGACCAGTTAGAGAAGCTAAGGGTTATTAAACCAATAATAGTTATACAGCCAAGGTTTGTTATGACGGATTTCTGGATCGTGGAGAGGCTTGGAGAAAAACGTTTATCGTGGATATACCCCTTTGCCTCAATGATTAGTAAGGGTATTGATGTAGCGATATCAACAGATGCGCCAGTAGAGCCTTTAAACCCCTGGGAGACCGTATATGCAGCAGTTACTCGCGGGGCTCTAGAGGGCGTAGAACTTGCTAGGTATACACCTAATGAGAAGCTTGAGATACTAGAAGTCTTACATGCATATACACTCGGATCCGCTAGGGCTCTCCATATGGAAGAGCATATTGGTAGCCTAGAGCCTGGAAAATACGCTGACATGATAATAATAGATAGAGACCCACTAGAAACTAGTCCGGAAGAGTTGAGGAACACTAGAGTCTTAGCCACGATTGTGGATGGCATTGAGGTTTACAGTTCTCTTCATGAATTAGCCTAAAATATAGAAATATATCACCCCCTGTATAAGGCCTATTAAGCCTCCAAGGAATAATCCTGAGTACTCAATAAATCTTAGCTCTTTACCCGCTATCTTACGGAATAATGCTTCTACGTCTTTTGATGACAACATATTCGTCTTACGTTCAATCAATATGCTGGAATCTATGTTTTCCGCGATCCCGTCTATCATCTCCTTACTAGCATTGATTATAAACGGTTTTATATGCTCTAGTAGCTTGTCTGATAAAGTATCGGCTATTTCTTCTAGCAGATCCTCTTTAAGACTCTTAAGTAGTTTGAGAGGCTTAATTGATTCTAGTATCTCGAGAATTCTTCTCTTAATCATGTTCTTGAATAATTCCTCATCCATCGCTCTACTTAGTAATTCCTTTATGTCATCATGCGTCACATACGTAGATATGACTGTTGTCACGCGTGTTATGATCTCTTTCTTCCTAGCAGGTACAACACCTTGAATCTTGAGTCTACCAACACTTATAGGCTTCTCTGGGTGAAATAATAGTTTTACAGCTATGATGTTAGTTATATAGCCTGTGAGAGCACCTATAGTCATGAACAATACTGTCCCGTAGAGTGGAGACAATGTTCTTAGACACCCGTTGTACCCGAGTTTCAAATTATAAAGACTCAATTATTAGAATATAAAAATTTGGAGCAAGGAGGGTAAGAATTAATGAGAGAGTCTAAGGCTAGAATACTGGTACCAGCTGGCAGTATTTATAGGGTCTCTGGGCCCATGACTATTATTGTAGAAGAAGGCCGCGTGCTACTCGGGGGATGGGTGTATAAGAGTGGTGATAAGATAAGCATAAGTTCTTACAGATCTTATGCGTTTAAAGCATTAGAGCAGTCAGTTGTCTCTCTAATACTAATGCCTGGTAGTAGTATTGAGAAACCAGTACCAGAAGAGGAGCCTCTTGAGAAATGGATAGAGGTTGCTGACAATATCATTAGTAGTTGTGACCATGAGGACTCTGGAAAACCATGTATAGTATATGTTACTGGACCTACAGATTCCGGGAAGACTAGTTTTTGCAGCTTTTTGGCTAATCGTGCTATTGCTAAGAATAAAAGTGTTGCAATCATAGACGCCGATGTGGGGCAATCAGATATAGGGCCTCCGGGTTTCATCTCTATAGCTTTTCCCGAGAAACCGTTTCTCTGGATGCGTGAGTTATGGGCTAAGGAACTAGTACTTGTAGGCAGTATAACGCCATCACCAGTAGTGGGTAGGATAATAACTGGTATAAAGAGGTTACTAGAGACTGCTAGGAGCAAGAATATCGACTTAGTTATCATAGATAGTGATGGATGGGTATCAGGTATGCAGGCCTTAGAGTATAGGATAGATGTCGTACGCAGCATAGATCCATCATACATAGTAGTTGTAGGAGACGATGTTCTCCATGCTTCGCTAAGCAAGATTATTGGTATGAATAACAAGATCGTCTTCATAGAGTCTCCGAAAAGAGTTATTACAAGGAACAGGACCGATAGGAGGTTTTTGAGAAGAGAATCCTATAAGAAATACTTTGAAGATGCTAAGGAACTCGAGATAAGTATTAATGACATAGTAGTAATTGGTAGTTGTTTATTCTCTGGAATCAATATCACAAACAGCTTAAGCAACACGCTAAGCAATAACATGCAGTGCAAGATACTCTATGCTTCCCAGCTACCTGGATCAATATGCTTACTGGTCAGCGAAGACTGTGAGTTATCTAGGACTGATTTACAAGGACTTGCTAATACAATGAATGTTGGTGAGGTACTAGTGATTAGAAAAGGGGATGAAAAAGGCGTGATAGCAAGCGTACTAGATGATAAGATGAGGGAAGTGGCACCAGCAATCATAGAGAGTCTAGATGTGGAAAACATGGTGTTAAAGATAAGAACACGCTATAAGGGGGTGGTAAAGGGTATTGTTGTAAGTAAGCTTAAGATAACGAGAGATTTTGAAGAAGCTGGTAAGCCTACACGGTATTTAATCTAAAACACTGCTTCTTCAGCTAAGGCTGAAGTCTTCATAACCCCTGGGTAAGGGTTCTGATCCGCCTGAGGTCATCATATCATTATACAATATTATGACTGGTGGCTTTTATTTATGAAGAGTCATAGATTAAATAAGAGTGTTTATATTATCATACAGTTGTCTAGGTGTATTATCTTTGGGTACGACAAGTGGTACTAAATGGTATGAACGTAAGCTGAGAATTCTCCAATTTAACTTCGAAGACCCGTATGGGTATCAGCTAGAGAGAGTTAAGCCTGAAGACATCGTAGAGCTCGCTAAACAGGTAAATGCAAACGCGCTAGTATTCTTCGCGAGAGATCCCTGGGGCAGAGTATATTATATGGGTAGCAGGATATATCCTGTCCATCCAAAACTGTCCATAGACTTTATCGAGAAACTAGTTGAGCTTGCACATAAGAACAATATCAAGATAATAGCAATGATAGCACATACTAGTAATAAATGGCTTTACGAGAAGCATCCAGACTGGGTACAGAGATCAATTACAGGTGAACCAATAGTACTAGACTCTATACCTAGAAAGGCTCTTACAGAGAGTATAGAATGGCCATTAATGTGCCCTAATAGCCCGTTCGGCGAGATAATGATAGAAGAAGCTAGAGAGGTCCTAGCATACAATGTCGATGCTATACTACTTGACTCATTCAGGTATCAGCCTGATTTCCCTAGAGCATGTTATTGCCGTTACTGTAGACATCTATTCTATAAAGAAACAGGGCTAGAGCTTCCAAGAAAGCCTGACTGGGATACTGTTGAGTGGCGTGAGTCATGGAAGTGGAGGTACAGGGTTGTTCTGAGAAAGATATCTGAGATGAAAGATCTATTAATTAAAACAACACGAGGCGAAGTACCTCTAGCATATAATAGCCATCCATTCTCGTGGGCTGGTCGTGCCAACAAGATCGTTGAGGATGGCAGGAACATCCTAGACATAGTATTTGCAGAAAATGGCGAATCCGATTACCAGCCACCCGGGTTCGCGTTTGAGCTTGCTAGGTTATCAAAAGCATTAAACGATGACAAGCCGGTCTGGGTGTCAAGACCATACTTCCATGTAAAACGCACAACTACTGCATCAACAGCAGTAGCCGTGAGACAAGGGATCTGGGAGGCAGTAATGGGTGATGCATCGCCTTGGGTACTGATATTCTTATCAGCATACCACCAAGATAGGAGACTTATAGATGCAATATCTGATGCTTATAAGAAAGTCGAGCTAATAGAAGAGTACATCAATGATGTTAAACCAATGAGATACGCTGCTGTGGTTTACAGTAATGAAACTAGAGACTGGTTTGGTAGAGATAATCCAGAATCCTATATAGATGATGTCAGAGGAGTGTTTTACGCATTACTCTACAGTAATGTACCTGTTGACTACATAGGTGATTCAAGCCTGTCAAACTTATCTAAAATATCAGAGTATAATGTACTAGTACTAGCTAATACTGTATGTGTAAATGACGAGGCCATAGAAGACATTAAGAGATACGTAGAGAGAGGAGGCGGAATAGTAGCAACATACCTTGCAACTACGAAGAAAGAGGAGGGATATGATAGATTCGAGTTCGGGTTATCCGAGATCTTTGGTGCACACTATTATGGTGTTGATAAAAGGCCTTGGTGCTACATGAGGATTTCACGATCACATGCTGTGACTAAGGATATTGATACAAATCTCATACTTATAGGTGACATGGATTACAATTTCAGGGATACGAGAGTTGCAAAAGGCTTAGCCAATTTTGTCAGAGTATCTGTTAGGGCTGGAGCTAGAGTCTTGGGAAGAATGGTTGACACTATTGGTGATTATGGCTACGAGTATGAGCTTGGAAGATCGCCTCCTCCTGCAGGAGACGAGACCGAAGCTGAAGGAATAATAGTGAATAAGTATGGTAAGGGTAGAAGCGTGTACTTCACAGTCCAGCTGGGTAGAATGTTTTGGAGGACAGGGCTCCCAGAGTACCAGAAACTAATAGTAAACTCTGTGAAATGGTCTGCTGGTAAACGGCCACCCTTAGAGTTAAAGGGGCCGGAGACTGTTCGTATAGCGGGTTATAAACAAGGCGAGGACAGGATAATAATTCATCTCCTAAACCAAACATTTAACCAGAGAATCCTGGCAAAACACATGGGTAAAGCTAAGCAAGCAGTACCTTCTCATGGCGGTGTAGATGCCCTCCATCCGCCAAGGACTCTTGTACCAGTCTACAATATTGCTGTTAGATTAAACTATCTCGAGAACGGCACCTACAAGGTATATTCCCCGTTAGGTCTCGTGAGAGAGAAGAAGTTTCAGGCACGTAGGGGGGTATTAAACATAAGGGTAGGCAAACTAGATGAGTATGGAATCATAGTTGTTGATAAAGTAAGCTAAAGATTAAAGTTTTTTATACTTTTTATTATTATTTGTAATTATAAAACGTTATGATTGCTTTACAATAAGTTTTTAAGTTGAGGAAAACTATAACTTAACAGACTCTGCGACAAGCCTCACGCTCATAAATGGGTATATGGGTCATTTAGACCCACTTACCCTCTGTTTAAATACTCTAACAATATCCTGGGGGCTGTTTTCACTTAGTCATAGCCCCCTTCACGTACTAGCAGATACAACCAGGTGTATAAGTATGAAGGTATCTGTGGTCCTACCCGCATATAATGAAGCTGAATTCATAGAACATAGTATAGAAACCGCGTATAAGGCGCGAAACGTTTACGAAGTAGTCGTGATAGATGGCAATAGTAGTGATGGTACTCCTGAGAGAGCGAGGAAAGCGGGTGCAAAAGTATTTAGACAAAGCGTGCTCAAGTACCCGGGTAAAGGAATAGCTATGAGAGATGGTTTTTACGCTTCTCGCGGAGATATAATAGTATATCTAGACGCTGATATTAAGAACCTTGAGCCAGAGATGATTGAGTGGCTCTATGAACCAATACTCCGTGGCGAAGCAGATTTTGTAAAGGGTTCTTTCAAGAGAAAAGCTGGTAGAGTGACAGAGCTCGTAGCAAAACCGTTACTGAGAGTATTCTATCCCGAGTTAGCAAAGTTCGAGCAACCATTAAGTGGTGAAATAGCTGGACATAGGAGAGTATTTGAAGCAGTCGAGTGGGTTGATGGCTGGGGCGTGGATATAGCACTACTTATAGATATCTACGAGAAAGGCTTCAGGATTGTTGAGAGAAATATTGGGTTCAAAGACCACGACATGAAGCCTCTGAGACTACTAACAGAGATGGCATACGAGGTAGCCAAAACAATAATTGATAGAGCCATAAGAGATGGAAGGATATTCGGAGTCGACGAAGTATACGCAATGCGTATGTACAGGAAAGCCGTAGAAGCAGTTGCGGAGAAAGAGAAAGAGCTCGCCGAGGATACATTACTCTACTAAGTTTTTGATAAATGAAACCAGATAATATGTAGAGACGAGCGGATGAAATACTCTGTGTTAGAGAGGATTAGTAATGAGGTACATTGTGATAGGGAGTAGCCACTGGGCTAGATTCATAATAGAAGAACTCAAGAACATAGATAAAGAAGCAGAAATAATCGTGGTAGCAAAAAGTGTAGAGATAGCGGAAACACTGGCTAAGACCCATAACGTGGACTATGTACATGGACACGGGACTCTACTTGATGACGAATTATACGAAAAAGCAGAGGCAGGTAATGCTACGGCAATCATAATAGCTACTGAGAGTGATTCTCTTAATCTAAGACTAGCAGAACTATTACGTGAAAAATATGAAACGCCCATGCTGATATGTCTTGTAAATAACCCGTTAAACGCTGAAGACGCTATAAAATACGGGTGCAACCATCTTCTTGACCCAACTACCGTTGTAGTTGATAAAATCAGGGCATTACTAAGTAAGGATAAATGGGTAAAGACATACATACCATTATACTTCGGACTAGAGATATACATATACAGGGTATTCGAGAGAGCAAGACTAGGCGTCACGCTTGGAATGCTTAGAAGCGCTTTAAGCGACTTAGATGTCAAACTGATCGTAAGCAATGTAATGCTAGGCCATATCGATAAATCGGATTATAAGCTTAGAGAGGGAGACCTCATAGTAATAATAACACCAGCTGGACTAGCCAAGAAAGCAATAGGCAGAGTAGAAGAATTATTCAGATCTCTGGGTCGAGGAAGAGTTGAGTAATTATAATTGTCTCCTCGTCCTAGACTTCGATAAAACACTAATACCTGTTAGAAGCATACTGTTCATCGCGGAGAAACTGGGTTTTAGAGAAGAGATTGAAAGGATATTTTCTCTCGATACTAGCGAGAGAGAAAAATCTATTCTTATAGCGAAACGCTTGTCAGGAATTAGAGAGAGTACTCTAAGAGCTATTGCTGCAAAACTACCGTTGAGGCCTTGGGTAAAACATTTACTGGAATGGGCTTCAAGTAACGGCTTCTACACGGCTGTTGTTACACTAGCATACGACGTAATCGTGAGTTCTAGTCTTAGAGGACTACCTGTTAGTGCCATCTATGCGCCGCGGTTAAAGATAAATAATGGCATAGTAAGCGGTGTTGATACTAGCTCATTCACCAGAATAGAGGAGACACCATGGTGCATAAGATGCGGATTATGTAAGCGACTTATAGTAAAGAACCTCATGAACAACCTCCAGGTGAGTAGAGAATCAGTTATTGCCATAGGTGATGGCTTACCTGATGCATGCGTATTCCTAGAAACAGGGTACTCGATAGCCATAGAGCCTTCAAAAGATCTTGTAGCAAGAAATGCGTCTAGGACTATAAATGGCGATGAAGATCCATTAATTATTATCAAGGACTACTATTATCGCCTACGACTCCAGTAATGCAAAGTCTTTTTTAGGGAATATTTAAAGATAACCGTTTATAATCTTGTACTCCGATAACCCTCTACCCAGAATCGTATAAATAATGGTGGGATATAAGATGATATCATTATCCATGATCCTTGAAAAAGCAAGGAGTATTAGTGACCAAATCATTGCATGGCGCCGTGACTTCCACATGCATCCAGAGCTTGCTTACCAAGAAAAAAGGACAGCAGAGATTGTTGCCAAGAACCTAGAGTCATGGGGCTATAAGGTGCTAAAAGGCATAGCCGAGACAGGTGTTGTAGGCATCCTTGAAGGCGGGACACCTGGCGATAGAGTAGTAGCATTAAGAGCTGATATGGACGCTCTCCCGCTAGAGGAGCTGAATGATGTGCCATATAAGTCAAGGATTAAAGGCGTGATGCATGCTTGTGGACATGATGCTCATGTAGCTATGCTACTGGGCGCTGCTAAGATACTAGCGGATATCAGGGATAAGGTGCCAGGTACCGTAAAACTAGTATTTCAGCCAGCAGAAGAGGGTGGTAATGGCGCTGAGAAAATGATTAAAGAAGGTGTTCTAGAAGACCCGCGTGTAGACATCATATACGGTCTTCATGTATGGAGTCTTCTAGAGTCAGGGAAGATAGGAGTAAAAGAGGGTCCATTACTAGCAGCTACTGGTGATATCGAGGTTAAAATACGGGGAAAAGGAGGTCATGGCGCTTACCCGCACCTGACGATAGACCCCATAATTGTAGGCTCTAGTATAGTGCTGAATCTCCAAACCATAGTGAGCCGGAACATGGACCCACTTGAAGCAGGGGTAGTTAGTATTTGTAGTTTCCAATCAGGCCAGGCATTTAATGTTATACCAGAAGAAGCTGTCTTGAAAGGCACTTATAGAGCGCTTACACGTGATGTCTTAAACACGATTAAGAAGAGAATCTCCGAGATAGTAGAAAATACTTGTAAAGCCTATAATGCCGAGTGTACTAGCAGAATACGTGATGTAACTCCGCCTACAATAAATGATCCAAAAGCTGCTAAGCTTGCTAGAAGAGTAGCCGTAGAGCTTGTCGGCCCCGAGAACGTTGTTGAGGCAAAACCCAGTATGGGAGGAGAAGACTTTGCTTATTATCTAGAGAAAATACCTGGTGCATTCGTTATACTAGGCACAGGCAATGCTGAGAAGAAGACCAATATGCCTCACCACAATCCGTACTTCGATGTAGATGAAAGCGTCTTATATATAGGGACAGCACTCTACGTATCACTAGCATACACGTATCTAAAAGAAGGATTGAAAGACTAAGTGATCCAGTATGGATAAGAAGAGAGTCGTAGTTGCCGGCTTCGGGGCTTCCGGGAGTGTTTATGCATTATTTGTAAAAAAGTTCCTAGGAAAACAAGCTGATGTCATAGCTATTGAATACTCTAATTACCCGCCATACTCTAGATGCGGATTACCTTACCTGGTTAGCGGGATAATTGCCGAGCCTGAACAGCTGTACCATCAGCCTAGAAGCTATTATGAGGAGAACGGGATAAAAGTACTCTATAACACTAGGATTACAGAGATAGATCCAGATAACAATATAGCAGTAGCAGAGACGAGTAGGGGGCTTGAAGAAATAGAGTTCGACATACTAGGATATGCTCTAGGGCATTCAAAAATCGTGCCCCCGATACCCGGGGTTGATGATCCTCGCGTAGTCACGTTCTATGACATGGATGATGCAATAAAAGTGAGGAAACTTGCAGGGAAGAGCAAGAAGGCTGTTGTTATAGGTGCTGGTCCTACGGGTTTTGAAGTTGCATGCGAGCTTGCTAGGCTAAGGCTCTCAGTAGATGTTGTTGAGATACATCCTTGGCCTCTCTACGCCATTACCGACAAAGATATAGCGAGAAGAATCATCCGAGAAGAGGCAAGGATAGGGCTGCGATTCCATACTTCTACTAAAGCTACCGAGATAAGGAGTAAAGAAAGTGGTCTTGAGGTCTCCCTAGATAATGGCGAGGTACTTGAGGCTGATTTCGTAGTGTTAGCAACAGGTACAAAGCCCAACATAGGAGTAGCTAAAAAGGCAGGATTCCCGATAGGATCTTCTGGGGGAATAGTGGTTGATGAGCATCTTAGGGTAAAAGGCTATGAGCACATATATGGTATAGGTACTGTGATAGAACATACAGACGCTGTTACAGGTAGAAAGACTATTACTGCTCTCGCCAGCTTTGGTATAAAGACTGCAATGATAGCAGCATATAATACCTCGGGCTACGAGAGCACGCTTGGGGATAGCGTGAGAACCTCTATAGTAAAAGGCTTTGACATAGTTATAGGATCAACCGGTATTACAAGTACAGAAGCCGTTTCTGCAGGATTTAATCCTGTTACCCAGACAATAATTTCAAGCACTAGAGCACACTATATGCCTGAAAATAATACTCTCATAGTAAAACTCATAGCAGACGAAGATACCGGTAGAATTCTTGGTCTACAAGTAATAGGAGATACCTATAGCGTTAAATCAAGGATAGACACAGTGGCAGCAATGATCAGGATGAAAGCCACCATCTCTGATCTAGCCGGTATTGATTGGGGGTACACCCCATACGTGTCTGAGGCCTGGGAGCCACTAGTTATAGCAGCTAATAAGCTTCTAGAGAAGCAACATATAGCTTCTAAGCGGTGAGCAAGGAGATAAATATTGGCACACCGAGTGCCAGTAGTTTTTTACTACATTTCATACACACTTTTGATAGTATCCTTTGTGAGCACTATACCTGGGATATATGGGCTTATCTATGGAGATTATGACATAGCAACCTTATTCACCACGTATGGTTTACTAATAGCTCTTCTTAGCCGTATAATGATGGTTAAGCTAGAGCCTTCAGGCCGTCTAAGACTAGAAGATGCCATGATAATAGCTGCACTATCTTGGATCCTAATACCCCTATTAAGTGCTATTCCAGCATACATGAGTCTAGGCATACCATTCCCCGATGCATGGTTTGAGGCTACAAGCGGGTTCACAACAACTGGTCTCACGATTTTTAGTGGAAGTATAGACCCCGCTTTTAACACTTATATACCAGACGTCGAGAGTCTCCCTCATGCAATACTCTTATGGAGAAGCATTCTCCAATGGATCGGCGGCATAGGAATACTTGTTGTCATATCAGCATTTATCATAGGGGGCACTCTACCATCTCATCTACTAGCTTTCGCGGAAGCCAGGTATGAGCGGATACTTCCCAGTATGAGAAGATCAATGCAAGTATTTGTTGAGATATACTTGGTGCTAACACTTGTATCAACAATACTCTTTTGGTTATCAGGAATGCCATTATTTGATTCCGTCAACCATGCAATGACGGGGCTTGCAACCGGCGGTTTTAGTGTGAAGAATAAGAGCTTTGCAGCCTACAATTCTGTACCGATAGAGATAGCAGCAATACTTGTAATGTCTTTTGGAGCCGCTAATTTTGCTGATCATTATAGGATACTACGAGGACGATTAAATGCTATTAAAGAAAGCATGGAGTTGAGAGCTTACCTCACAGTCATAGGTATTTCGTCATTACTTGTCATTATCGTTCTTGTAGAGAATAAGTGGTTAATAGATGAGGCTACTAGGAAAACCGTCTTCCAAGTAGTCTCAGCAGTCTCGGGTACAGGTTTCCAGACAATGGATTTATCAAGAGCACCAGAGGATTCCAAGTTCATACTATCCATAATAATGCTTATAGGAGGCTCTGTACTCTCGACCACGGGGGGCTTCAAGCTTTACAGATTACTAGTATTAACATCTATTGTTAAATGGAGTACTCGTGAAGTTGAGAAAGTACACGGTATAGTAGTTGTTAGGAAGATAGGTAGGAACACTGTTAGCTGTGAGGATTGTCTGAAAGCAATAGCAGTGATAGGAGCTTATTTTGCTACATGGATAATTAGCTCTATCATAGCCGCAGTGCTTGACCCTAATGCTCCGTTTATAGATGTGGTATTTGAAACAGCTAGTGCTTTAGGCAATGTAGGGTTATCAACAGGGGTGTTATCAGCTTCTTCCCCACTAAGCCTCAAACTACTCTATATAGTACTCATGACTCTAGGTAGATTAGAAATCCTCACCTACATGGCTGTTCTTGTAGCGTTACGGGAGAAGAGAGTATTTAAGAAATAACATAGTCTTGAAAATATGTAGACTAATAGGCGTAGCGAGAGCAATGACAGACGTATTTGTAGGGACATCTGGATGGATGTACGACTGGAACCCGTTAGGAACCCTAGACTGGTATATTAAGCATAGTGGTCTCAATGCTGTAGAGTTAAACATGTCTTTCTACCGCTACCCGTTTCCTTCACAAGTGAAGTCATGGGCTCGTAAAGGTAGCGGGTTAAGATGGGCTGTGAAGATCCATAGGCTCATAACACATTATTCAAAGTTATCAGGTAAAGCATTAGAGTACTGGAAGAAGTTTTATGGCTTATTTAGTCCTTTAGACAAACACATAGATTTCTATCTTCTACAATTACCACCTTCTTATGTAATGAGTAGTACAAATCTGAGAAAACTAGTAGGTTTTATAAGAAACACTGGTGTTGAGAGAAAAATCGCGGTAGAGTTCAGAGATGTGTCGTGGTATAATAATCTAGAAGTCCTAGAGTCTATATCTTCTACAGGAGCTATAGTTGTATCAATCGACTCCCCACAAGGTACATGGGTTACTGCGAGTAATGATATAGTGTATTTAAGAATGCATGGACGGACTGACTGGTATTTTCATGACTACTCATATAAAGAATTAGAGGATATAACACATAAGATAGCAGAAGCTAATCCACAGTCTGTCTACGTGTTCTTTAATAATAATCACTGGATGTTAGAGAACGCTAGGTTGATGCTAAGAATATTGAGAGAGTTACTTTAAAGGGATCCTACAGTATTATCACTTATTGCATCTAGCTTATTAACCCCTTCTTGTTTCTAAACTAGTCCCTGTAAACAAAAGAGGTTAACATCACGCATGAGTAAATATACTGGTATAAGTATTACCGAGTACAATACTAAGTATAGGAACCAGATAGTATTAATGGCGAATAATGCCACCACACATGATTACAAGAAAATCCTAAGCGACTTAAGATGGCTTGATACACTACTTGTAATCTCAGATGGCGTTGTACAAGGCCTTATAGCGTATAGTATCAACTCTATTGGCGACACTAAGATTGGGTACATCTATTACCTCCTAACACAACGCAATGATGGTAAGATTGCAGAGCTCTTGCTGAGAGAAGTTGAGAAGAAGCTTGTTAGTAAGAATGCATGCATGATAGTAGCAGTTGCTAGAGACAATAAATCGCACCTCCTTAGAAGAGGATATAAGCTTGTAGACAAGGCTTATCTAGAGAAAATCACTCCAGGAGTAGCTGATAAGGCGCCAAACGGGTCGCCAGTAGCCATAAAAATTGTTGAAGAGTGCAGGAAATACCATATCCCACGAAGTCTTACTAGGTTCTTATAAGTATTTTACCAAGCTATTAATGTGATATCTTCTAGAGGAGGATTAATGCTCAAGAACAATGAGGATTCGTGGAAACCGTACAAAGAACACGATACAGTCGTGATTATCAATTTTGGCGGTCAATATTCTCATCTTATTGCACGGAGGATTCGAGACAAGAGAGTCTACACAGAGATAATACATATACACGAGCTAAGCAAGGAACTAATTGCAGAGATAAAGCCGAAAGCAATAATATTATCTGGGGGTCCTTCAAGCGTATATGAGGAAAATGCTCCAAGAATACCATTATGGTTACTAGAGTATGGAGTACCCATACTAGGCATATGTTATGGGTTCCAATTACTAGCCCTGCTCCTGGGAGGTAGTGTTAAGAAAGGTACAGGTGAGTATGGTAGAACAAGAGTACGTATATTGAAAAAAGATGTGTTATTCGACGGGTGGAGTAATGAGGAAATCGTGTGGATGAGTCATGGAGACCATGTTTCAGAACTACCTAGGGATTTAGAGCTCCTAGCAGTATCTGAGAATGGCTACGTTGCTGCATTTAAGCACAGAGAAAAACCTATTTATGGAGTACAGTTTCATCCCGAAGTCATACATACTCGTAAGGGATCCCTG
>CAZCAU010000029.1:0-18283 GCA_964496855.1 uncultured Desulfurococcales archaeon
TAAACAGCCTGATACTAAAGCAGATATAGTACTGATATCGCATGACCATTTCGACCATAACGCCGCAGAGGTTGTGGCAAAACCAGATGCCATGATTTTCAAAATGAAGAAAGGAGTCTTCGAAGCCAAGGGTGCTAGGATAGAGGGTATCGAAGAGTATCATGATAAAGAAGGTGGCAGGCTTAGAGGTAAGACAATGATATACTTGTTAGAGGTAGATGATCTAGTGTTTGCACATCTAGGTGATCTAGGCAGGATTCCCCCACCCGATGTTGTAGAGAAGCTTAGAAGAGCAGACATCGTCTTCGTGCCTGTCGGCGGCACATTCACTATAGGTCCTAGAGAAGCACTAGAGATAGCTGAGAAGGTAAAGCCAAGGATACTAGTACCAATGCACTACTGGGTTCCAGGAATAATGCTCCCATTAGCTACGCTTGACGAATTCCTAGCAATAGCAAAATGGCCTACGGTAAGGCTTGAGACAAACCAGTATACTGTATCAAAAGAAGAGTTGCCTGAGAAAAACACTATAGTAGTATTTAGGCATCCTTAATAATATCCCGATGTATTTTTCTTTTTTCAAAAATACTGGCAAGAAATGTGTTAATAAAAAACTACTGTTAATAATAGACTTTTATCCTTCTAGCGATAATGGGCTCTTTACGCTCTTCCCTTATGAGATATAGCTCTAATGCTCTCCTAATAACTTCACTGCGAGTCTTTCCTCTACTACGAGCATACAAGTCTATTTTCTCTAGTAATTCCTCCTCAATTTTAAATGTGACAACTCTCATCATGATATATCCAACCTAGATAATACATAGAGTATTCCTTATAGAAGTATCCAACTAGTCTTGGTATTACTGGATAAGTATTACAAGAAGAAGACTATGATTAGTAATATCTTTAAATACACCGATTCATAGATTTTTCTTGAAAGGAGAAGACATATGCCGACAGTACATTTATCACTGCCAGAGCACGTGTATTCTCGCCTGAAGGCAAAAGCCGAGGAGCTTGGGATACAGATTACTGATTTAATAAAAGTATTCATAAAGAAGGGTCTAGACGGAGAACTAGGTGGAGAAGGCAGAAATGCTCCACAGTACTATGCCGAGCTATTAGAGCATTTAGAGTCTTATAAGAAGGAGACAGACACAGAGATCGAGAAGCTCCGGAATAGAATGTTGCTATTAGAAGGAGCAATATATCAGATAAGAGAGCTCATCGTAAACTATATACTAAAGAGAATAGATGAGATCCAAGACTCTATAGACGAGCTCAAAGGCGCGGAGGTTACGCCAGAGTTTATTCATCAGAGAAAATAGCTCCCAGGTTATCAGCTGGGTAACCGCTTCTTCATAACAGGTTTATCAGGTATCGTGCTCCCCGAAAAGTCATCATCCTGCTTCTTATCGTACTTAGTCTTCTCTATAGACGCATTTGACTGAGAGCGCTGAAAAGGGGAGGCCGGGAGTGACCCGACCCGTGCTCATCTACTCCCGTGACTCGGGATCGAATTACACGGGACCAGGGTTCACTCGCTAATCATTATTGTCTGTATCTAGTATTATTAAGATTTCTCTCCAGGCTAAACTACTGTTCTAAAAGAGTTGATATTAGCAATAGTATTTATACTCCATTCAATAAAATAATGCAATTGCTAGTTAGCGAGACGACGAGAGTTGCCTGAGGCAGGATTCTTATCATCGCTGACACAGTGGGTTGAAGAATACGGGGTCCTAGGAGTATTCCTGATATCCCTAGTTAGTAATGCGATCCCGTATTCTACTATCCCGTATGTTATCGGTATAGTTGCTTATGCTTCAAGACTTTCAACAAGACTAGAGGTTGCAATGGTTATACTTGCTGGCGCTCTTGGTGCTGCACTAGGCAAAGCCATAGTCTACATGATGGGTAGAGCAGCGCATCTAAAAGCCTCGGAAGAGACCAAGCGCAACTTAGAGGTATTCGTAAACTTGTTCCGCAAGAGTGCTCTTCTAGCTATCTTCTTATTTGCAGCACTACCATTACCAGATGACGTCATCTACGTACCTCTTGGTGTCGCAGGATATAACTTCAGGTACTTCTTTATAGGGGTATTCCTAGGCAAGATAGTCATAACTGGATTCGCTATACTAGCGGGAAAGACTCTAAGCATGCTCTTTCAACTAGAAAGCCAGGTTCACCCGGTACTACTGACTACAGTAATAATTGCACTGATAGTGATCGTATCATTAGCTATAGTTGAGACAGACTGGCTTGAGATAGCTAATAAGTCTAGTAAGAGCTGGCTAGAGGGGTTTAAAGAGTTCTGGTTCCAGGTATACCTACTCTTAACGCTTAGAAGCCCTAGAGGATACTATAAGGAGAAAAGAGCAAGACTATCTCTGCAACAAGACTCTAGGCCTCAATAGCCCGTTCTCTATGCATAACTATTTTCTCTAAGTCAAAGAATCTGAGCGACACATATATCAGTACTATTGATATGATAGTTATGATACCAAGATGCATCATGGCTTTTACTGGTTGAAGCACCACATAGTAGTATATGGCTAACACACTATGAGTATATGGTATAAGGTATAGAGCATATCTTATTAGTTCTGGTAGTCTAGCTATATCTACAAAGAGTACAGAAAAGTACACTGCTAGAGCAACCATTGTTATTAGTGAAGAAGTAGTCTGAGCACTCCTGATAGACTCTGCTCTAGAGACTATGGGTACAAGTATTAGTGTTGTCATAAAAACAGTTAATGCAACATCCAGAGAGTGGAGCAACACTAATTTGAAATCAAGCATTGCATGCGCTATCCCGGATAATATTGCTAAGTAGAATACTACTCCCGCGATATCAGCTAGAGAAGCTATAATGCCTAACAAGGTGCTTGCAAACAGTTTTCCAAGCAATACCGAGCGGGGATCCACAGGGCTTGCAAATGTCATTTCAAAAGTCTTGCGTTCTCTTTCCCCGATAATACTATCTGAAATAAATACAGTAGCCGGGGTTACGACAAAGAATAATGCAAACATCAAAAACCTGGCAAACTCTGCGCGTAAACTCATTTCTGGCGATACTTCTTCCCCTCGAGGCCCCACAGGTTGTGGCGGAGCATACTCTCTAACAGGCTCTAGTATGATTTCTGGCGATACTCTGAGCCCTGCTTTCTCGGATATGTACGTTACCCGCTTCTCCGACACCTCTCTACTTAACGAGGCTATGGCTGCCCTAGCCATATTTTCTGAGATCCTTATAGTTGCCGAGCCTAGACGCTCTAGTATTCTGTAATATGCTACTCTATCTATTGATGTCAGGTTTTCTGCAAAACCCTTGGGCAAGTATAGTATCACATCTATACTATTATTAGTCACAGCTGTCTCAAGATCGTCTAGCACTATGACACTAACTGATAATTTATTACTAGACGCTATGCTCAGAATAGTATCTTTTATCTTCTGTGTCACATTATGAATTAACTCATTATTGTCCTTACTAACAATAGCAATTACAGGCTTCTGTTCAGCAGCCAAGCTTACGGCCAGTATCCCGAGCAAGGGTAGGGAGAATAGTGGCAATAGTATTGTTGCAAGTATAGTCTTCCTATCCCTAGACAGATCCTTAAGTTCTTTCCATAGTACTGGTTTTACCTCGTTAACCTTGATCTCTAGCCACCCCTTGTAGCCATTATAAATGCTTCCTCCAAGTTCTTAGCAGAGTACTTGTCTATAATGCTCTCCGGAGTATCTTCCTCTACTATCCTTCCCTCACTCATAAACGCCACCCTATCACACACATATTGTACTTCAAGCATGTTATGACTAGATAGAAGAACAGCCGCATTATTTCGCTTAGCATACTCCTTGATAACCTCCCTTATCTTAACAGCAGAGTATACGTCAAGACCTGAGGTCGGCTCATCAAGCACTACTACCTGGGGTTCGAGCATGAATACAGCAGAAATCAAGAGCCTTCTCTTCATACCCTTACTATAGCCTCCCGCCTGCCTCTTTAATGCATCTCCTAGTCCCGAGATCTCAGCTCCTCTCTTAGCTAGTTCTTCGGCTTTACCCTTATCCCCTGTGTGTAGCCATGCAAAATAGTATAAATGTTCATAACCCGTGAGCCTCTCATAGACTCCAGCATCCTCTGGCAGATAGGCTAATAGTCCGCGTAGTCTGCTTCTTTCCCTATAAGGGTCTACATCATATACCTTAGCAGTGCCACGTGTAGGCTTGTATAAGCCCACAACTATGCGTAGTGTTGTAGTCTTCCCAGCCCCGTTAGGACCTACGAGCCCGTAGACCTCGCCGGGCCTTACATTAAATGATACGCCTCGTATGATCTCTCTATCATTTATGATCTTCCACACGTCTTCTAGCCTTATAGCATGCAAGGCTTGTTGCCCGTAATACCCTGCTTATAACTTTTACGCGGGTAGAACATTATGGTATAATACAATATATCTCTACTGGAAATAATATACCTAGCAATCAGTGCTAGCAAGTATAATCAAAACGTAAGCATGAGGTCCCTGGTATTGACTGGTTATCGGGGTCTTGAAGAGTTTCTAGCACGGCATGGGGTTAAGGCGTATGTTGTCCTTAAAGCATTGCTAGATGTTAGTAGCGAGTCTGGAAACAAGAGCCGGATAAGACTAGGAGACTTTGATTTTAAGAGTGTGAAGAAAAAGCTTGCAGAGTATGGTGTTGACTACAACCCTGCTCTTCTACTACGTAGTTTAGAGAGAGAATATGGTATCATAGAGACTAGTTATAAGAGTAGTAATCAGCACTGGTGGATATTTGTAGACAGAGATAGCGTAGAGAGGGTAGTAGCAGAGTTTGAAGGCGCTGAGCCAGAGCCCGAGGATCCCGAGATAGAGTTATTAAAGATACAAATAGCAAGCATAGAGCCAGAGTCGTTGATAAGGAGATTAGAGAACCTATTACATAAACAAAACTTGTCCATAACTGATAAAGAATTATTCAGATCCATGGTGTTTAACGAACTAGAACTTGTGACAAGGTTATTGAAGAAAGCTAGCCAATACCCTGAAGCCCTGAGTAGAGATGTAGAAGTGTTATCAAAGATTATCAAGCTAGCCCACCAGGTGGCAGATAGGCTTAGAAGTCCTGGCAGTAAGAGTATTGTATCCAGGCTAATGAAAAACACTAGTGTTGTTGATGTCGAGAAGCACTAGTCGCTCGGCAAAGTACCCTTTATTCTTATGATACCCCATGTCTTTCCAGCTTCCACTATCCATCCAGCTATTATTCTAGCCACGCGTTGCTGAGCATCTCTTTTCTCTAGCTCAATCCCATATACTTCTCTAATAGCTTCATAAGCTATGTCAGGATCTATTCTCGGCATAATTTTCTCGACAAGCAGATCAAGCAGATCAGCAAGTGATAATCTAGTACCCGCAGCCCCACGGATGATCTCTTGTAAAAGTTCAAGATCACCTCTGCTCAGAACAGCTTTATTCGCCAGTTCTCTTGATCTCTTTTTTGCTAACTCCCAGTACTTGAATAACGGTTTGTAATCTGCTACTATACTACCATCAGCCAGCATAGGCTTATCTGTAGACATAAGACCAGACCCTACAGGGACTGCTAGGAAATATTATTACTCGACCACTTAATAGCATATCCTAGAAGATCTCAGTATTACTCTTCTGAGAGATGATGCAAACTCGCTACTCCTAACAATAATAGCTATAACTTCGTTCTTCACCTCGGAGTCAGGCACACCTATTACTACTGTATCCTCGGTAATCATCATATCTAGGACTGGGCCCTTGGAACAATATATTTTTACGCCTAGTTTCTTCAAGAGATCAATATCCTGCTTAGAGAGAACAGTTCCTTCAGCAACAATTATTGCTACTTCTTTCTGTCTTAACAGCTCCAAGTATGGCTCGACCAGGGGCTTGATATAATCTAGCTTCTCTAATGTCTTCCATAAACTAAATAATACCTTCTCAGAGTCAGCTGCTATTGTAAAGCTTTTCGCAAATATCTTCTCCATCCCCCTAATAGTCTCTACGCCCTGCACATCCTTAGAAGTCCCGGCCTTATATTTCTCATAGAGTACTTCTGCTAATCTACGTGCCTTAGCAGCAGTTTCCACAACACTCCTTATTTTTGCAAAAGTTATTCTTGCAATTGCTTCCCTAGGATCCACTACTCTATACGATCCCTTATCTCTAATAACTAACCCATAGCTCTCTAAACGCTCGATAATGTCGTAAACACGGGGAAGTGGTACACGACTATTCTTAGAGATGTCTTTAGGTGATCTAGCACCAGCTAGTATAGCCAGATATACTCTTGCCTCATAACTATTAAGGCCTAGCAGGCTCCGCAACCTCTCCTCTAGTCCTAGATCATTTATGCTCATTTCCCTTATCCTAGAGAATGATTATCGAGTTTACACACATAAGTTTAGCTTACCTAATAAGTTAGGGAAGAACTCGTAATCTCCTGGGAGAGACAGTATTATCTTATCAAAGAATCTCAGCAACTCCAGGATACAGGTCTCGGCTCTCTCTACACGACACCTCGGCTGCCCTGCTAGGCGTCTCTCTATTAAGTCTTTATTCCTACTAGTCTCTATAATCAAGTATGCGTACAACTTCTTCCTCCTCCTTTTAGCCTCATCTCTTATCCACGAGTAATCTTTCCCAGGCTCTGCCCTCAATACTAAGAAGAAGTCCGCGCTAGAGTCTAACCTCTTAATCACCTCTTCTCTAGGATACCTGAGGCTGAGCAAAAGCCCTATTCTCAGGCTAGACACTACTGGGTCCTTCTTTATGATTGAGACAGCTTCTTCGCTCTCAAGATCACTTACTATGCTTCCCTCTGAAGGCTTATCTCCATGTAGGATAACTAGGTTGTCAACCCCTAGGGCTTTAGCAGCGTATACTAGTTCTTTAAATCCTACGGTGTTGACATCATATAGTCTTAAATGAGTTATAGTATCAAATCCTCGGGACAAAGCTATAGAGGCTAATGCGATAGGATGTATAGCTGGTATGCCGAGAGGCGCGTCAGGCAAGTCTAGGCTTTTTACACATTTTTCTATAATACTTATCCTCTCTAAGAATTTCTCACGAGTACGCGTGGGCGGTACCTCTACTATTATCCTATTATCTCTCAGCATTACTCTCGGCACCTCATGGCAATACATTTAGATGCTTAGCTAATATTATTGTGTTCGAGAATAACAAGTCTAAATGGCTAAAAACACTATCTCTAGGCAGACAAGGATGAACAACGGGTATGATCCACTAAAACTCGCACATATCGTAGAGGAAAAAGTATGTAGAACTAGGAATAATATTGTTGAGAGGCGCTACTACAGGTTTAGAGGAGGACGCTGGTATGGTGGAAGCGCTACAGCAGACTGTGTAGGCTGTAACCTGCGTTGCAGGTTTTGCTGGTCTTGGAGATACGGTAGTTTCACAACAACAAGTGGGGACTTTTACTCCCCCTTCATGGTTACTAGCAAACTAGTACAAATAGCTTCTAAGAGGAAATACAGATATGTGAGAGTAAGCGGTGGCGAGCCAGTACTATGTATTGATCATTTACTCAAAATCCTAGACATAATATCTGATACTTCTTATGTATTCATACTTGAGACTAATGGTATCCTCATTGGTAGCGAATCCTGGCTCGCCAAGAAGCTAGCGTCTTACGATAACCTAGTAATACGTGTATCTATTAAAGCAGCTAGCCCTGAAGAATTTCATAAAGTTACAGGAGCGGATCCAAGAGCCTACAAGTACCAGTTACTAGCACTCAAGAATCTTGTCGACGCGGGGATGGAGCCTGGTGAGAGAGTATATCCAGCAGTTATGCTGAGCTTTAGTAAACCAGAGAATATCAAGGAGCTACTAGAACGCATACATAGTATACATCCAGATCTACTAGCATCTCTCGACCCGGAAATAATAATAATGTATCCACATGTAGTAGAGCTTCTCAGAAAATATGGTCTAAAACCTATAAGGTATATATCCCCGGAGAAAATACCAGATTACATGATATGACATTTTAGTGCTAAGAAGAAATATAATCACTGGATGATGAGCTCTGCATGATTGATCTAATACGTGTAGATGAGAAAGGAGGTTTCGACTGATACTCTAAGGTTTAACTATGTCTGGCGTCCTTGGATAAAGCGCTGTCTCATGAATCTTCTCTAGCTTGAGTATCGTCTGTAGTAATCTCTCGACACCCATCCCGAACCCCCCGTGAGGCGGGAAGCCGTAGCGGAACATGTCTAGGTACCAGTCAAAGCTCTCGGGCTTCATCCCTTTCTCGATTATTCTAGCTTTCAATCTCTCGGGGTCATGTTCTCTCAATCCACCACTACTCCATTCTACACCGTAGTCTCCGGGCCCCATCATGTCTATTCTATGTGCTATACGAGAATCTCCTCTATCAACCATATAGTAGAAAGCTGTTTGTTCAGCAGGGAACTCTGTTATGAAGAATGGTTGCTCAAACTCTCTACATAGAGCACGCTCTTCATCACTACCGAAGTCATCGCCCCATTTTATGTCAAATCCCTTGTTTTGCAGGATGCTTATCGCTTCATCGTATCCTATTTTCACATACTCTTCCGGTATATCCAGTTTAACTCCTAGTTCTTCGAGTTCTTTCTCATTCTCTTCATAGATTCTCTCATAAATGTACCTTACTAGGTCAAACTGTAGTCTCATAAGATCTTCTTTACTAACTAATGCTACCTCTACATCTATCTGCCAGAATTCTGTCAAGTGCTTCCTTGTCCTAGACTTCTCAGCTCTAAAACTCGGTGCTATACTAAAGACTTTCCCAAATACTGCTACTGCTGATTGTTTGTAAAGCTGCCCGCTCTGAGCCAGGTAAGCGTTAGTGTCAAAGTACTTTACTGGGAATAATTCTGCACCACCCTCTGTAGCAGTAGCTATTATTACCGGGAACTGAAGCTCCACAAAACCCCTTTTGTAGAAAAATTCTCGCGCGGCTTTTTGCAGAGTAGACCTCACTCTGAAAATAGCTTTGACCTTCGGTCTGCGCAAGTCGAGATACCTATACTTGATCCGCGTAGGGAAATCCGTAGCTACCTTACCTGTCAGATCTATTGGTAATGGCTTTGATGCAGCAATAATTCTTAGACTAGAAGGAATAATCTCTCTACCAGTCTTAGCAATACTAGATCTGACTCTTACACCCCTAACCTCAATAAAGTACTCTAATCCTAGGCTCTCAGCAGTCTTCCATACATCTTCTGAAACCTCGTTTTTCTTCACAGTTACTTGTTCAACGTCATCAAATTCCCTGAGAATTATGAATATGATTTTACCAACTCTTCTTAGACTAGCTACGTGCCCATACACAGTTACCTTCTCTGATACATCATTGCTCATTCTAAACCACCAGTACTCCTACGCCCATTACTATTCTTCAAAAATATTAAAACTCTGTCATACCGTAGAGCATTCATGCAGAATCCTTAATAGTATTCATGCTCTCCTACTATTAAGCCAGTATGAGTACCGGGTGAGATCATAATGGGTAACACACATAGCTGGATATATTTTGCACTAGGCACGATGATGCTATGGGGCATATGGGGTGTACTATTAAAATTTGTGTCCACCAAGTACTCTTGGACCCAGATATACGTGTCTAGCAATATAGCTCTCATAATAATGGTGACCATAGTAGCTATTATTTACAAACCAAACGTGTTTGCCAGCAAGACAGTGTTCTTGCTAGCATTATTTGCAGGTTTTGCAGGTACTACCGGCTACATACTAATGGTAAAAGCTTTCGAGAAAGGCCCAGCATCACTAGTAGTTGCCTTAACAGCACTTTATCCAGCAGTAACAACTATTCTCTCATACATATTCCTAGGAGAAAAACTAGGATTGCAAAAGATAACTGGTGTAATACTAGCAGTCATAGCAATATTATTACTGAGTAGATAAGGCAGTTTTTATAGTTTAAACGTAGATTCTAGCCTTGGAAGACTGATTCAATACTGGTAATGGTGAGAAGCAATGGCTTTCGATGTAGAAGAACTAGCTTTAACCGTGGGAAAAACTATAGCCTGGCTTATTAACATACTACAAAACCTGATAAAGATCTTGCTAGACGAGACCATCTTTAAAGCACAGCCAGAACTATCTACACAATTTAGTGGTGCCATCTCTACACTAGTGCTTCTCACGGCTGTTTATCTCATATTAGCACTTGCTTCTTCGCTAAGAAAAGTCATAGGCTACATAATACTGATAGGCTGGGCATTATTAATCATAGCTATAGCGTTAACCGTGATGGGCTAAAGAATAGGTTTTCTAATCTTTTTATTAGCCTGGTAAAGATAAAAAAAGAAATTTAAGTTTATATTTTAATAAAAAGTACTGCTTACTCTAGCTTGTGTGAAGTAACTGCTGCGTAGAGTATCTCTGCTATGTCATATACTTTGCCGCCCAGCTTCTCAACAGGTTCTAGTAGAGCTGCTAGACATATTGGGCATGCAGTGACTACTACTTTGGACTTGCTCGTCAGCTCTTGCGCTCTATCCTCGGCTATCTTTGAGGCAAGCTCTGGTCTTATAGCTTCTACCGGTGATCCGCAACAAGATGTTCTAAGCCCTGTTCTAGTGGGCTCTACTATCTTTAGGTTCTTTACTTTCCCGAGCACTTCTCTTAAGAGAGTATGCTTGTTTAATCCCCTAGCGAGGCGGCATGGATCATGTATAACAACAGTGACTTCTTCCTCGAAGTACGGGTTAAGATCGCATATCTTGTCTTTGAGTAGCTCTAGGTAGTGTACTACTTCTAGATCAGAGTATCCGAGATACTTTGGAGCAATTACCTCTAACGTCTCGGTTGTGTGAGGATCGGTTGTTACGACTCTCTTAGCACCAGCTTTCTTGAGTATCCCAATAGCTTTGCTAGCTTGTTTCTTGAAGAGGTCAACGAAGCCAAAGTCGTATGCTAGCATCCCACCGTAGATCTCCTTCCTAGTGTACGCAAATTTCACGCCAGCCATGTGTAGGAGAAGCGCTATCTTCTCTAATATAGACTCAAATCTCTCAACAAGTTCTTTCGGGGTAGCTGACTTCACAAATCTTGCTGCAAGTCCCATGCCTCCTGGCATCTTTACGAAGCCCATCATCTTCTTAACCCATTCTCCCCTGGTCAGTCTTAATGCTGCATGACTGTATGGCATTAGCGTGTACAAGTTGCTTGTATAGAGTATTGTATTGCCCTCCTCTGGTATATCCACCTTGCCTTTCAGCTTCTTAACCCATGAAGTCAAGTCATCAGTACTTATACCTACAGGGTTGTCTCTCTTACTGAGTATATCCATACTCAGAGTAAGCTCTTTATCTAGGAGATCCTTGGCGTTTTCAACTATTACTTGCCTCATTAGCAGAGATACTATACCGCTGTTCAAGGAGCCAGGACATGCTTGTTCACAGTCTTCACAGTGGAGACAGGTGAAGAATGACTCGTAGAGCTCTTTCGATAACTTAAGCTCTCCTTGTAGCAGCCCTCTTGCTAGTTGTTTTCTTCCGCGTGGACTAAACATTATCTTATAGCCTAGCGGCTTAAGCGTTGGACAGCCTGGTTCGCAGAATCCGCATCTTATGCATGATAATGCATGTTCTTTTAACTCGTTTAGCACTTCCTCGGGTATCTTATAACCTAGGGCGGACATATTTTCTCACCCGGGACCTTAACATGTATCTATAATTTTACCTGGGTTTAGTATACAGTTGGGATCGAAGACCTTCTTTATCCCTACTATTAAGTCATAGATCTTCTCAGACTTCCTGGCAGCTAGCGCTTCCTTGAATATCTCTCTTCTCGTTACCCCTATGCCGTGCTCACCAGAGATGTATCCTCCTAGCTCAACAGCTACTTTACAAGTCTCTTTAAATAGCTCCTCAGCCCTCTTGACAGAGTCTGGGTCAGCTAGGTCGAATATCAGGTTAGGGTGCAGGTTACCATCTCCTATGTGACCAAATGTCGGTGTCTGTATATCGTATTTCTCGGACAACTTGTATAGTTGCTCAAGCATGTCGGGCAGCTTTGTTGCTGGTACCACCACGTCTTCCATGTACACGGTCTCCGTAGGCTTCTTTCTAATCTTGAGGAGTGATGCGTAAGCTCCCTTTCTAGCAGCATATAGTTTCTCCATTTCGACAGGGTCGTCAGAGTACATGACATCTATCGGGTTCTCTGACTTGACTATGTCTACTGCTTTATCCATGTACCTCTTCATAGCTTCTGGTGGACCATCAATATCTATGAGCATGAGGAACTGGGCGGCTTCTGGGAACTTCATTCCCTTAGCTTTCTCTAGGGCATCCATTGTTAGTCTGTCTAAGAACTCCATTCCTAGTGGTACTATTCTCTCTTTCGCGAATTTTGCTACTAGGTTTGCAGCCGCCCTAGGCGAGTCGAAGTATGCTAGTATTCTAACAACCTTCTCTGGCCTTGGATAGATCTTCAATGCGGCTTTTGTAATTATTGCTAGAATACCCTCACTACCAGTAATTAAGCCTACCAAGTCTGGTCCTTGTCTCCATTTCAGAGTCTTGTTGCCTAGCTCTATTATCTCGCCTGTGGGCAATACCACTTCCAGGCCTAGAACCCAGTGCTTTGTAGTCCCGTGTTTTGCGCCTCTTATTCCGCCAGCATTAGCCGCAATTGCCCCTCCAATAGTTGCCGCGACGCTGCTTGCAGGATCTGGAGGAAACATATAGCCGTAAGAAGCTAGCGCAGCCTCAATCTCATCTACCGTTACACCAGCTTCTACAATCATATACTTATTCTCAGGACTTATCTCTATGATCTTGTTTAGCTTAAGAAGATTCAGCACTACACTGTTATCAACAATGGTGACTGGGCCACCGCTTAGACTACTTCCTCTCCCTCTCGGGATTATGGGTACACGATACTCGTTAGCCAACTTCATAATCTTTGATATCTCCTCGGGAGTTGATGGGAAGACTGCGAGTTTCGGTACTTTGCCGATAATGAAGGTAGCATCATACTTGTAAGGATAGAGCTCCTCTGGTTTTTCTTGCACGTTTTCTGCTCCAACAATTTTCTTTACTTCAGAAGCGAATTCTTCGAATGATTTGGACGACATCCTAGCTTACACCTTTTGAAGCTACTGTTTCTATAATTAAAAATCTTATAGGATAAAAATTAACCGTTACCAAATCTTTGATTTGATACAAGCATGTAACGATTCTTTTAAACAGCTGATGTTTCAGTTATAGTGACTTGTTCTATCACTCTCTTAAGCCATCTTCCTCGCGACATCCATATCATTGCCATGATGCCTGCAAGCATGTTACTTAATGTCATTGCTATCCATATACCTGTGGTCCCCATTCCCAAGTATATTGCTAGTAGTAGAGAGAATCCTACCCTGAAAAACCATAGTCTTGCTATAGAGATCAAGGTCACAATCTTAGTATGACCTGAACCTTGTGCTACACCATTACTTATGAAGAAGACCCCGAAATATGGTAAGCTCCATATAAAGTATCCTAGAAAAATAGATCCCTCTGCTATGACTAAGGGGTCGGGAACAAAAACTGCTACGGCCTGGGTCCTGATAGTATAGATAGCCATAGCTCCGAAAGTAAGTACTAGTGCTATGAAAGCAGATGCTAGATAGGCTATCTTCTTAGCACGATGATAGTTTTCGGCACCAATGTTCTGCCCTATCATTATTGATATAGCACGTTGTAAGCCCCATGTAAAAGCCTGAATAATATCTATTATCCTAATACCTATCCCGTACGCTGCTATTGCTACGGATCCAAATCTAGATACAATACTCATTAAGACGGTAAAGCCTAGGGCATTAGAAGACGATTGTATAGTTAGGGGGAGCCCTATGGATACTACTTTTCGTAGCCACCATTTCTCTATCCTCATACACTGTAGGCTTATTTTTATATCGTAGAAACCGCGAAACAGCATAGTCAACCCTATGGTTGCGATCAAGGCTCTTGACAAGATTGTTGCTAGTGCCGCACCTACAACTTCTAGTCTTGGAAAACCTAGTAAACCAAATATCAGTATAGGGTCAAGAACCATGTTCACCAGTGCAGAAGTAATGCTTAGTTTGGTCGGTGTACGTGTATCGCCTATAGCGTTTGCTATCATTATAAAAGCAAATCCCGTGAACGCTATAGGTAGCCCAGCAAAGATTGTTCGCGTGTAGTTGAGAGCAAGCTTATAGACATCTGATGGAACGCCCATGAAGAGAAGTATTTTGTCTACCATTAGGAAACCAATAATACTCATAATAGTAGCTACGGTTATGATGAATGCTATAAGCTGGCAGGCACACTTCTCACTCATCTTACGATCTCCAGCACCAAAGTACTGGGATATAAGAGTCATACCAGCTTGTGCCAAGCCGAACCCTATAGAGTTAAACAGCATTATCAGGGGCCAGCTCACAGTAGGTGCAGCAAAAGATTGTCTCCCAAGTCTTCCAAGCCATAATGCGTCTACGAGATTATAGGACATCTGGACAAGATTAGCTATCATTACAGGCCATGCAAGCCACAACATAGTGCGTATTATCGGCCCCCTGAGTATCCGCTCCCGGTAGGTGGTAGACTTGCTCAATTAGATACACCACTCCGCGGCAGGGACACTGTTACTCATCATTGCGGATTGTTATCGCTTTCACTATGTAGCCATCTTTTTTTAAATATACATTATATTTAACCAATACTGTGTTTAGATTCATAAAAGAAGTTCTAAACATTATGTTATAGTGGTTTTGCAAGATTTTGAGGCGTAAGCTTTTCGCAATTATCGATCAACAAAATCTTTATTTCTACATCCTAATATTAGGTATTAGGGACGAACAAAATGTCCAAGGAAAAAGCACTTGAAATAATCAATAAAGCAAGAAGCGAGGGCAGAAAAATATTAACAGAAGTCGAGTCGAAGGAGCTGATAAGTCTCTATGGTATACCAACAACAAAGATAGCAGTGGCAACCACAGCTGATGAGGCAGTAAAGGTTGCTAAGGAGATAGGGTTCCCAGTAGTCTTAAAGATATTATCACCAGACATAACTCATAAGTCTGATGTTGGCGGCGTAATAGTGAATGTAAAGAATGAGGAGGAAGTTGTAAAAGCCTTTAACACTATCATGGAGAACGTTAAGAAGAACGCGCCTGGCGCCAAGGTTATTGGTGTAACGGTACAAGAAATGGCTCCTCAAGCCCTAGAAGTGATAGTTGGTGTTCTCAGAGACCCCTCTTTCGGTCATGCCTTAATGTTTGGTCTCGGTGGGATATACGTTGAGCTGCTAAAAGACGTAGCTTTCACACCAGTACCTGTATCAGAAGAAGACGCTCTAGAGCTAGTCAAGAGTATAAAAACATACCCATTACTAGAAGGATACAGAGGTAGCCCGCCTAGAGATGTGAAGGCTTTGCAAGAACTGATAGTGAAGGTATCAGATATGGTTGTCGACCTTGAGGAACACATTGGCGAAATGGATCTCAACCCGATATTCGTGTACGAGCCAGGCAAAGGATGCAAAGTTATTGACGCGAGAATAATCTTAACATAAATAATTATATTATAATATACAGCCTGGGGGTGTGAGTGTAATGCCTGTACCCAAACTAAGTAGTGTAGAATTAATGACTAGAATACTTAAGCCAAGAAGCATAGCGGTCATAGGAGCATCATCAAAGCCTGGAAAAGTAGGATATGCTACTGTCAAAAACCTTGTAGACGGAGGTTTCAAAGGCAAGATATATCCGATAAACCCGAAAGCACCAGAGATATTAGGCCTCAAAGCATACCCAAGCGTCAAGGCTGTCCCAGACGAGATAGATCTAGCACTAATCTCTATACCAGCAAAAATGGTTCCTGACGCTATTAGAGAACTAGGCGAAAAAGGAGTTCCTGCGGCAGTCGTATTCTCGTCAGGATTCGGAGAGATAGGCAACTATGAGCTAGACGAAGAGCTTAAAAAAGCTATTAAAGAGTCAGGAGTAAGGGTCATAGGCCCCAACACGTTCGGAGTATACAACCCACACATGAACATGTCCGCAGCATTCACAGTATCTTATGACTACAAGGGAGTAATTGCACTGACATGCCAGAGCGGCGGCGTGGGCATGGGCATTTTAGGCTACGCTAGATCTAGAAGGCTAGGCTTATCTGCATTAATAGGATTTGGCAACAAGATAGACCTAAACGAGGCAGATGTATTAGAGTATTTTGCACAGGATGAGAATACCAAAGTAATAGCTATGCACATGGAGTCCGTAAAGAATGGCAGAAGATTCATAGAGGTTCTCAAGAAGGTAACACCGATAAAGCCCGTAGTCATACTCAAGGCTGGCCGTACAAGTTACGGAGTAAGAGCAGCCAAGTCGCACACCGGTGCTATCATAGGCCAGGACGAGGTAGTGGATGCAGCACTAAAGAAGGCCGGAGCTATAAGAGTCAAGGGACTAGAAGAAATGTTCGACACAGCTAGAGCACTAGCAATGCTACCGCTACCACAAGGCGACAACATCATAGTAGTAACAGGTGCAGGAGGCCTCGGAGTAATACTATCCGACGCCATAGCTGATCATGGTCTCAAACTAATGGAGATACCAGAAGACCTCAAAGAAAAGTTCAGAAAGTACGTGCCAGAATTCGGTGCACTAGGTAACCCAGTCGACATCACTGGTGCAAGCCCGCCCGAGACTTATAGAGAGACCATACTAACAGCTGTCAGAGACCCACGTGTACACGCAGTAATCCTAGGCTACTGGCACACAATCATAACGCCACCAGACGTATTCGCAGACGTAGTCATAGAAGCAGTCAAAGCCATGAAGGAGGAAGGCATAGAGAAACCAATAGTTGCAAGCCTCAGTGGAGATGTACAGGTAGAAGAAGCAGCAAGGAAGCTCGAAGAACACGGAGTACTAGCATTCCCATACTCGCCGGAGAGAGCAGTAGCTGCACTAGCAGCTGTCTACAAGTATAAGTGGCTACGTGACAGACTCTTGAAGAAGCAACAAGAGAAGTAAAAAACCCTTATTTACTTAACAATCAATACGTTTGAGTCTATTTTTTCTATAATCTTTCTACGGGTACTACCTATAAGACTTCTAACACGTCCACGCTTCCTATAGCCTAGTATAACTAGTTCTACGTTCTGAGACTTAGCAATATTGATTATCTCAAGACAAGCCTCACCTTTAACAATCATTCCTCTTACTGTAAACTTGTTTCTCCTAGCCTGTTCCTCTGCTTCTCTCACTATCTTCTCTGCATTCTCCTTGTCTTTCCTTATAGCCGTGTTAATCTCTGTTGGGGATAGACTAACTACTCTAGCATACTTGAACTCATTGACTACACATACTACTAGGAGCTCCCACTCTTTAGGATCTAGAAGAGTAGTTGCATAACCTAGCGCGCGGAAACCGGGTTCAGGATCATCGGGATCTATTCCTATGAGAGCTCTTCTCAAGATATCATCTCGTGTAAAATTATGTGACAATGTTATACGGGATACCCGGCTAACATGTATGCTGGGCTCCTCTCCCTAGACTCTATCTGTCTACTATATATACTCTCACTACCACTTAAAATATACGCTAACACAGCTGCTATAGCCGCGTAAGGCATTATCGTGTACCCCCTAGTCATCTCAGACGCCATTATTATAGATGCTAGAGGAGTCTTACATGTTGCTGCTATGAAGGCTGAGATACCGATTATGCCTGCAAATTCTACCTGGCTTTGAGGAATATGTACTAGGCTACTTATAACAGCACTTATACCTACACCCAGCGTTGCCCCTATAACTACCGAGGGGCCGAAGACTCCAGCACTACCCCCGCTCCCTATAGTGAAGCCTGTTGCAAGTGGTTTGAGAAGAGCTATTGCTAAAAGCACATACCATGGAAAAACTTGTTGGAGCGCGGCTTGGACTGCTTGATACCCCGTTGATACTACTCCTTCTGTTATAGAAGGATTAACATACCATACAGCAACAGCAATCAGGCCTGTGATAAGACCACCTATAGCTGGTTTAACATGGGGCATTAGTGGTAGTCTTCTAAAGATATCTATGAGTTTGTAGAACACTCTTATATAATATTTAGCAACAAAAGCAGCTACTACTCCTATCACTATTGACAAGCCAGCCAGCCTAGGATTAGGAGTACCGCTTGGCGCTATGAATATGCTCTCATACCCCATCACGCTTGAGAAGAC
>CAZCAU010000030.1:0-18260 GCA_964496855.1 uncultured Desulfurococcales archaeon
CCTTTTTTCAAACCAGGTGCTTTGAGCCCACAGCTTTCTAGAGTTTTTGTTAACTTATCAAGGCCTTGCCTAATGAAAGGTTATCTCGATCCTTTCTGTGGCACTGGTGGTTTCGTTATAGAAGCATTCATGGAGGGAATAACTGATCTCGTATGTATGGATGCAGATCGTGTAATGGTTAAGGGGTCCCAGATTAATCTGAGACACTATGGAGTAGAGGTTTCGGATATCATTCATGGAGACTCTGGTACTATGCCGTTTAGGGACTCTATATCTTACAACATAGGCACCGACCCACCCTATGGGAGATCTACTCCTGTCAAGCATGAACAAAAATACCTCCTGGATCTACTTAAAAACTTCCTAGCAGAAGCTGAAAGAGTGCTCAGGAAGGAGAGCTATCTAGTGTTTGCGCACCCTTCGTGGATAAATCCGCTTGAGTTATTAGAGGGTACAAGGTTTAAGCTTATAAGAGCATATTATATGAGAGTACATAAGTCTCTTACAAGAGTAATAGTGGTGGCTAAGAGAGTATGATAGGCGAGATAGTGTTTCTGGGCACAAGCGGCTCTATGCCCTCGAAAGATAGAGGATTACCAGGAATACTAGTGAAGATAGGTAGTCTTAGACTATTGCTTGATGCCGGTGAAGGAGTTCAACAAAAAATGATCATGGCAGGGGAAAGCCTTGTTACAATAGATGTAATCATAATCACGCATCTTCACGGAGACCATTTCTTTGGCTTGCCAGGCCTTCTACACTCAATGAACATCAATAGGCGTGTGAAAGAATTATCAATTATAGGGCCGAGAGGTATTCGTGATTTCATAACTAAGATTTATGAGCTAACATATAGCCGCCCAGTATTCCATATAAATATTTGCGAAATAGCTGAGAACGCTGAGGAGAGAATTAATCTTTCAGACGATGTATGGATAAAATTGTTCCCTGTAAACCATAGTATACCGGCTTTCGGCGTACTTTTAGCATACAAGAAGAAAAAAGGCAGGATAAACGCGGAGAAAGCATTAAAACTCGGCATTCCGCGCGGGCCGCTATGGTCTAAACTACAACATGGAGAACCCGTACTATTAGGTAATGGCAGAGTAGTGAAGCCAGAGGATGTTTTAGAAGAGATGCCTCGCGAGTATAGGATAGTATATACTGGAGATACAGCACCATCCGACAAAATAGTAGAGGAAAGTAGAGGAGCAGATATACTAATACATGAGTCGACGTTTGCCAGCGATAAAATGGAAGAAGCCCATGAGTTCAAACATTCAACAAGCATTGATGCAGCAATAACCGCTAGTAGAGCAGGCGTAAAGACTCTAGTATTAACACACTTTAGTACCAGGTATAAAGACGTGTCATTACTTGTGGAAGAAGCCAGGAGGTTCTTCATTAATACTATTGCTGCCGAGGACTTGATGAAGCTACCGCTAATATAATGGTAACTAGTTGTTCATGGAACTATGGGTTATCACTAGGTCTTTTCTTCTCCCATAATGGTCTACCATGACTTGTCTTAGGTGTTAACCAGTCAATAACCGCGTAAGGTTCTGGGTACTCTATTTTGAATATTATTGGGCCCATGGGCGACTCGTGATCTTCATCAACAAAAGAAGCTTTACCAGCATAAGCTGCTTGCTTATGTAGTTTAAAGACAAGCATTGTTCCTCTTACACCTTTTTTAAGGAATGATCTAGCAGCATCTAGTATCCCTTGTATTCTTAAGATGCTATGAAGCTTCTCAAGGCTTGATAATGAGTGAGAAGTGGCTATAAGAGTCTTGTATCCACCATAGTCTTTTATCTCGATACTACTAGGCTCAAATACGTTTAAAACTGCTTTCCTAACCTTTTCTACATCCTCTGTAGGCCTGATCTCAGTCTCTACTTCTATTAATACCATTATTTCTCAGCAACCCCCATTATAGTAGAGAGAATATGTATAGCAGTGTTATAAGTTTGTTCTTTATCACCCTCGTTTATTACCATGTAATCTGCCAGAGCAATGACATCTCCTATACCAAATCTTAACTCATTAAAATCGCGTTCTACAAATTGTTCCCAAGTAGATGGGTCACCAGGTCTTCCTCTTTTTACAAGCCTCGAGAACCTGGTTTTAGGCGATGCATGGACAGCTATGACTATGACTTTCCCCTGGGTCTCAAAGTACTTCTTTTCATCAAGACTTCTTAAACCATCTATTACCACTATCCTTGTATTCTTATCTATTTTCTCAAATATCCTCCTAGCAACAATATCACTACCGTATTTTTCCCTTAGTTCACGAGCTACTCTATTCATGTTATCAGGTGTGAGCTGTGAACCTTGACGCAGGACTTCTTCTCTAATGACGTCTCCCATAGTATACACGGGGAGATTGAGTGAACGAGCTGCCTCGACCACGATACTCTTGCCGGAGCCTGGCATGCCTGTTATACATATGATTATCATTATCCAGTCCTCAATGAAGCTTTTTAGCAAAAATGGTTAATTAGTTACCTGTACTCCAATAATAGAGGTCTACGGGATTGGAGACTCTGCGCGTATTTATTGCAATAGATATCGAGGATCCAAATATCCTCAGTAGGCTCATCATGCTTAGAGACACTATAGTATCCACTAACGTTCCTATGAAGCCTGTAGAAGACCAGAATATACATATTACGCTTAGATTTATAGGTAATGTACCACGCCCACTAGTTGATATGATAACCAGAGACGTGCTAAGCAAGCTGAGGTTTAACAAATTCAGTATAGTGCTTAAAGGACTAGGTGCTTTCCCGAATACTAGTAGGCCCAGAGTGATATGGGTTGGTGTTGAAAAAGGATACGAAGAATTAAAGAAGATACGAGATGAGATAGAGAGAGGGCTGCGAAGACTCGGCATTAAGCCTGAGAAAGAGGAATTTGTACCCCACATAACACTTGCAAGAATAAAGGGTAGTAGGAACATCTCTAGTCTAGTGAAACTACTAATAGAGTATGCAGATGTGGAGATTGGCGAAATGCTTGTCAATAGTATACGGCTTAAGAAGAGCGTCCTCACACCAAAAGGGCCTATTTACACCACGCTTTATGAGGTAAAGCCTGTTGAATAAAGAATTTGATGAGAAGATAGTCCTAGAGAGGATAAAGCCTAAGCCAGAGGAGTATAAGCTTGTATTCTCGGTATACGAAGAGGTAAGACAAGTACTAGTAGAGTACTTGGAGAAAGAGGATGTAAACGTTGCTGTAACTCTCCAGGGTAGTGTTGCAAAAGATACATGGCTTTCAGGCGAGGTAGACCTAGATGTATTCGTCTTGTTCCCCGAAAACACTACTAAAGAGTGGATAAAGGATAAGGGTATACAGTTGCTAGAGAAAGCTCTAGAGAAATACTCTCCGGTAAAAGCATATGCAGAGCATCCTTATTTAAGAATAAGCTCTAGAGGCGTAAACATTGATGTAGTACCAGCTATTATGCATAATAAGCCGGAGAATGCTAGGACAGCTGTTGATAGAACACCATTCCACACACAGTACATTAATAGCAAGTTGACAAATCAGTTAAGAGATGAGGTCCGCATATTTAAGCAATTTCTCAGAGCTATGAATATCTATGGTGCAGAGATAAAAGTTAGAGGGTTTTCGGGATATCTTGCAGAGCTTCTAATAATATATTTTGGAAGCTTCAAAGAGGTGCTGAAAGTTGCTGCGCGGTGGAGACCGCCAGTTGTTATTGATATAGAAAATCATTATGCTGGTAGCTTTAAGGAGGTCTTAAAACGGTTTCATGGACAACCACTAATAGTTATTGATCCTGTTGACCCGAGGAGAAATGTTGCAGCATCTGTCTCTACACATAGTTTAGCAACGTTATCTATTGCTGCAAAGCTGTATCTGGAGAAGTCCAGCATACATTACTTTTATCCACCAGGAATTACCGAGTATTGTGATGCTGATAGGCTAGACAAAGTAGCTGTCATAAGGTATGAACATGAGAATATAGTAGATGATGTACTCTGGGGAGAGCTACGTAGGCTTACTTCTAGGATAAAGCAAAAACTAGAAGAACTAGAGTTTAAAGTGAGGTATGCCAAGCCTTACCGTGTAAGCGATAACTCTTCTATAATACTTGTAGAAGTTGAGATGCCTGTTCTTGACAATTATAAAATAATCACTGGACCACCCTGGTATTTACACGAGAATAGTATAAAATTTGTACAAAAGCATGTTAAGGATCCCGCCGGACCATACATAGGTGATGATGGGAGAATTTATTCATTAAAGCTGAGACAGTATATAGACGTATGCAGTGCTCTAAAAAGAGTGGTAAAACTCTATGGTGACACATCTCATTTACATAGCGATTCTGCAGAAATAGCTTGTGGTGAACAGGTAGCATCAATGGTTGATAAAGAATGCCTTATGGATTTCATATGCCGGAAACCAGCGTGGTTAAGAGCATATATGGCGACAATATCTTCAGAGAAATAGCTTGTTATCCACAGCCCTATTCAATCGAGTGCGCGGAGCGCTTAAGAGATCTGAGAGAGCTAGGAATAACAGAGTTCTATTACTACGGGGAAACTCTTATAGGGCGATTTAGGGTTCTGGGAAAAGGTCATGCTGGTATAGTAGTATTATGTGGTAATGATGACCAGATTGGTGTTTGTAAGATTTTACGCGTAGATTCTAAGAAGCCTAGCTTAGAAAATGAAGCACGTATATTGAGGAAACTAAATCATCTAGGTGTTTCTCCCATATTGTACGGTTTCTCAAACACAGTGGTATTTATAGAGTACATAAAAGGTATCAAGTTATCACAATACCTCGACTACACTGATCGTAGCTCCTTGATAAAAATGATAACAAAACTCGTAGAAGCAACTTTTCTCTTGGACAAAATAGGCGTGAGCCACGGAGAATTATCGAGACCAGCAAAACACATCTTAATTACAAGAGGAGATATTCCAAGAATAGTTGATTTCGAATATGCTAGTCTTTTAAGAAAGCCTAGAAACCAGACACAAGTATTTTCTGCACTATTTTTTAGCAAGAATATCATATCACACAGAGTCGCGTTGATACTAGGTGATAAACTATTTGTATGTATCCAGAAAGAGTTATTTTCTATAGTCCAAAGCAAGAGAGGTGTTAACAGGGATATGTTTATAAAGATTATTGAAAAATGCTCCTAGCCTTCTAACTATTCTCCTGCCTGTGATTCTTCTGATCCTAATTGTATCCCAGCTACTGTTCTTAAATACTCTGCTATAGCAAGAGGTATCCTTTCCTCTCTCAGCTTTAGCAGTTTTGCTACAGCCTTAAAGTTCATAACAACTATATTATCAAGAGATGGCGGCTTTAGCTCTTTACCACACACAGGACATAGGCCTCCGAACCAGGAGATTACTTCGCTAGGTGCGGGAATGCCATAGAAGTCTTGTCCTACTTTTTTGAAAACATGTAGGTACGCGCCGCAGGCACTGCATCTGTACACCACGGGCAGATGTATCACCTGGTTGAATAATATTATGGCAAAAAATATAAGAAGAGTTGCCGGTAATACCGGTGTAATACTATAAACATTTTAATCAAGAAAACCATTATATCGAATATTGTTTTTAATCAAGCTATTAAAATAATACAATGTCCTCCTTTATAAAGCTGTATTTATATCCTCTAGGATTATCAAGCTTTGCAGACGAATCAGACAGGAAAAATTGATAATTGGAGAGATATTATGATGAAAAAGATGAAAAGAAGTATTCTAGGCTTTCTTGACCTTGTTAGATACTTTGCGAGATTGCTCCTGTCTTTATCTTTCTGAGTTTGTCAAAGTATAATGCAAAGGGTCTGTATGCTAGATGTGACCACTTTGCAAAGGGTACCTCTAATGCTAGTAGCGGCAAGACTAGGCTCATATGTATACAGTATGTTATATATGTTGCCATTGGCATTTCCAGATGTCTAAAGACTCCTACGAGTACCCCTGTAAATGCTGTGGCAAATAGTAGTAGTAGGAACATCCAGTCAGTTGAGTGAGAGTACTTGTATTCTGGCTCTTTTCGGCTTAGCCTTTGGATTATGAAGCTAATGGTGCCGTAGAGTAATCCTATAGCTGATAGTATGCCTAATATCATCAATGGGCTTGTTAGTGGCGGTGTCTCATCTGTTTGCATCTTGTGTAGCAGTAGTGCAAAGAGGAGGAATGCCAGTGCATAGCCCCACATTAGGACGAAGTGATCAAACCATTCTCTGAAGCCTCTGCCGAGACTTCCTTTCCTACAGCCTAGTCTTCTTATTTGTGTTAGGAAGTGTAGCGGCACTATCTTAATGAACTCTATTATATATGTGCTCAATGATATCTTATTAGACCCCGGAATACTCTTTACTGTGAACTTGTACATTCTATATATGTTTCTAATCAGTATAGCTGCCAATGTGCCACCTACAATTATATCTGCTGTCTCCACTATGTGTAGCGGTGCAAAAGTCTCTAGCGCAACTCTATCAGTGATTATTGGTCCATGAAACATTATTTCAACGATAAAGGATACCAACATTAGAGATACTATTCCAATAATCTTTGCCAGCTTAGAATGGTAAAGACGTTTAGAAATACCTGTCCAGTCATATCTTGTCGTTAGATACCTCCTCGTAGCCATCATGAAGCCTGCGGGATCAGCACCTCTAGGACAGGTCATTGTACAATCTCCACAGTAATAACATAGCCAGGGCTCTAGGGATGCCATGAGTTTGTTTTCAAGACCAAGCATGGCATATCTTATTACTTTCCTTGGGAATTCGGAGTTTGGCTCGCTTAATGGGCATGTGGCTGTACACGTGCCACAGTTGTAACATGCGGTTACATCAAATGCTCCTAGTTTCTTTATCTCATCAAGGAGTCTAGGATTAACTCTAGTCATCATTCATCACCTTTTAGCGAGTTTGTACCTGAAATAACCTTCATCAGTCTTTTCATCCTCATGAACGAGTCCATACTTGTGCATAGTCATTAAATACCAGAAGACTACAGGCGGCTCTAGGCCTGTTTCTTTAGATATCTCGGGTACCGTCTTAGGTCCTGTCTTCAATGCTTTAATAATCTTTGTCCTGATCTCAGTCTGCTTTCTGAGAAGTGACATGAGTTCCTCTGATGGCTTAAGACCTAGTCTTTCTCTAAGTATTTGAACCGTGGTTTTCTTCTTAGCAGAGCCTGAGGCCATTTTCCTTACACCTCCTTTGCTGCTGCTTTAATCATATCTTCAACCTGCTTATTCGTAAGACCCTTCAACTGTATGGCACCTGTAGGACATACAGCTACACATGCGCCACAACCTTTACATAATGCCTCATTCACCCAGGCTCTCTTACCAATACCGTTATACTCCTTAATCTCTATAGCTCCGTAGGGACACTCCTCTATACATCGTTTTGAAAGCTCACACCTCTTGGGATTCACAAAGGCTACGAAAGGCTCAAGCTCTATGTAGCCTTTAACCAGCAGACTTGCAGCTTTTGCTGCCGCAGCCGATGCAGACACCATTGTTTCACGCACATCTTTAGGACCCTGACATGTTCCTGCCAATAATATGCCATCCAGCGTTGTCTCGACAGGTCTTAGCTTAGGATGCACTTCCTGGTAGAAGCCATCTCTACCTATAGGGAGTTTGAGTATAGAGTTTAGCTTGTCATTGTTTCTCGGAGTCATACCAACCACTAGGACGACTAGGTCTACAGGTATCTCAAGTTCCTCGCCCTCTGTAAGCAGATCTTTTACCTTGACTATAAGCTTGTCCTCACCATTACTCATAACTTTGGGAGGGTCGTTCACGCTGTATTTTACGAATATCACGCCTTTTCTACAAGCCTCCTCGTACATTAGCTCATTACGTCCATAAGTCCTAATATCTCTAAAGATATGGTATATTTTCAAGTCACTGGATTCATCAAGCAGGTTTAATGAGGTATACATAGCTGCATTACAACAATACCGGGAACAATACTCGTTTACTTTTTCCTCACCTGTTTTTACCTGTCTGCTTCCCACACAATATATGAACGCGATAGATTTTACTTCTTTGCCGTTATATGTAAGTTTCTCCGAGCTGCTTTTTAATTCAAGTAGCCTCATGAACTGAGGTAGCGTGATCACGTTACTGAATTTCTTATAGCCATATTCGTTCTCTCTAGGCTCATAGGGGTCGAAGCCTGTTGCTACTACCAGCGCACCTACCTTTAGTCTTATTATTTGATCTTCCTGGTCGAAATCTATTGTTTCACAATACTTCAGGCACCTACCGCATTTTGTACAGTTCTTAATGTCTATTACCGGTATATCAGGATATGCCCCCGGATAAGGCGGTAGTATTATTGCTTTTCTCTTAGTTAAACCATAGTTAAACTCGTCAGGAACCTCTATAGGACAAGCTTTTACTGCTTCTTCTATCCCAGGACATTCTCCCCTAACATATCTAGGCTTTACGCGAATTGTTACCTCGAAATTACCTATGAAGCCCTTTACCTCCTCTATTTCTGCATTAGTGTAAACCACGATGTTGTCTCTGCTTTTAATCTCGTTAATGAGTTTTGAAACTACCTCGTAACCTTTTCTACCATACGGGTATATCTTGCTAAGCTGTGCAACTCTGCCGCCAAGATAAGGCTGTTTCTCCACTATGAATACGTTAACACCCATTCTAGACAAGTCTAATGCTGCACGGAGTCCTGCAATTCCTCCACCGATGACCAATGCTGCTGGTTCACAGGATACCCTTATCTTCTCTAAAGGCTGTGCATGCCGGACATATGCTATAGCTGCTCTCACATGGCGTATAGCTTTACGAGTTGCTTCTGCCGGGTTATCCGAATGCGCCCAAGAGACATGTTCTCTTATGTTTGCATGATAGTACATGTAGGGATTCTTGCCTGCTCTTACAAGGACATTTCTAAATGTGATCTCGTGAAGCTTTGGAGAACAGGAGGCAACCACCACTGCATCAAGATTATACTTTTTGATATCATCCTCAATCATTTTTTGCCCAGCATCTGAACACATGAACATAAAGTCTCTAGCTACTACTACTCCAGGCTCATCCTTTACTACTTCTACTACCTTCTTAACATCAACAACGTCAGAAATATTTCCTCCACACCAGCATATGTAAACTCCTATTCTCTTCCCACTACTCACTTCCCTCTCACCTCCTTCAAGTATGCTGCGCATTGTGCAGCCGCTGCACCAGCTTCAACTACAGAGTCTGGAATATCTTTAGGACCGAGAGAACACCCTGCTATGAATACCCCTCTTATATTAGTCTCTGTAGGATTCAAGTTTTCATCAACAGGTTTTACCCAGCCTAGCTCATCTGTCTCTATCTTGACGTTCTTGAACACTTTGAGTACATCCAAGTCAGGAAGCAAGCCTACAGACAATATTACAAGATCATGGGTTTCCTTAGTTAATCGTCCCCCGTTTTCTATATCTTCATACCATACTGTTAGGTCACCATTTTTCTCCATCTCTATCTTAGCTACTCTACCCTTAACGAATCTCACACCCATGGCTTCTGATTGTTTATAGAATTCTTCAAAGCCCTTTCCGAACGCTCTTATATCCATATAGTATATCGTGATATCTGCAAGGGGCAGCGCCCCCATAATAAGCTGGGCTTGCTTTATAGAATACATGCAGCATACTTGAGAGCATTGAGGATTATTTACTGTCTTGTCTCTGGAGCCTGTACATAGGATATAAGCTATATTCATAGGTTCTTTGCCATCAAAGGGTCTTAACACCGCGTTATAGGGTCTTGTAGGCGATAACAACCTGTCCATCTGCATAGCTGTTATCACGTTAGGATATTCTCCGAAATGATATTCTTTCTTAAGCTCTGCTGGGAATAGTTTGAAACCTGTAGCTATTATTATGGCACCAACTCTAACCTTGATTATCTTTGGTATCTGGAGAAAGTTTATCGCGCCTACAGGGCATACGTGCTCGCATTGGCCGCACATAACACAGTGATCAATGTCTATAACTGCAACTCTGGGCACTGCTGTATCAAAGGGTATATATGCGGCCTTCCTTCCTCTCATCCCATAATCAAACTCTTTGGGAACAATTACTGGACAGGCCTGCTCACACTGACCGCACCCGGTGCATAGTTTCTCTTCTACGAATCTTGGCTTCTTCAGTATTTTAACTCTGAAGTCTCCCTCGCCTTTCTTTACTATCTCCTGTACCTCGGAGTATGTCATGACCTCTATGTTTGGATGATGAGCTGTTAATGCCATTTTCGGTGTAGCTATACAGCTGGCACAGTCTAGTGTGGGGAAAACCTTGCTTAACAGAAACATTTTACCTCCAATACTCGGCTCTTTCTCCACGAGCAGAACTTTGAAGCCCATATCGGCGAGATCAAGCGAAGCCTCCATACCAGCTATACCGCCACCTATAACAAGTACGTCATAACTCTTCTCTTCCTCTTCTTCCTCGGCAAGCTTCATTATCATATCCATAGGCTTAGAAGCGCTCTTCACTTCTCTATCACCTTGTCTTCTTAATTGGTCCTAGCTTAGCTACTTTTTCATACAAGTCTTTCATATGTTTTACAAAAGCCTCGGCACAGACAGAGCATATAGCAGCCATCTTTAGTCTTTCCGGCTCTATTCCATGCTCCACTAGGAGTTTCTGTGCTTCCTCTACTCTTCTTGCAGTCCTATCAGTACAATCAGGCAAATAAGGGCAGTCAGTGCCATCAGCTGCTACGAATACAGCGTCGAATCCCTCCTTGAAGGCCTGAAGAATCCATTCTGGTCTTATCATGGATGAGCAAGGCAGTCTCAGAATAACACTTGTTGCTGGATAGTGCATGTGCAGAAGGCCTGTATAGTCAATGCCAACGTCTGAGATGATGTTAGTTGAAAAAACTAGGATTTTTGGTTTAAACTCTTCCTGGCTCACCTAGGGTCCCAAGCCTATTTCATTCTTTTAACAAATAGTCTCCAGTAACCTGGTTCTTCTATTACTCCTAGAAATTGGTGGCCGGCCTTCTTTGCCCAGAGAGGCAAGTCTCTCTTAGTGCCTGGATCGGAGGATAATACCTCTAGAATTCCTCCTACAGGCACTTCTGCTATAGCTCTTTTCGCTGCTAGTAGAGGGCCTGGACAAGAAGTTCCCCGTGCATCAACCACCTTGTCTGGCTTGAGTTTTTTCAACTCTTCAGGAGGCAGTTCGCTCATAAGACCCCCACCTGGATTAGATGAAGAGTGTTATATCTGCTTCTTTTAATTTCTCTATCCATTCACCAGCTCCAATAAACTCGTCGACGAATTCAAAGTCTTCTTTTGACTCTGCACCCCATATCTTAGCGGCTGTTGAGCATACATAAACCTTTACCTTGCCTAGCTCTTTTGCCTGCTTAAGCATCTCAAACCATGGCGGCAAATTAAGTTCCTGTAATTTCTTGGCCACCTCGGGAGCCTTATCCTGGAATTCGCTAAAGTTCATATTCTTCTTTATGACATCCTTCTTGAAAGCATAGGCTCCCCATAGTTGTAGAAAGATTTCTACTTCTACATCCATAGCGGCTGCTCCACTTACTAGAATAGCCATACCAGTAAGCCTGTCTACACTGCCCGAGAAGACTGTTAAACACATTTTTGCCATTTCATTTTCACCATGCATTACGTAAAAATCTTCTAAGTTTTTAAATTTTTCTGTCTTTATTATAAAAAATAATAACAGATAACATGCCTAGTATATTGTTATAATTAATTAATCAATAGTTAAATGAATTCTAAATAACATCTTTACAATTAGTAACAAAAACCTCATAGAATTCTTACATTTTTTAACAGCTAAACGCCAATGACCACTCATATAAAAACATATACAAGCATATAAAGAGGTGAACCCATTAATAATTCTCATGCAAGTATGCTAGGGGCTTATATAATAGCTAAGAAATATCCTATAGGAACAAATGCTGCAGAACTTTAACGTCAACTTTGAGTTCTTTGCATAAGGTTATATAGTTTTGAGATTGAAATATTTCTGAAAAGACTGTGGAGGCAGGGATTATTTGGATCTAACTGTTCTTGATGATGTTGACAAAAAACTGATCAAGCTATTACAGGAGGATGGTAGAAAATCTCTTGTGTCTATAGGTAGAGATCTCGGAATAAGCCATGTAAGTGTTAAGAAGAGACTTGAAAAACTACTTTCTGAAGGAATTATAAGTATTGAAGCCCTAATAGCTTCGAAAATGTTTGTCTACGCTATCGTAATAGCTGAGCTTGAAGGCTATGAGTATTTTGAAGAAGTAAAAAACAGGCTAGAGCATTGTCCCCGAATGATCTTTCTAGCTCCTCTTATAGGAGGCATAAATCTCATAGCAATAATGGCGTTTGAAGACATGAATGTTCTAGAATCATGCATGACATCATGTTTTCTTAAATCATTAAAAGGTGTTAAGAGAAGCGAAGTATTAATTGCTAGGAAGCTCTTCGTGCCTACACATATCTCTCTCAAGGCTAAAAGAATGGATAGAGAATATACCCCTTGTGGTACACATTGTGGCTCTTGTATACTATATAAAGAGAGTAAATGCCCCGGGTGTCCTGCAACTAGATATTATAAGGGTTACATATAATTCATTCTTGCTTATTCTTATGAGTATTCTCAATATTCGCCTATGAAAGTAGACGTAGAGTTCAATGACGGGCAGAAGATTAGTGCTGGGAAATACGAGTTTACAGCAATACATACACCAGGACATACTCCGGGAAGCATATGCTTATATGATTATAAACATAGGATTCTCTTATCAGGTGATACAGTGTTCATGGCTCTTTTGTTAGAAGCAATGGAGGAAACTATATCAAAGAGAATCTCAGATAGGTTAGAGCATAGCTTCTCATAGAATAATATATTTTTCCTCACATATGGCATGATTAACCCAAAGCACCTATGTAGCGTGAGTTTTTCAATTTCCCATGTTTCAATTTGCAACCTAAAACTTATAAATTAGTTTTAATTCAAACCTATTGCGGTGCGTATAGTGTTTGCAGATCTAAGCAGTCCTCTTTATTGGCTCTACGTATTATTAACTGCGTTAATACCTGGATTGTTAGCTACCTGGCTAGGTGTTGGCGGATGTTTTCTCCGGATACCTATGATCATGTACCTTTTCAATACTAGTATTAAGACTGCATATTGTGTTAACCAGGCAATAATAGCACTGGCTACATTGCCGGGAGTATTTGTTCACTGGAAAAGTGGACATGTATATTCTAGAGGATTAATTGTATCAGCTATAAGTGCTGTAGCTGGAGTTGCTCTAGGAGCCTATGTAGTTGCTAAATATATACCAGCGCAATTGCTTAAGGGGATCTTCGGCGTTGCGTGTGTAGGTATAGGTATTTATATAGCTTATAAGACCTTGAAAGCTAGGAGGGCTTTAGCTAAGAGAGTCACTGTTAGAGAAGTTGAACACTTAGAGCATGGATCCAAACTTGCCCTGCTAATGTTTCTTGCAGGCTTTGCTACAGGTTTATGCGGATTTGGCGGAGGAATATACTACGTGCCAATATTTATAGCGCTTGCATATCCCACACACATCGCTGTGGGTACGTCAAGCGCACAAATGATAGCCACTGGAAGTATGGGCTCTATAGTGCTAAGCGCTAGTGGGTTCATGGACCTGGTGCTATTAGCCTCTATAGGTATACCAACGCTCGTAGCATCATGGGTGGGCGCTAAATTATCAGTTAAATCGCCTCCCTGGCTGCTAAGACTAGTCTATGCAATAGCAATTATTGGTGCAGGCGCATTCGTAGCCTATGATGCACTGTGTAAAACTATGTAAAAGATTATTCGTGCATGCCAGGGCTGTCGGAGTACTGTCTATTAACTATCATTTAGACATAATATAAATGATCTTTTACGCGTTTTAAGTATCATAAAGTAGAAAAGTCAAAACATCATAGGATTACTAAGGTATGAACAATCAGAACGGTGTTTATGTAATGGAAAATATACTTACTGAGACTAGGAAAAAGATTATCAGCATGCTACAGAAAGACGGGCGACTGTCGTTAACGGAGATTGCAGCTAGATTGGGGATTTCTCATACAGGTGTTAAGAAGCATTTAAGAAAACTTATTGGTGAAGACATTATTAGTATAAAAGCCTTCCTTAATCCTAAAAAGCTGGGCTTAAGACTGGCTTTTATATTGATTGAGACAGAAAGTTATGATGATGCTAGAGAGTTGCTCTCTAAGTTTCGGGAATGTCCCCGAATAGTATTATTAGCTTCACTTGTTGGTGGGTATAATATTGTTGCATTAGCAGCTGCTGAGGATATGAGTGTCTTGGAAAGTATAACCTCAGTGTGCGCACTAAGGACATCAAAAGGTATAAGGAGGAGCGAGGTTCTACTAGTAAGTGAACTAGCTTATCCAGAGTATATACCGTTAAGAATAAGTCTGAACAAGGATAAGACCCATGGGGTTCTGCCATGCGGATTTGACTGTTGTAAATGCCCAAGATATCTTGAGAAGAAATGTACAGGATGTCCCCTGTCAAACTGTTATCGCGGAAGTCTTTAATTTTGATCATTTATAATCATATTCTCTACTGATAGAGTACTATTTCCCTATTATTGCCTCTGCATCTGGTTAAGTAGCAGGCCTAGTATATCAGGATTTTTACTCTTTATAGAGAAGAATGTTCTAGTTTATCCTATTACTAGTCTTTCGTGTATTGTTTTGCCTTCTTTGAATCTTGTTGGCTTGAATGGTTTTAAATGCTCGTGCTCCTTGTCATACAGCATCAGTTTTGCTAGTAGTTCGCCTGCATAGAGACCTAGCATCATTCCATGCCCACTATATCCTGTGTTAACGTATAAGCCCTCAGGCCACTCTGGATCTCTTCCTAGTAGATGACTATGATCGGGGGTTACATAATATGTTCCACTCCATATCCTCATAATCCTTAATTTCTCACCAGTCTTCAACACTGATACGACAACTCGGGCTGTCTCGACAAGCCACTTTAGAGATACTTTTCCAATACTAATATCTCTAGGCTCGCTCTTATACCCGCCTCTTGATGCCAGGATCTCTCCCTTAAAGGTCTGACCTATATATGCTTTGTATTCGAACGGGATTATCAGTGGCTTTATAGAGTACTTGTAAGGTTCTGTAACTAGTAGACTCTTACGTGTGGGCTCTGCAGGAATCTCTATGCCTATGGTTTTCAACAATTCTCCAGACCAGGCTCCTGCAGCTACTACTACTTTCTCGGAATAAATAGGTCCAAGGCCTTCAACATATACTCCTTTGATTTTATTATTTTCTACAAGTAGTCTAGAGACGTTTATGTATTCTCTAACCTGGATTCCGTGTCTAGAGACATAGCTTGCTAGAGCCATTATCATGTAATCCGGGTGGAAGACTCCATTCTGCGGCCCAAATACTCCTAAGACAACATTGTCGGTATTCAGGTAAGGGCATTTATGCTTAATCTCGCTAAGATCTAAGAATTCCACCGGGCATCCTAGTGGTAGCCATATGCTCTTATTGTACTCTCTAAATGCTTTTACAGTCTCTTCGCTATACAGTAGCCATAGATAACCAGTTGTGGCTACTAAGGGGTTAAAATCCGACCACTTATTCATCTCTAGTATGCGTTTTCTAGATTCTATCGCGAATAGTGTATTCTCAGGGGAGAAAAAGTGTACACGGAATCTACCAGCATTTCTTATTGAGGACCCATATCCTACAAACTCTTTTTCTAAAACTATTACATCGTTATATCCTTCTCTTGCAAACCCCCATGCTGTTGATAATCCAGCTATGCCTCCGCCTACTATTATGACTCCTGTCTTGCTGGGAATCCCTTTCTCTATTCTACGCCAGGATGCATAAGGGATACTCATTAGTATCAAACCTCTGTAACTAATTCTGAGAACGCGGGTAGGTAATGTGGGGGTCTTGCTTTGAATAAACCTATAGATGCCACGGGTTCGCCCTTGATTTTACTTAGTATGAGGGTTGCTGTGTGTGCAGAGAAACGTCCTTGTTCTGGACCTGTGCCTAGACCTGTGATTCTCTTTATACTTTCCATACTCTTATAGCCTTTCTCCCAAGCCTCGATTATGTCTATAAGTAGCACATCTTCATCTAGGTCTATGAACTGCATGCCCTCGATAGTCTTGCTGAGCCATACTCTAGGCTCTCTACATGTTGCTGTAGAGTCCTCACAACTTATTCCTACATTCGCTACCCCCTCATATTCTTTATATAGAGATTTTACTCTATCAGCTACTGGAAACCCGCTTCTCCATGCAGCAGCTGCTCCGGCTAATTTTCCACTTAGTAGGGTCGCTTCGATGCTAGTCTCGCCAACAGCTCCGCCAGCAGCAAATACTCCACTTGTTACTTCTAGGAACTTAGTAGTTCTAGGGACTATTACGCCGCGTTTCTCGCAGTAACTCGGTATTCCGCCTACAGAGTATATGACATTAGCATCAGGGTACTCCTCAACACTTGAGAGTACTAGGTTAGCCTCTATTTTTTTGCTATCGGTTATTACTGCATTGACTCTGCTGGTACCAATCGCTTTCTTAACATATTCAGTAGTTGTTATTTCAAGATCATTCTCTGATGCAAATGACTCCTCTTTTTTAGTAAGTTTACGCGTAGTGAGTAAGGATACCTTGCTACCCTTGTCTTTCAAAATAATGGATAACTCAGCAGCTACTTCAAGACTCCAAGCACCGCCACCTAAAACCACTATTTTGCCAGGTTTATATCCATGCTCCTTGATGAGGCTGACTCCATATTCTAGAGAAACTATTCCTGGTAGATCATTATTCTCGAATAGAGGCGGAGGTGCAACAGATCCCGTAGCATATACTACTCCATCTGCGCTAACAACTAGTATCTTATCCTGAGAAACCACTACATGGCCTTCATCATATAATCCTACGTACTTGCTGTTTTCTAGTACTCGTATGTTCTTTGTATTCCTGGCTTTCGAGACTAGCTCGGATACCAGACTGCTAGGATTGAGGTCTGATACTACGTATTTACTAAGTAATCTGAGAAAACCACCAATCTGTCTACTCTCTACAAGCAATACTTCCGCACCGATATTAGCGGCCTCAACAGCTGCTGCAAGTCCTGCTAGCCCACCACCCACAACTAGTACATCTACCTTCACGTATTCAAGGCTTTTAGAGCTAGGACTTAACGCTACATTAAAAGAGCCTATTCCCTCGTAACCCGAGAAGCGCGGTATTAGGCTCCAAAACCTACTCCATAGAGACTTGACTAACTTTTTATGATAAAATCCGGCAGGTATTAATCTATAGAGCCAGCAACGTATACGTGTCGAAAACGTGTAAGAACGCGTCTTCACCAGGGTTCTCTCGGGTACAGGGATGGTTGCATCTACATAATAGCCTTTATTAGTATAAACCCTGTTACCAGGACACCATGGTCTATTGCAATAAGGCCATCTAGGTCTAGAAAATTTTATGCTAGCATCTAGTCCTGTAAAAGTACCAGTAGAGTCGAGCACCGCCTGGTCCGGATACTCGCCCTTCTCTACTAGAATCTGTTGCAAAATAGTGTCCCTCTTATTCCAGCGTAAAAAACGTTAATAGTCAAAAATAGTGATTTGTGCATGAACATATATAACTACTATCCCACAAGAAAAACCAGTATATTAAAATAATAAAGATAGCCTGACTAAGAGGAGAAGCTACTTTCTGCGGGGTACGTCTAGCTTCTCAAGCACTTTACGGGGCATCTCATCCATTCTTAGAGGCTTATCAATACGTTCATCAATTTTAATCTCAGCAATCACTCTGAGAGCCCCCGCTTTCTTAACAGCCTCCACAGCTTCTGCAATAGTCTCTAAAGCCTCCTTAACGCTATCAGCCTCAAAAACTGTGGCAGCAGGGGTAACAACATACTTATGACCACGCTTAGCAACGACCTCCACAGCTTTAGCAACATAATCTGATACACTAGGGCTACCAACTATAGGGACTACGTAGAACATCGCAATTACAGGCATGTATAAAACACCAGTCACATCATCTCGACCAAAGAATATAAAGTTAGCCGACATGAGAAATACATAATGATGTATACTTGATGATGATCTCGGCAGAACAGAGCGCGCCAGAAGCAATGACGATGGTCTTGAGTGCTGATCATCAACCTATGAACTCTATCAATGTAGGGTCT
>CAZCAU010000031.1:0-9305 GCA_964496855.1 uncultured Desulfurococcales archaeon
ATACATGGAGCCGTAAGTGGTGTCGCACATTTTGTAACAGATACCGAGGAGGAGACTCTTGAGCTGGCCCGTGTACTTCTAGGCTTCTTGCCGTCAAATTACCTAGAAGAACCACCAGTAACGCCTTGTGAAGACCCTGTTGATAGGGTAGATGACGAGTTACGAGACATCGTACCCACGGATCCCCACCAGTCTTATGATGTAAGAGACATCGTAACAAGAGTAGTAGATGAAGGCTTCTTCCTAGAAGTTCACGCGGATTATGCTACTAATGCTGTAGTAGGATTCGCGAGACTAGCTGGTAGACCAGTATGCATAGTGGCAAATCAGCCCTCCCAGCTAGCAGGCGTGATAGATATCAATGCTTCTGACAAGATAGCGAGATTCGTCAGGATATGCGATGCCTTCAACCTACCCATAATAACCTTTGTCGATGTCCCAGGCTTTATGCCTGGTACTGATCAAGAACATGGCGGGATAATAAGACATGGCGCAAAAATACTCTACGCATACTCTGAGGCAACAGTCCCTAAGATAACAGTGATATTGAGAAAAGCGTACGGTGGCGCATACATAGCTATGGGTAGTAGGAGTCTAGGTGCAGACATAGTGTATGCCTGGCCCACAGCAGAGATAGCTGTTATGGGTGCAGAAGGTGCTGTCAACGTGCTCTACAGGAAACAATTATCAGCTCTCCCAGAGGATGAGAGAGAAAAGCAACGCAAGAAGTTTATTGAGGAGTACAAGAGAGAGTTCCTAAACCCCTATAAGGCAGCAGAGCTCGGCCTAGTAGATGATGTCATAGACCCTGCTTATACTAGGCAAAAGCTAGTCAAAGCATTAGAGATATTAGAGTCTAAGAAGGAAATACAGCCACCGAGAAAACACGGTATACCACCATTCTAGCGGAAACCAGCAATCCTAATTTTAAACCATTAGTTTTCGCGAGAAAATCTTTTAAATACACTGTATTGTTAAAAACACGGTGTATTCTTTGAATAATCATAGATATGAATCGCCGGATTATGTGAGGATAAGCTTAGCAGCAGCCCTCACACTAGGATACATCAAGGGAAGATTTTACCGTGATGCCAAGCTATACTGTGTAAATACTCTCCTCGTATACAAAGAGGGATGCGGAGCACGATGCGCTTACTGTGGTCTCTCACGTTCTCGTAATATAAAGCTCTTATGGGAGGAGCGCAGCTTCATAAGAGTAGATTGGCCAGTGGTACCAGTAGATGATATTATTGCCAGACTTAAGAGCGAGAGATGTCGCCACGTAGAGCGTGTTTGTGTATCAATGATAACTCATTGGAGAGCACGAGAGGACACGCTGCTCATCGTTGAGAAGTTTAGGAAAGTAATAGACATGATATCAGGACTTATTACTCCTACGATAATCGATAAGAAGTGGCTCTATAGGCTGAGAGATGCAGGAGCAGACAAGGTAGGAATAGCTATTGATGCTGCTACGCCGGAGCTCTTTGATAAGCTTCGAGGACGAGGAGTCTCAGGACCTCATAGGTGGGAAAAGTACTGGAAGACTGTGGAGGAGGCAGTAGATGTTTTTGGTAAATGGAATGTAGGAGTGCACTTCATAGTAGGTCTGGGTGAGACAGAGAAAGAGATGGTTAAAGCTATACAGGACGCCTACGATATGGGTGCTTTAACACACTTGTTCTCGTTCTTTCCAGAAGAAGGCTCGTTGATGGAGAATCATCCACAGCCCCCGATAGGCCAGTATAGGAGAGTACAGTTGGCACGCTATTTGATAAATAAGGGCATTACTCGATACGAGAAAATGCGTTTCGACGAGAAGGGCAGAATAATCGACTTTGGTGTTGACAAGGCTAGATTAGCAGAGATAATTGAATCAGGGTACCCGTTCATGACATCAGGTTGTCCCGGCAAGACTATGGAGAATGCATGTAATAGGCCTTATGCCAACTGTACCCCATACCAGTGCTTGATAGGAGAGATGAGGAACTACCCGTTCAAGCCTACGAGCAAGGATATAGAGATAATTAAGAGACAACTAATGGATTACTCATCGACCCCTGTCAAGGTATGGGTCCCCGAGTATGTGGCTTTAGAGGAGACGTAGAGTGCTAGGTATAGATAGAGACCCGGACTATATTATAGAGTACTCTCTAAACTGTACACCTAGAGAATTTAAGAAATTAATGGATAAGGCTTTCGAAGAACGTCTAAGCATCTTTGGCAAAGACATACATTTTTTCGCTCCAGGGGTAGTCCATTACGACATAGGTGTATATAAGGCTACTAACCCGTATAGGTTCCCAGCAATCTCTGTTACCGGCCCATATTGTAGCTTACAGTGTAAACATTGTCATGGAAAGATCTTACAGAGCATGATATATGCCAAGACACCCAAGAAGCTCTACGAGATCTGTTCTAGGATAAGAGATGAGGGCGGGATAGGCTGTCTCATAAGTGGTGGTAGTAGGGTTAATGGATCAGTGCCATTAGAGGATTTTATACCTGTGATGAAGAGAGTTAAGGAAGAGCTTGGGCTGAAAATAATCGTTCACACGGGCTTTCCCCACCACGAGACTATCAGGAAGCTGGCCAAGATAGGGATTGATGGTGTTCTGATAGATGTGATAGGATCAGATGAGACTCTTAGAGAAGTCTACAATCTCAGGAACATGGATGTCAATGATATAGACAGAATACTTACACTACTAGATGATTATGACGTGCCAGTGATTCCGCACATAGTTGTCGGGCTACATTATGGCAGAATCTTGGGCGAGAAAGAAGCTTTGAAGATGGTGTCTAGGCATAATATAAAAGCATTAGCAATAGTAGTAATAATGCCTCTCCCAGAAACCGAGATGACTAATGTTTTGCCACCCAGACCACTTGACGTGGCAAGAGTAATTATTGCAGCACGGCTACTAATGCCCTACAAACCTGTACTATTAGGATGTGCACGCCCCCGCGGACCGTATAAGTCAGCTATAGACGCTCTAAGTATAAGAATAGGGGTTAATGGTATCGCATATCCGTCACTAGAAGGATACTTGATAGCCAAGAAGCTTGATTTAAAAATACATTTCCACCAAGAATGCTGTTCTCTTATATGGTATCACCTAGATACTCCGGCTTCATCCCGACAAGTATGATAACTGCTATTCCTCATACTATGTTGTAACTATACCGGAAGATTTTAATATCTGTATCCAGCATTGACCACGAGAGGTGGTAACTTGGAAACAGGTATGCCAGAAGAATTCTGATGAATCCAGATTGCTCTGACCTACCCGTAAATACTAGTCTTGTCTACTGCCATAGTCTTCTCAACAAGTTCTCTGAGGGAGTTAGTGATGAATAGGAGTATAAGTATAGGTTTAGCAGGATTTGGCAACATAGGTAGGAGGCTACTTAGAAGATTATTGAGCGAGCGAGACTACATATCTAAACGATATGGCCTAGAGATAAGCGTAGTATTCATAGCTGATTCTAAGGGAGTAGTATATGGAGAACCGGTAATCAAGCCAGATACTCTGGTTAAAGCGCTCAAGACTAGCCGAGGCATGATCTCCAGCTTGCCCGGCGGGGTGCCCGGGGATAGTATTATAGATGCTGTAGAGAGGTCTCAGCCAGACATACTCGTGGATACTTTGCCTGGAAACTACACAGATGCTGAACCATCGTACTCGGCTTTTATGCACGTATTAAAGCAGGGAGGCATAGTAGTAACTTCTAACAAAGCTCCGCTAGCTCTTAGGTTTTCCGACTTCTCGTCATTTATTAGAGGAAGGGGTCTCCCCCGATTATTCTTCAAGACATGTGTTATGAGTGGTGCGCCAATAGTAGATATACTTGAGTATAGCTTGCTAGTCCAGAGGTTGAAGAGATTTGTAGGAATCCTGAATATGACGAGCAACTATATCCTGGAGTTACTAGAGAATGGATTGAGCCTGGATAGAGCAGTAGCAATGGCTAAGGATGAGGGAATTGCTGAGCCTGATCCTAGTTTTGATCTAAATGGTACTGATATAGCTGCTAAAGCAGCTATACTCTACAGCCTGGTGTTCAGCCCGATAAGTATTAGAGAAGTCACTATCCTTGACACAATAAATGAGGCTACTGCTGAGAGAATAACTAGTGTGAGGAAACAAGGCTTAAAGATAAAGTATGTCGCCGAGTTCACTGATAGTACTAAACCTGTTGTAAAACTAGATGTTGTTAATGCAGAGAACCCGCTGTATAGTATTAGTAAGACTAGTAATGCAGCACTCTTAGAGCTCGATAGCGGCCAGAGACTATTTATAAGGATAGATTATTTGTCCCCAGAGTACACTGCTTCTGCTCTTCTAAGTGATGTAGTACTTGCAGGAGTTTTACATAGGTGAGTAGTTGTGGGAGAAGAGCTAGTCATAGTTAAATTTGGCGGCTCCATCCTTAGGGAAGGCAGTAATTATCTAGAAGCAGCTAGACATGTTGGGAATCTTCTCAGAGAAGGGCGTAAAGTCATAGTAGTAGTATCTGCTATGAAAGGTGTAACTAATGCTCTCATAGACATAGCCGAGAGCAAGAGGAGTTCAAAAAACATTGATTTTATAGCAGAGCTTCATCGCCGCACAGTACAAGAGATAACCGGTGATGATAGCTATCTGCTAGAGGTAGAGAGGATACTAGAAGAGCTAGCAAAGACTGCTAAAGCTATAGAGATACTAGGAGAAGTCACGCCACGTGTCCGCGACTTACTATTATCCTTCGGCGAGAGGTTATCAGCTATACTCATGCACGCAGCACTGGATAAGAGCGGTATCGAGTCAACATGGCTTACTGGCTGGGATGCAGGAATAGTGAGTGATGACTCGTTTGGAGAAGCAAAGCCTATACATGAATTATCCTCGAAACTAGTGAAGGGGAAGCTACAACCCCTGTTAGCGAAGAACATTGTACCAGTAGTTACAGGGTTTATCGCTGGCACCTTGGATGGCGTCGTAACTACTCTGGGCAGAGGCGGTAGTGATTACACGGCTACTCTTCTAGCAAAATACCTTGATGCAGACGAGGTCAGATTATACACTGACGTACCAGGAGTAATGACTGCGGATCCAAGACTCGTACCCAACGCCAAGACTATACCCTACCTCTCCTTTAGAGAAGCAATGGAGTTATCACACCTAGGAGCCAAGAGGTTCCATCCTAGGACATTCGAACCACTAAGAGGTACTAGGATAAGAGTCAGAGTACTAGGCTTTAAAGACTCTGGGGAAGGGACAATCATAGGAGAGGGGCGCGGAGGACCGCCTCTAAAAGCCGTTGCTATGCTACTAGGATTATCAATAGTATGCGTAGAAGGGGCAGGAATGGTCGGTAGGCTTGGCACAGCAGCTGAGATTATGGGTATTACTGCTAGAGAAGACATAAACATTATTGGTATACTACAACCACTATCAGAGCTAACAATATCGCTTGTAATAGATAAAAAGTATTCAGCAAAACTAGTTAATAGCCTGAAACCCCTTGTCTCACAAGGTATTGTTAGGGATATAGTCTCAGAGGACATCATAGCAGCAAGCATTGTAGGGGATGGCATAAGAGACCCGGAAGTATTATCACAATTATTAAACAATGTTATTAGGGGGAGTCTCCACATGATTGCATGGCATAAGAACGATACTAGTATAACACTCATATTTAGAGACGAAGACCCAGCCATAATAGCTAATCTTCTCCACGAAGAGGTGATGAAATACAATGGATAAGATAAATGTAGCAGTTCTCGGCGCAACAGGTCTCGTAGGACAAAAGATGGTTGAGATACTCTCTAGGCACCCATGGTTCCGAATATCGTACCTAGGGGCCTCGGAGTCTAAGAAGGGTTTAAGATACATGGAGGCTGTTAAATGGAGATTCTCAGAATACTTGCCTGACGAGATTGTAGACATGAGGCTAGGAGGCACAAGACCTGACGAGATACCAGGTAATATCGATATAGTATTCTCAGCACTACCCAGTAGTGTTGCGGCAGAAGTAGAGATAGAGTTAGCAAGACTAGGTTTTACAATAGTCTCTAATGCTAGCCCACTAAGACTTGAAAAAGATATTCCACTCATAAATCCAGAGGTAAATCCTCATCATCTCAAGCTTGCAAAACTACAGGAAGCGAGAGGCTGGAAGGGAAGAATACTAAAGAATCCTAACTGTACGGCAGCAATACTGACACTAAGCCTTGCTCCTCTGAGAGAGTATGGTATAAAGGAAGTGATCGTTACAACAATGCAGGCTATAAGCGGTGCAGGCCTTAGAGGAGTCCCCGGCTACGAGATTGTTGATAACATCATACCTTTCATCGAGGGTGAGGAGGACAAGATAATAGATGAGACACGGAAGATACTAGGCGAGACAACCAGTAATGGGTATAGGCCAGCTGAGACCATGGTCTCAGCTACAGCTACTAGAGTACCTGTACTAGATGGTCACTTAGAGTCTGTACATGTAAGACTCGGCAAGCCTGTGGATATAGATGATGTTACTAGCTCCATGGAGAAATTTGTCTCAAAACCCCAAAAACTAGGTTTACCAACTGCTCCACCACAACCAGTCATTGTTAACAGATACCCGGATAGGCCGCAACCAAGACTCGATAGAAATGCAGGTAATGGCATGAGCGTAGTTGTGGGAAGGCTAGAAAAGCCTAGACTCTTCGACAAAGAATGGTTAAAATACCTTGTCTTAGGCCATAACTTGATTAGAGGAGCAGCAGGGATAGCGGTCCTGGTAGCTGAGTTATATGTTAAAGAAGAGGGACTAGTATAGACAAGTTTTTCTTAATGATTAAATTTATCACTTATTACAGCTCAGTATCATTAATGGTGGTCATTACATGTCTTCTAAACCATGGTCTCTACCATATACTAAGAGCATGTCATCAACTCTCGTACCCAGGGGGCCATGGCATTACGCATTCACACTAGTAGCGGTCCATGCTAGGGGTGATAAGGATAAACTCGTAGAAGCAGTGCCCGAGCCATTAGAGCTCTCACCTGATGCCGAGATATGGCTCTATATAGGCGAGATCCTATCAGTCAGTGATTCTAATCCCGAGCTCAACCAAGTGCTTCATGATACGCTACAGTATTATGAAGCAGCAATATTCTTGAAGACACTGTACAAGGGAGAGAGGTATGCGTATTGTTCTTTCATGTGGGTAGATAAAGACTTGCCTCTGATAAGAGGCTTCGTAGCCGGTTTCCCTAAGAAGCTAGCCCATATCTCGATGACTAAGCTACACCCCTTATTACCATACTACGATAAACCGAGAAGAGGCCTTAGAGTAGGAGCATTTGCCTCTAGACTTGGCTACAAGTTGTTTAGTATGAAGCTGCAACTAGAAGACAAGATTGATAAGCTCCCATTCGATGATTTTGGCGAATGGGTCCTGCCAAGATATTTCCCAAAGATAGGAGACCTGGCCGGGGCTTCAGAACTAGTAGTATTCGAGCCAGACTACCTAAGATACGGAGAGATATGGCGGGCCAAGGTCGTGGATTTTGTGATGGAAGGCGGGGTAAATGACGAGATGACAATATTCAAACCAGTTGAGATACTAGGCGGATATTACTACACCATGGCTGTAAAGCCGAAAAGGCTAAGACTATTAACAGAGCTACAAGTCTAAGGCATGCGTAGCATTCTCTCCTTTTTACGTATCGCGAAGAGACTTATAGCAATACCGGTTATATCAGCCGAGGCACCGGGATTAATATTTTCTCTTCTAAGCTCTTTATCAAAAACACCTAGTTCTTTCATGCCAGTGTCGTAGTCGTACATAAGAGTATCTAGTATACTCCCTGCTCTCCGCATAATCTTGTCAGCAACCTCGTTGCCGTACCTGAGCTTAACAACAGTATCCCGGACACTAGATAATACGTAGAGGAAGGCTTCGATAACAGCTCTATTCCAGTCGTTATGTTCCCTAAACCTATCTTCTAGGAAAAACGAGGTCTCCACACTTAGCTTATAGTTACCAGTAACTTCTCTGGCAATAATATCAATACGTGACGAGTACCTGAGAAGCTCCCAGAGAGTAATCTCTTTCTCTAATATCTTCTCCCTATACTTGTGATCATATATGTTGGGATATTCGCCAGTATCATCTTGTTCTCGTAGATATGATGGTTTAATACTTCGCAGAATCTCGTAGTAAACAATAGTGTCTAAAGGAGTACTATAGTCTCTCACAAGGCGCGTAGCAGTTGAAGCAACAACGTTTGCATCTGGTCTCTCTCCATCTCCAAGCAAATAACCTACCGCTATAGATAAGGGGAGAAGCATGACAGCTTCGCCTAAGCATAAGTTACCAGCACCACTAATACGCATAGATCCTAGCACGAGCTCCCTAGCTAGATCCATGTAGAGCATATCATGTATCCATGACCCCCTAGTAGTTTTCATGGAGAAGCCTCTACGAATACCATCGTATACTACTAGAAGCCCTACTAATCCCGCTAATACATAGTCTTCAACACATTTATCTCTATGACAACTATACCTATGCACATTACCAGGCTTGGGCCCTGCTAGTGCTTCCAGTGTTATACCCGATGATAGTAGTACTGCATATTTTTTAAACAAGTTTTCAACACTCTTCTCCATATCTCATAACCTGTCACATAGCTTATTCAATAGATGTTTTACCAATAATCCCGGATACATCATTGATGCTTGGAGGATTACCTACTCCTAATCTAGTAGCCATTAATGCCGCAGCAGCTACACCCCATTTAACAGATTCGTCCAGATCCATACCCTGTCTAAGCCCCCATAAAGTATATGCTAATAATGCATCACTAGCCCCCAAGGGATCAATAACACTAGCCTCAACAACGGTATACTTATTCACTTTTCTCTTCTCAAACAATCTGGCACCATAGGCGCTTATCCCCACGATGACAGCCCTAGCCCCTAGATTTATCAAGTCGTGTGCGCCAAGACTAGTCTTTTCCTTAAGAGCATCATGAGTCTTACTACTCAGTACAACAATGGGTTTACACTCTTGTATAACCTCTACCACTCCTCTAGGAGAGTAGCTTATATTATCTAAACCAGGTTTTAGGACAAACAATTTATCATCTTCAGAAGCTCTAGAACATAGCTTGTACATGTTCTCAATATAGGTGTCAGCAGCACAGTAGACTTCTGCTTTTATGGATCTCCAATTAACCATATATGGCTCAGGAGCAATTGCAACCTCTCTTCCTATAAAACTCTTAGTCTCTACGTCTAATCCTTTATGGACTACGAGTGTTTTCAAAGTG
>CAZCAU010000031.1:9315-18049 GCA_964496855.1 uncultured Desulfurococcales archaeon
TCTAGACTAATACCGTTGATAGTATAGAGTCTTGACAAGATCTTAAACCCGTCATAATCCAGGCCGATACTTGAGATAAGAGTTGTCCTTGTCCCAAGACCCCCCAACATATTAGCAACAACTACGCCGCTACCCCCAGGCTCTTCTCTTAAGAAGGTATAGTAGTCCTCACGGGCTTCTAAGTGATAGTACATATTCGTAGAACCAGCTATAGCTATATCAAACACTCTACTACCAGGTTTATGCTTTACTAGCCTGTTACTAAAGCTCTCAAATAATTCCATGAGTATCTCGTTGGGATCTATGCCTAGAACCATATATGTGTCAGCAATACTCTCACCTAATTTCCTGTAGAGCTTGGTAACCTCCTCTCTGATAACACTATCATCTAGTTTTTCTAATGGTGCTAGTAACAAGTAAATCCATTTACCAGCAGAGCTTAGCCCATAGCATTTTAGTCTTATCCGTCTACCACTCCTAGTAGTAGTCTCAACTACTTCTTCCACTAGTACACCTGTCTCTACAAGACCCCTGATGGCTTTTAGCACAGTTTTATTAGAATGCTGTGATAATGCGTTAACAATATCCCTCTGACAGATAGCTCTACCAGAGCCTACAAGGAATAATACTTCAAGCATCGTTTCAGAAGAAAATAATGTCTTCAATAACTTGTCTCTCCTGTCTCTATCTCTGGGTAAAGGTAAGATGAAAGCCCATAGTTTATCATCAGTATTTATTCCCATGTCTACACACCATAGTTGCCTTTTACAAGTGTAGTTAATCTACACTTTCTTTTTCCACTTATTACACGAATACTCTTTTATTATTCATATGATTATCGATAAAATCTAGTAAAAACGTGTTTCTTTGTGGAAACAACTGGTGAAAGTATTGATAGACCAAGTAGAAACAAGTAGTTCCAAGGAGTTCTATCCTTTGAGAATATCTAGGATAGCAGTCTATACTGCTTTCTCAACAGCTTTGTCCATGATACCGGCTTTCAGTGTATTCGGCGTAGAGGGTGCTACTATAACGCTTGGTGCTATAACGCCAGTAATACTGGGCACCATGCTTCCGAGCTCTGATGCGACAATAGCCGCGATAGCTACTGGTATACTGTTAACCATACTGCCTCCACCAGGAGTATTCGGACCATTATCACCTTTACCGGTGATACTTGGGACCCTGGCAGCCACGCTAGTCTATGAGTATCGTACAGGGAGTATTGTCGCCTATACGGCTCTGCATATAGGTCTATTGCTGGGATTCGTAATAGCTAGTGGTGGAGAATTCTTCACAATGTATCCTCTCAGTATATGGTTTCATGTACTCGGAATAGTATTAGTGCTAACATTATTTGTTATAAAGAATAAGCTGGCGCATAAGCTGAGGCTCTTAGCAACAAGCATTGCAGGAGTACTAGTTGATCACGCGACAGGAATGTTTCTAGCACAAATATACTTCCCGCTGGCCACGGGGATACGCATACCGGGAAAGATATGGGCTTCAATTACCTGGATATACCCTGTTGAACGCACAATATTGATAATCATAGCCTATGCTGTAATACTCTTACTCCACAAGAGCGGTGTAGCCTTATTATGGCGGGGGAAGAAGCCGTAGTATTTAGGAATGTCACTATAGAGTACCCGACGGGTAGGAGACCTATTGAGAACACTAGTTTTAGTATTGAATATAACACGCTAGTTACGATAATAGGTAGCTCTGGAAGTGGCAAGACTAGTATCCTAAGACTTATCTCGGGAATCATACCTAGGATAGTGCAAGCCCGTGTCACTGGATATATAAGAGTACTAGGACTAGACCCTCTTAGAGAAGGGGATGCAGGAGAACTCCCAGCATTAATAGGGTTTTCACCCCAGAGTACAAGCTATTCGTTTACACAACACCGAGTAATAGACGAGCTCAGGAGCCGCCAAGAGCTTCTAGAGGAGAATAATATCAAGATAACAATAGGTATCGATGATCTTGTCTACATGCTTAGACTAGGCACAGTCCTAGAGGACCCTATTAGTAGTCTCTCAGGCGGGTATAAGAGAAGAATACTAATTGCCAGAGCTTTGCTAGGTCCACCACCACTCGCAGTACTAGACGAGCCCGCCACAGACTTAGATAAAGAGTCTCTCATTGTATTAAGAGACATGCTTAGCAGCCTCAAAAAGTATTCTACACTAGTAGTTGCAGAGCACCGCGCAAACTTATTGCTTAAAGATACAGATAAGATACTGCTCCTAGAGAATAATAGCGTAGCAGAATACGACCCCTCTTCTACACAAATAGCTAAGATTCTCGGCGAGAATGTATGTGGGTGGAAATAGTAGGAGCAAGCCTAGGATACAATGAGAGACCTGTACTAAATGATATAAACCTAGCTATAAAAAGCCCTGGTATAGTCTTAGTCAAAGGACCTAATGGTAGCGGCAAAACTACACTACTCAAGGGGATAGCTGGCCTCCTCAAACCACTACGTGGTGAAATAAGAGTTATAGGTCGTAAACCATACTCCATACTCTTTAATCGAGGACTAATAGGCTACGTGCCCCAGGACCCCTTACACCAGTTTAGTGAGCCAAGAGTTATTGATGAGATAATGTTACAAGCATTGTCAAGGAACCTAGCTAACTACTTTGCTGAGAAGATGGGTTTAAAGAAACTGCTTTACACATCACCCTTACATCTGAGTATAGGGGAAATGAAGAGAACACTCATAGCAGCGGCACTAGCCAAACAACCAAAAGTACTACTTATTGATGAGCCCAGCCTAGGCCAAGATAATCTCTCACTTGGATCAATAATAGATGCGCTAGTAGAGTACTCGGAGAAAGCCGTGGTAATAGTAGCTAGTCATGACGAGAGAGTAGCTAGATGTATAGACCCATCAATAGTACTGAGTATCAGGGGTGGCAAGGTCTTTGCAGAGTAAGATCCTGGGAGAAGCGCATCCCATTGTTAAGCTTCTACTCCCATTACTACTAATTATGATCACGTATAATGCTAGAGGGATTAGTGTAAAACTACTAGTTGTCGTCTTTACCATAGCATTATTAATGCTTACATCAAAGCCTAGGATGACAGGGCTAGCACTCTATTCCTTAATGTTGCTAACTGGCTATGCAGTAGTAGGCATAGTAGCAAAGCCTAGCCTGACCCAAGGGGTCTCTGGGGCATTGAATCTATTATCAATAGTTTTCTCGTTATCATTACTAGCATTCATTATAGACCCCTCCGACCTAGATTATATAGCTGTTAAGACCCGTGTATGGGATAGTACAGGCTACATGGTTCTACGCTCCTCCATAATAATACTTACAACTATGATAACTGATGTCTCAGAGGCTTTCAGCTCTGTTAAGGCGAAGCATAGGGGTCGGCTAATAGGCGTAAGCTCTCTAAAGTTTATTATCAAAGCACTAGCCACATCTGTGATAACAATTAGTTCGCGTATAACGGAGTTTGCCGAAACACTATATCTTTACCCGCCTAAACCAGTAATTCGTCGTTATAACTTAGGAAATCATCTCACAATTCTCGATATAGTGTTATTGCTCATGCTACTCTATATCCTTAAGGTGTGATAGATGGTTGTAGAAGGCTATATCCTCGTTATAGATGATAATAGCTACCTCTGGATTGTTAGAGGTTATCATCATCCGGGTGGATTCTTTATTGCTATGCCCAGATATACTAGTTCAGGAGAAAAAGTAAAATCTCTTAAGAGGGCATTTGAAATAGCCTTATCAACTGGCAACGTAATGTACCTAGAGGGGCTAGCACGCATAGTCCCTGCCGTGAGGAAAAGCAGTGTTAAAAGAGTACTTGATCCTTGGAGCTGGAGCCCTGCTGGGGAGACAATTATAGAGAAGACAGCTAGCGAGCTAGTTGAGTTACTGTCTGATTCTGGGGGGCTAGAGAGAGAAGCTATGGGAGTTACTGGCAGCTTGCTTGCAAAGAAAGTACTCTCTGGGCTTGAGACTAGGGATATTGGTATAGTTGTAGCTGGTACGCGTGAGTCAAGAAAAGCTTATGAAGCTTTAAGAAAGCTTAGAGGCGAGGGCTTGTTAAAACCTGTCACAGGACGATTCTCTGAATTAGAAGTACTAGATCCTGCTTCTAGGACTAGGTTAGCACGTAACCGTATACTAGAGGGTACTTATAAGGGTATCCCGTACTCTATTCGCTTACTCTCTCAGAGAGTATCAAGAGAACATGATATATGCCATCGCCTGGTGTGCTCGTGGAAAGGAGTCATAAAGATCACTACTCCTGTATCACCATACATAATGCCATATATCTATGATATAACAGTTTTAAAGAGTTACCCAGTGAAGCCTAAGCCCTCAAAGCTCTATAGTATGAGGCTTAGATTAAGCGAAATACCCGTAGGCACGATCTTAGAGGTTTCAGGAGTCTTGGAACATGATTGTAGAGAAAACATCTTGTATCTCAACATGGATTGGCCAAGCGCTTATGCAAGAATAGTAGAGATAGGGTAGCGGATCTATGTTATGACATCCTTTATACAATCATACTCTAGGCACATTTTTATCTCCATTGCTATTCTTCTACCCATACTTATGGGTTTACCAAAGTATAGCTTGCTGTACTGGCTTCCTAAGCCCATGTATATATTCGTACCGCCTCCAATCCTAGTTGCCACGTCAAAGACTACTATGTCGAGATCAGGTGTAACGAATAATTGTAGTGTGAATGGGCCTATGATGCCGGGTGGCTCAAGCTTCTTTGTTGCCTCAACAAACTTGTCGCCGATCTCGAAGAGTTTATGAAGCATGCTCTCACGTATAGTTGCGGCTTCGTGACCTATCTCTATATACTGTACATCAACTACATCCCTCAGCTCTAACTGTACATCAGCAGGCATGCGTAGTATGCCGTCTAGGTTAGTCTGTATTCTCCTATCAATACTTATTAGCTCAACATCTCTTCTCGCAATACTATTGAAGTAGTTTACATTGAAATGAGCCCCGATAACTAGTTCTTCTATAGATGCTCTACCCAGATCTTCCAGTCTTATAATACCGTCACTTGCTAGTCTTCTAGCTTTCTTCCATAAATCATCTCTATCAACAGCTATGAAGAATCCGCGCTCAACCCTCCTCTTAGCCTCGGGGATTTTAATTATGACAGGCCTATCAACATCATCAGGATTATTAAACACCCTAGGCCTCTTTATCCCTGCCTCGTCTAGCAGCTTATAATAATTCTTTTCTCCTACGCGCTCCTCCCATCTGAGGAGATAACGATTACCGAATATGGGTAGCAGGAAAGACTCCTCTATAGCATCGTAGCCCACATATACGGCAAAACTCCTATTGGGGACAAATATTGTGTTTAGTCTTCTCATAAAATCAATGTATTCTGGCCGCGCGACATCACTATACTTGTCGAGTACTAGTAGTCTATCAACTATTCTGCTAAACCGTTTATAGGGTAGCTCCCTCCCTTTCCTACAAACAGCTATAGTTTTGAAATTCTCGTCTTTAGCACCATCAAAGACGTCGAGCGCTGAGTGGCTAGCTATGGCCCCTACATGTATACTGTCTTTATCCAACTGATAACCATCTAATAACCTGCTTGTATCAAGCCTAGTAGACAATCTCATCACCCCACACGGTCTCAAGAACTATTCTACCCCTGCCTGGAACAATTTCTCCCAAAATCGTGCCTTCATGACCAAGGCTTTCGGCTAATGATAATACCTTATACTTGTTCTCGGCACGCGTAGTCGCTATAAAGCCTATCCCCATGTTGAATACCCTATACATTTCCTCAACCGGCACATTGCCTAACTCCATGAGTAGTGTGAATATGCTTGGTGGCTCTGGCATTCTTAACACTATGTCTTGGTCTTGGTTTATTATCCTCTTCAGCTTAGTGTATGCACCACCTGTTATATGAGCAAGACCTGTCACCAGGTTTTCACTGAGAGCTTGAAAGACAAAGTCATGATACATCCTAGTAGGCTTAGTGAGCTCTTCCCCGAGCCTGATATCCTTGTAGGTCTCAGGGTATCCTCCCAGGGTGTTCTCGAGGATTTTACGTACAAGTGTGTAACCATTAGCATGTATACCATTGCTTGCGAGTCCTATGACTACATCATTTGTCCTGGCACTATTCTTGAACGAGTACTCCTGGACACCAACAGCAAAACACACAGCATCTACTCCTGTTGCCAGATCAGGTAAGATTGCTGTTTCTCCCCCAATTATAGGTGCACGTACTTGTAACGCGGCATCATGCATCCCCTTAACAATATCATAGAATACTCTCTCATCACTATGCGGCATAGCTATGTAATCCATGAAAGCTAGTGGTCTCACACCCTCGCAGACCATGTCATTAACATTCATAGCTATACAATCCCACCCTACAACACTATACTTGCCATACTTCTCAGCTATCAGGGTCTTTGTACCAACACCATCCACGTGCATGTATATCTTGTTGCCCCCATACTTTATCCACGAAGAATACCCTCCCAGGCTACCGGTTTCGACACCTAGTTTGCTCGAAAGCTCTATCATCAAGTCTAGTACCCTGTAATGCATAGACTTGTGCTTCCCTAGATCCACGCCTGCCTTGCTATAACTCCATCCCTCCACTACTCTACTCCCCACATAGCTCGAGTATCCTTAGTGCGAGATACGCGGCGTTCTCAGCATTATTTATGCCAACAGTAGCTACTGGCACCCCCCGTGGCATCTGGACAATGCTCAGCAAAGCATCAAGTCCTCCCAAGGCAACACTTAATGGCACGCCTATCACTGGTTTACTAGTCCTAGAAGCAATAAAGCCTGGTAGATGAGCTGCTAGCCCAGCCATGGCTATGAATATATCTGCGTCACTCCTATCAATATACTCTGATAATTCTACTGGATTCCTATGAGCACTAAGTACTCTGATCTCATACTCTACGCCATACTCTCTCAATACACTGGCTGCTCTCTCAGCAAATTCTTGATCTCTCTTACTCCCAATTATTATAGCTACTTTACCTTTACACGCCATTTCAGACACCATCTAAGATACTTATATAAGAAGAAGCTAGACGTGCTCTACGCCTAGCCTCTTCAACATTTTCTCCCCGAGCAAGAACAACAAGCATACGTCTACCGGGATAAGCATATGGTTTCCCAAAAACTCTTACATCAACTCCATCTAGTGCTAGGGTCTTGTCTATACCATGGAATACCGGGGCTCTCAGACCACCACCCTTACCAGCATATACTGCGAGACTTGCTCCGGGACTAAGCAGTACTGGCTCAGTAACTGGTAGCCCAAGAGAGCATCTCAAGTGTATCGCGAATTCGCTAAGACTCTGAGTTACGAGTGTAACCATTCCTGTATCATGAGGCCTAGGAGCTACTTCGCTGAATAATAGCCTCCCATCCCTGGATAAGAACAGCTCTACTCCATAAATACCTAGCCCTCCCAGCCTCTCAGCAACTCTTAGCCCTATGCTCCTAGCACGGCTAAGCAGGTCTTTATCCTGGGTTGATGGTTGCCAGGATTCGATGTAATGGAACTCGCCATACCTGTAGTGCTCGATTGGTTCGAGAGTCTTTGTCTCTAAGCCATTACTAGTACTGCATCTATATGCTAGGATAGTGAATTCCGTCTCTAGCTCAACATACTCCTCGGCTATGACCCGCTTACTAGCGCCTCTAGCATGTTGTATAGCATATCTGTAAGCTTCTCTAACACTCTTCGGAGAGGAATCTAGGATCTTTACATGGCCATGACCACTACTACTCATCTCGGGTTTTATTAAGCACGGGTATCCTATTTTCTCGCAAGCATCTATAGCTTCTTCCTCGTTTTCGGCAAACATGTACCTAGTAGTAGGTAATCCTAGTTCTTCAGCAGCGAATCTCCTTAGCTTTATCCTATTCATAGTAATCTCCACGGCCTTAGCATTTGGCACTATGTTATATCCTTCATCTTCAAGACCGCGCAGAGCATCTATCGATACTGCCTCTATCTCTGGTATTACAGCATCCGGTTTTTCCCGTCTCACAACATCTTTTACTGTTTTCTCGTCTAACAAGTCTATCACGTATCTACGATGAGCAACATGCATAGCAGGAGCCCAGTCGTATCTATCAGCAACAACTACTTCTATACCGAGTTTATGCGCCTCAATAGCTACCTCTTTCCCGAGCTCCCCGCCGCCTAGTAATAATATTTTTGTGGCAGTACTAGTCATTGGCGTACCTATACTAGTCCTCATGATTTCTGCACCCTCCTCTCCGACGCTAGTAACGGGTTTCTCAGAGGATCGGAGAACACCCCCCTACCAGGAACCCATACAACAGTTGTTCCAAGCAGGCCCTTCTCTCTCCTATACTTGTAGGCAAGCCTCATCTTCTCTGCTAGTTTTATCCTAACGTTTACACTACTAGTTGTACCTATATCGCTGCGATGGAAGAGAGGCCACCCGTCCAGGCTCTTGATATGAGATACTGCTAGCTCTGCCTTGCTACTAGCCTTTTCTAGCGTGTCTCCACTACATACTATCTCAAAAGCTCTAGAACCCTTGGTATATATAGTATTCCCGCGTCTCTCTACTGATGCATATAAGAGGCTGCATCCAAGACTTCTTATCTTATCCTCATCTACAGCTACAGGATGATTCTTAGCAACTTTCTTATTCAATGGGTAGCCAGCTGGAGCAACTGCTTTGACTACTACAGCA
>CAZCAU010000032.1:0-17908 GCA_964496855.1 uncultured Desulfurococcales archaeon
GGGCATACTAGTGAAGACGTTATAAGAGCCGTGGAAATAGCTAATAAATACGGGATTACAGTAGATCTGGACTTTATCCTTGGATTACCAGGGGAGAAAGAAGAAGACATGATGGATACGATAAGATTTATACAGTACTTATTAGACAAAGGATACAGGATTAGAGCACATCTACATACGTTCATGCCGTTACCAGGATCCCCATTTTCGGATAGAGATCCGGGGCCTGTACCCGCGAGGATTAAGAAGGAAGTATTTAGACTAATAGGTAAAGGGTATGCTTATGGACAATGGGTTCAGCAAGAACAGTACTCTAAGCTAATACGCATGCTTAGGGAAAAGGACATTATATATCCAACATCTAAAAGTTACATGATGTTAAAGAAGTGTTAAGGATGAGCTACTTTGGCCAGCAATGTTGAGGCACAGTATGCTTTGGAAAAATACCAATGGGATGTTATTAGAGATCCTATTTATAACTATGTAGATGTGAATAAGGATACAGAAATCCCTATTATCGATACTAGAGAGTTTCAGCGATTAAGGAGAATTAGACAACTACAATTAGCTTACCTGGTATATCCAGGTGCAGATCATACAAGATTCCAGCATTCTCTAGGAGTTATGCACCTGACGGGTATTTTTGCATCCCATCTCGTATCATGGCTTCATAAGTTCTATCCTGAGGTCCTACGTGATTATAGTATACCTCTACTAGTACAAGCAGCTAGGATAGCTGGTCTTTTACACGATATTGGGCATGGTCCTTTTAGTCATGCATTTGAAGAGACTATTTTATCACGCATAGAGAATAAAGAGTTGGGTAATCATGAAGTCTTAGGGCTTAGGATAATAGAGTGCTCTAAGATCTCGAAGATATTGAGGGAGATAGAGAAAAAGTATGCTGAGCTTGAGGGTTTGCTAGAAGTAGTAAGTATACTGCTAGGCGACAAAGAGCCTAGAGACCCTGTATTAAGACTCTTACGTAAAACTATTAAAGCATGGATATACCCTGCCGATATACTTGATTTTCTCTTGAGAGACAGTTATTTTACTGGTACAAAGGAGTATGGAAGCATAGATTATCATAGATTAATCAGAAACAGCTACCCCTTGGCCACAGAGGATACGAGTTTAGAGAAAATACTATTGGACTGGAAAGCTCTGGGGGCTCTCAGGAATTACCTATACAGCAGGTTATCAATGTACGAGTTTGTATATTTCCATCCAGTTGTACGTGCGTTTGATAAACTATTATCCGAGATCCTGGTAGGCTTAGACGAGTCACTAGGCTTGTCTGATGCTGTCAACAGGATAGCAGAATGTGATATCAGTCAGTATCTCCGGCTAGACGACTTTAGTCTCTACACATTACTTCTGAAATCTCTTGATAGCATGGATACTCCTAGCACTCTTAAGGAGAAGATAAGGCATCTGGTAGAGAGAAAACCTTATTGGAAACAAATAGGGACTGAGCATAGGCTCCCTATTATAGGTTATCCTGAAGGGCTAGATACAACCATTGTAGCGGTGAAATACCAGGAGCAGTTAAAGAATGATCTAAAGACTCATGTAATTGAAGAGCTTAGGAGACACTCTATAGAGATTAGTGAGGAAGACATCTGGGTTGATAGCAGCATCTTACATCCAACACCTCTATCAAGCCTTGTAGAAGAGTACCCGATATACATAGGCAAAGTGAGTAGAGGGAAAATCCTCAACCCTGTGGAGCTGAACATACTAGTGTTTATGGTAAGAGAAGGTCTTCAACCATTTATGATAGTACGCGTATATACGAGGCGCGGGCTCATAGGATCAGCAGATGCTTATGCTAAGTGCTCGGCGATAGTGAATAATGCTATAAGATCCTTCTTTAGCATATACAGGATAGGCGGTGGCATAACATTATAATTAACTAGAGAAGACCGGGAGCTTGGATACACGCTCTTTGAGCTCTCTCTTCAGTACCTCTTCTCCACGAGTTGTGAGTATTATCTTGTTTCCACTCAGCATTATGAGGCCATACATGCTCAGCGATACTAGGTCATACTGTATTGCTTTAGAAGATGCTTTATCAAGGGTATTCATTATATTCATGAGTTCATCCATTGTTAGCTCTCTAAATCTACTAAGAACTCTGAGCAATTCTATGGCTCTTCCAGGCAGCATTTCTTCCTCCACAAAACATTATTTTGAGAGTAGGGTTTTCAATAGTTTGGAGTAGAGTTGTATGAGAAAGCCTAAAAAAGACAGTAATACCCTGGTCTCGTATAGTGATGAGACGTTGCGTAAGAGACTAATATTGCTACTAAGTAGTAGAAACGAGCCCCTCAGTATCAGCGATATACTGTTTGAACTAGGTCTTGATCGCGCCTGGGAGAAAGAGATATACAGAGCGTTAAGCCATGTTGCAAAAACTATTTGGCGTAGTAGTGGGGGTAAGCAGATGTTGTACATGGTACCACCTTCATGCAGGAACTGCGGGTATGTATTTAAGGATCTCGATAAACCGAGAAAGCCCAGCAAGTGTCCTAAATGTCATGGCCAGAGAGTAGATGAGCCCAAGTTTATTATTCTTGAGAGGTGAGACTAGGTGGTTAAAGGATTAATGACTTTAAAACGGTATCATGATATCTATCTTATTAAAATGAACATTTACGACGAGAAAGGAAGGCTTATAGAGAGCAGAGATTACAACAATATCATTCATGTAGAGATAGAGGAGTGTGAAAAGATAATACATCATATTAGTCTAAATAATAGTACATTTGTGCTCGTAGTATCAGGCAAGAACAATATTATATTGGAAAAAATTGATGGAAAACTATTAGTAGCATGTAAGTAACATAAATGGTGCTACATAAATTGATAATTGTTAGAGAGGAGAAATCTAAGAGCAGAACAGGTAAGCATGCCTATGTAGAGAAAGCTTTTCTCGTATCCAAGAAGGGTGGCATAACTGATGCTAAGGGAAAGATTATCGGGGTGGATAAAACATTATACTCGACAGGATACGCGCGTAAAATAGCTCTCGGAAATATAGATGAGAACACATATGTTGTCAGAGTGAGGCTTGTCAAAGGCTTTAAAAATATTGTGAAGGGAGAGATCATAGTTTTGGATAACAACGGGTTTGAAGTTTATAAAGCTGTATATAGGAGGTTAAAGCTGAGGCGAAGCCATGGTGATCCAAAATATGCTTGGATTGTGGAAGCTGTTGCCAAGCATCTTCGTCTTCCAGTAAAGAGGATTAATCTTAGATGACTAGCATATCGTGCTTGTAACCCTGCTATCTATCTATCTTGAGCTTGTAAACACTATGGCTATACCTATCGATAAGGCCTAGAGACTCCAGTCTTGCTAAGATCTTTCCTGCTGCTTGTCTTGACAAGCCTAGTTTGTACGAGACTTCTTTTACACTAACATACTTCTTATTCCAGGCATAAAGTATCCTAACAATATCCTCGAGCCTAATTTTGACACGTACGTAATGCTCCCTGTTGACGTCATATTGTGGAGTAACATGCATTCTTAGCTCCCATATCATTAAGCAGAGGTATTTAAAAGGATGATGAGTTATTTAGAAAATAATCAGGATGACAACAATGAGTCCTGCTAACTTCACAGTACTGGAGTGGATCAAGGAATATGGGTTAAGACCTAATATAAGTATGCTCGAACCACTCTTAGCACAATCTGTTATTATTAGGAAGGATAAGAAAGTAGTGAAAAACTACTCGCATGTAACTGGTTTATTCAAGTGGAGTATATTAGCAAATATTTACAGGCTTGGGTATCCCTTTGCTATGAGTCCTTCTGCGAGAATGCGTAGAGAACTACGTTTCTTCTTCTGTATGAAAAGTATGGGGACAAGTATAGGTATACCGCTAATATACAGTTTTGATATTGAGAAAAACATTCTTGTACGTGAATATATTGAGGGAAGACTAATAAAGCCTGAAGACAGTAATAACGACTCGTATATACTAGGGAAAATCCTCGGCGAGCTCCACTCACTTGGATGGACACTAGGGGATACCAAATCTGATAACTTCATAATAGGAGAGGACAATAGGTACTATGTCATAGATGCTGAACAGGCTGAACGATTAGCGTTTGATCCTAGGATGAGGGCATGGGATATACTGACAGCACTCCTAATAGTGTCTTTAAAGAAGCCATACATGACGCAGAGAGAACTCAGTAGGAAAGTAGACTCATTTATGAAAGGCTATAATGAGGGCGGAAACCCCGCTATGACTGCTGAGACCCTGAGAAACATCGGGTTCCCGACCTTAGCAGCACTATTACCGTTATTTCCATGGCATCACGTAAAAGTGATTAAAGAGAAGCTCATACTTGGCGTGGATATAGTCTGAGTTCAGGTATTAAATAAAATTAATTTAGTGTGGGACTAGAGAGCGAGAACGCGGTCTTCTTAATAACTCCTGTATACTCTCGTGTTTTACTATCTTTACAGCAAAACCCTTGTTTACTCTCCTTAACTCCAGCGATTCATTACCTACTTTGAGCCCGCATAAAGGACACTTGTAATAGTAATGAACTCTACGTGTCCCATCGCTCAAGTTCTCAGACTCTACCTGAAACCTCATTAGTGTTCCGCATCTAGGGCAACATACTTCTTCGGCTCTTTGCAATGCAAAACACCCATCCGTAGACTCTATCGATAATACTTCTAACATAGGCTCACTGACCTGTTTCTTACGAGAAAATTTTGTGGGAATTCCCTAATAAGTTCTTGATCTCAATAGTTCTTTAGTATTTTAGAAACGTTAAGTATTTTTCCGATATAGCCAATAGTCTATATCGGAGCTTCAAATGTTATACGATCGATACGGTAGGCCACTAACAACAGTGAGAATTTCTGTTACGAATAGATGTAACTATAAATGTTTCTTTTGCCATAACGAGGGGGATACCTGGAATATACATGAGGAGCTTAGCATAGAGGATTATGATATCATCTCGCAAGCACTGAGCAGGATAGGTATCACTAGGTATAAGATAACAGGAGGCGAACCACTTCTAAGAGAAGACTTGCCAGGAATAATAGAGAGGTTTAAAAATATTGGTAGAGCACTAGATGTTTCTCTAACAACTAATGGTTATTATTTACTAGATTACGCAGAAAATTTGGTAGAGAAAGGCCTTGACAGAGTAAATGTTAGCTTACACTCTCTCAAAGAGGAAGTATACTATAGCATAACTGGTGTCAAAGGATTAGAAAGAGTATTAGCAGGTATAGACAAGCTACGGGAATTATCTATAAAACAATTAAAAATAAACATGGTTTTGTTAAAGAATGTCAATGATAAAGAACTGGACAACCTCATAGAATACGCTGCTAAGATTAACGCTGTTCTCCAGATAATAGAACTACACCCGGTAGGAAGAGGCATGCAAGTCTTTGGAGACTTCTTCCTACCAGCATCTACAGTATACCGCCTTGTATCCAAGAGGATATCTAAGGTTAGGATACGGAGAGAACAACACAATCGGCCACTTTTCGTGCTAGACAATGGTGTTATTATAGAAATTGTAAGCCCCGTCGATAACCCATTATTCTGTAGCGCATGTAATAGGATAAGATTATTATCTAATGGAGCGCTCACACCTTGTCTTAACTGGGGGCACAAACCATTATCTCTCCTACCTATCCTGAGGAATAACGAGATGAGTATAGATGAGAAGGTAAATGCTATAACAAGTGTTTTGAAAAAGATAAATGATCTACGTGAGCCATTTGTGAAATATTATATTGATAAAAGTGATGGCAAAGACGCTATTGTTAAGCACTTGTTTAAGCTAAGCTATTGGATGCCCATAGGCATACCAAAGAAGAGCAAGCACTCGCTTGAGGCTGGTCTGAGAAGATTTAAAAAGTAGACAATATTATGAGAAGACACATGCAGAGAAGACTAGGTATTATTGGTGCTGGTATCTCAGGAGCTTACCTGGCTTATCTCTTAACTAATGAGTTAGAATTAGAGATAGTAATTTACGATTATGACCCGTATTATAAAAAGCCTTGTGGCGAAGTTGTGCCAGCAAGGATATTCAAGGATTTAACTAGTGATGCTAAGAAACTTCTCTCACAATATACTACGAGAGGTATAAGGCGTTTTAAGATAAGCATGAATAATACTAGTGTAGCAGAGATAGAAGCTACCAGAGACATTTGGTATGTTATCGATAAACAAAGACTAGTACTTGATTTACGAAGAAAAGCTATAGATAAAGGAGCACAACTTGTTTACAAATATGTCACTAGTTATCAAGACATTAGGGACGATACCAGCATAATAGTTGATGCTAGGGGGCCCTTTACTAATAGCGTGAATCCTAAAGTTCCTGTTTATAATGCAATATTAGAATGTAATAGGAGTATGGATATTGTATACTTAAATTTTAATACAAAGACTACTGGATTTGCATGGGTCTTCCCATCCCATAGACATGGTACTGTTAATATAGGTGGTGGTTATCTAAAAGCCCCACGTAATCTGAAGAAGCATGTTCTCACACTATTATCAGAGATCATAAGTGATTGCAAAGTAGTAAGAGAACGCGGATCACTAATAACCCTCCCTTTAAATAAGATAGAGTACTCATCCATTACTAATAACAAGCTCGTACTCAGAGTTGGAGAAGCCTTAGGACTTGTTTACCCGACTACGGGAGAGGGTATAAGACCATCCCTATACTCAGCTGAGTGCCTAGCTAGAACTCTTCAAAGACATCATGCTAGCAATAGCAAATACATAGTAAAGGAGTATAGAAAGTGTTTAAGAAACCTTGTATCTAATATTAAACTACATGCATCTTTGCTAAAATGGGTTAATAGGCTCGGAGATACCAGGATCTTTAATAAAGTATCACATGACTTCATTTATGACTACTTATCGGCGGATCTAGGCTATAAAAGTGTGTTCTTCGAGCTAGGCAGGTTACTAATAAAATATCTTAGTCTCAGATAACCAGGGATCTTATCTTACCTACCCTGTTTTCAAGCAAATCCATTATATCTTCGTAACTCTTCTTTACAACATCTAGGCGGATCTGGCACCGGAACCTATCCCCCTCCATAGCTATTACTGCCTCATAACCGTCTCCAACAACTTTTACAACCCCGTTTTCATACGAGATCTTTTTCACCGAGCGTAAACGCTTTAACTCTTCTACGATCCTGCTCATAGTAATTGTCTCCTCGCTAGCACCTTGTGTCTCGCCAGATATACTATTGATTGTCTTCTTAGCTTCTTCGACAATCTCAGAGATATCAGCATATGTCTCTATGACTAGGTTTAGTATCTCTTTGAGCACATCTATAGCATTAGCGCTTTTGAATAAGACTATTAATTCTCTGAAATCATGACTTCTCAGATACCTGTATAGATTAACAGGATTGCCTCCATACACGCTGAACTTGTACTTGTCCTCGGCTCTACTTACTACTCTCCTTACTTCCTCAATAAACTGGGGTGATAATCTACTACTGTGTCTTGCTAATACCTTGTTCACGATATTTCTCAAGAAATCCTCGTATCTCGGCATATTATCTCCTCCTCTAACTACTTTACAACAACAAACTTATATAATTCCTGTAGAGACATTGAATTGTAGGAGGTATGAGCTTGTCGTATTGTGTATATAAGGGAGTATCCAGATCCCGGCCCGAGTCTTCTCTAAAAATAATTAGAACCAAGAAGAATAGGTGCCACTGGTTTGACTAGGTATAGGAATCGAAGACATTATGATGTCTATACAAGAGACATACAAAGATATAGCATATATCCGAGGCAGCAACAACCACAACCAGAGGCAGGGGTTTTAACCCCAGGCAAAGTATTTACTGTGGAGATACGCGACGTAGACGATAGGGGATATGGTGTATCAGTAGTTAATGGTGTAAAAGTACTAGTTAAAGGCGGTGCAACTGTAGGGGACAAGGTCAAGATACGGATAGAGGATGTCCGGCGCGACTATGCTATAGCTAGTGTTATCGAATGGTTATAGTTTTCAACCTTGAGTACTATTAATATATCAGGGATCACTGATGAGTAGCGATGAGAAAAAGTATACTATAAGAATAATTGATGTACCCGTACCCGAGAATACTAATATAATCATAGGGAGATCTCATTTTATAAAAAGCGTTGAGGATCTTTATGAAGCCCTAGTTACCAGCTGCCCATCTATAGAGTTTGGGATAGGTTTCTGCGAAGCTAGTGGTAAAAGGCTTGTTAGGAAAGATGGTAATAACCCAGAGCTCGTAGAACTAGCTGCTAAAACTGCTCTTAAGATAGGAGCGGGACATACATTTGTAATATACCTGAGGAATGCATGGCCTATAAATGTCTTAAACGCTATAAAGCAGGTACAAGAAGTAGTAGAACTCTATGTAGCTACTGCTAATCCTGTCCAGGTAGCGTTAATCGAAACAGATCAGAGAGCGGCAGTCATAGGCGTTATTGATGGTTATAAGTCTATAGGCATAGAGTCTGACGAAGATATAAGAGAAAGAAAGGAGTTTCTACGGAAAATAGGGTACAAGAGGTAAGGAGTTTCTCTTCTAAAGTATTCTCTCGACAGCTTCACGTATCCTTTTTACACCTTCTATTATAGCTTCCTCGCTTGTAGCATAGCTTAGTCTGATAAATCCCTCACCCGCCTTATCTGGGAATGAGGTACCAGGTAGAGTTATTACGCCGTAGTTATCTATTAGGTAATCAACAAAGTCACTACTAGTCTTAATACCGCTTCTCCCCAGTAATTGCTTAATGCTTGGAAACATGTAGAAAGCACCCTTAGGCCGCCAGGCTTCTATACCTGGTATCTTAGATAATAAGTCGTAGAGTAGGTCGCGCCTCTTCTTAAATACTTCTATCATTTTCTTAACAGGGGTCCAGTTGCCCCTTAGAGCTGTTACGCCGGCTTTCTGGGCGAAACTTGTTGCACAACTATAGAGAGTTACTGCTAGTGTAGTCATCTTATCTATGGCATCTCTCCGTGCTACTACATATCCTAGTCTCCAACCAGTCATAGAGAATGTCTTGCTAAAACTATTAACATAAACAACATAGTCTTTCCACTCAGAGTCTTGGAGAGCACTATAGAACCCGCCATCGTAGACGAAATAATCGTAAACCTCATCCGCTACTAAGAGAATCTTTTTCTTCTTTACTATGTCGAGTAGTGCTTCTATCTCGCTTCTAGAGAATACTGCACCAGTCGGATTATGCGGGTTATTCAAAACTACGAGTCTTGTCTTCGGGGATAATGCCTCTTCTATCTTTTCTACATCAAGCTTGAATCCTTTATCAGCCCCATGCCATGCTAGTGGTACAAATATGTTCTTGCCACCTAGGAATTTAACTGATTGTGAATAAGAGTAATAACTAGGCTCGATAATAATAGCCTCGTCCCCTTCTCTAATATACGTGGCAATGACTATAAACAAAGCTGTTTTAGCACCAGTAGTTACGAGTATCTCTTCCGGATCTATATCAACACCATATCTTTGTCCAAGATGCTCTGCTATGGCTTCCCTAAGCTCTAGTATGCCTTTAGTCTCGGTATACCCAGTAAAACCTTTGCTCAACGCTTCTTTAGCAGCTTCTCTTATGTGCTCAGGAGTGGGAAAGTCTGGCTGACCAATGCCAAAGCTTACTACTTTCACGCCTTTCTGTACAAGCTCCCGTGCTCTAACAAGGTACGCGAAAGAGGTTTCGCCAGTTATTTCTGATAATACGGGGTTAGTGTCAAGCACAGGAGATTGTTTAGTCAAAACACGCTACACCACAGGAGGGATAGAAATCATAGTATTAATATGTATTCGTAAATTAAGCAATGCGCATTCTCTTACTGGACACAATTTTTATGGCATTTAGTTGTTAAAATAATAGCAAGGTACTGGTTCTATGCCAAAAGCAATACTGAAGGTAAGGGTATTCAAGCCAGAAGTACTAAGCATAGACTCGCTGAAGATAAAAGCATTGAGACTAATTAAAGAAGAATGGAATGAGATAGAGATAAGAAAGAGAAGCGAGCTCATAAGCGCGCTCTACAGTGTTGCAACCACGTATTCTTTCAAATTTAAAAAGCATATTGATGACGGAATAGTGGAGGCTACTGCCGAAGGAATAGGCATAGTAGTTGTCGATGCCGAAGGATCTATAAAAGGCGCAAATAAGCTTCTATGGCCATCAGTATCGAAACTACTCAGGGTTGGGGTTATAAAAGGGCCTCTAGAGAAGATAGCTTCTCTAGACATGACTAGTGGTATAAATCTCAACGAGAATATAGAATGGCATGATATCAGCAGGGAGGATGAGATATTCATATTCGAGGGAGACATTGAGGCTCCAGAGGATGTGGTTGCAGTAGTCTTGAAAACAGAGGACGGAGAGAGGATAATAGCGCTTAAACACGAGCTTGAACACCCTGTGATTAGGCGGAAAAAGACTACAAAGAAGAGGAAAAAGAAGAGCAGGAAGAAGACTAAGCGAAGCAAGTCTAGGAAGAAGCAGAGATCCCGTTAACTAGTTTCTACGGGTACAAACACGTTTATCAAACATGGCTGTAATTAGTTATAACATAGGGGATGACGAAAGACTCCAATAGTGATAAGAGATGAGCAAACTCCACCCCTAAGGACCCGCTACAGAGAACACTATAGTTCGTGCTTTTTAGCATTTAGTATATTAAACGTCTCTTCTTCGATCATGTGTCTTATCTCATCTAAGTGTATTCTTAATAAGTGCAAGTAGAGGCCCTTCTTTGTAAATGGACCTCTATTGCAGAGGCCGCATCTAGGCAACCCATTATACTCTTTGACAAGTAGAGAAGAAACTCTCTTGATAGCTGTCAATGTAACCTGGGAAAAACCTGGTTCTTCATCTTCTTTAGTGAGACCCGTGGCTAGTTTTACCGTGTATTCTATTATACGCGACATGACCACTCCTGATCTCGGCATTATCTTCTGCTACCCCGTTTTATAATTTTTAAACACTATTTTCATGTCTCTGTATTGTTGATTAGTGTCTTTATAAGCTTATTAATGTATTTGTTGATACTATGCAGTAGTATGAGTGTTTCATGATTAGTACTGCTTGTATGCTGTTTTCTCCCATCTGCGAAGGCTAGGAAGAGTTCTTTAATAAACTCTACAGGGTAATACCTCACAATGATTTTCCCTATATTCTCGCTGGATTGTTCTATAGCTTCTTTAGAATATGGAAGCCGGATTTGCGATAAAGTCTTATTTAAAGCCCCTACGGCTAAGCTGAGATACTCTATCGCAGAATCATATTCGCCAAGCTCTGCGAGCATATCAGCGTTTTTTAGGGCTTCAGCAAACACCAGCACGGAATCACCACAATCACATGTATCTTCTCTACATAAGTGTCCAAAAACATGCATACTTGTATGCTCAACACGAGCTATGCTACTCATCGCGGCAAGCCTCCTATTAGAAAGCTTTTGTGTAAACAAGTCTTTTTAAACAAAAGACCTCGTAATACGCTCGCTAGGCAATCTATTTCTATCTCTATTTCCATCATCATTGGACATCTTGCCTCGCAGCTGTCTAATCATGATTTGTTTTAGGAAAAGTTTTTATACAAGTAGCCATGAGCAACACCATGATTATTAATAAGCACTATTAAAATAGGTATATGAGAGATGAGCATAGGAATCCGGATCTGACTAGTGATGAATCCTAGTCCAGGTGACTTCTACATTCTCTACACATATACTGAAATCTTTTTAAACTAGTTAAGGAGAATGTAGCATTATGGAGGTCGTATTCAACGATGTTAAGTACCGAGAGCGAGCACAGTAACGCTATCATAGGTAAGCATGTATATGCTAATCTTTACGGAATAGACAAGAGTATAGCGAATGACCCGGATTACCTCAAGAAGATAGTAGTAGACGCTGTTAGAAAGGCTAATGCCACGCTAGTTGATTTGAGAGCCTGGAGATTCGGTGGTGCTAAGGGCGGTGTCTCTGTAATAGCACTTGTATTAGAAAGTCATATAGCATTACACACATGGCCTTATTATGAATACGCTACACTAGATATCTACACTTGCGGAGAGAACACCGATCCATGGAAAGCCTTCAACTACATAGTATCAAAGATTAAGCCTAAGCACTACAAGGTATACTATGCTGATAGGAGTAGTATAGAGTCTCTCAACGTTAGTCCTCAAGTACAACAATAGTCTCCTATAGTTGTAGTCCAACTTTTCTCGAAAACTCGAAAACTGTTATCGATACTAATCTGCCATCTTTTATCCTCAATACTATATCATCACCAACCATGAAGCTTTCATCCGCATCTTCTATATCATAACCGAAATTTATGTAAAGTATATCATTCTGCTTATCATATTCAAGCCATAACTTGTCCAGGTCTCTAACGACATAGGTTTCCAGCCCACTCATACAGTATCACCTATTAATAACTTCATACAATGTTCTCACTACATCACGCTCAGTATAAATAGATAACTTGTCATCCTCTAATAATAACACAGCTCCTACGCGACTATCTAGCAAGTATCTTGCCGCATCACCAAATCTTAACGGACACTTGTATACCGGGACTCTGACTGAAAAATCTCTTACACTCGTGTAAAGATAATTCTTAAGCACATCACTAGAGTAACCAGAAGGGTTTCTCAGTATCCCAGCTAAGTTGTACAAAATAGTGTATAACGTGACTATTCCCGCATAGCTCTTCTCGGACCCATAGTTTACAAGTAAACGGCGGAACCCCTTGCTAAGCATTGTTCCTGCTGCCTCTATAACCCATTCATCCTCATTTATACTCTCAACAGGGCTTGTTGAGTACTTGCATATATCTGTGTCAGGGTAAAGAGTAGTCATTATCCTGACAAGGCTTTTCTCGGAAACTATGCCTTCAACAATGCTACCGTGGACTACTGGTAGCGCTCCTATGTTCTCCCTATACATTTTCTCCACGATTCCCCTGATATCCTGGCTCTTATCTACAGCTATTAGTCTCCTCGAGTAGAAGTATTTTATTGGAGAAAGCAGTATTGCTGATAAAGACGCGTATTCTAGTATCTCGATACCGGTTTCTCCTTCTACAAAAATCGCTCTACCTATATCTCTTAAGCTAGCTATACCGTATTCAGAACTACTTCTAGCAACTAGTGCGTGATACGAATTTGCTTTTAAAACCTTATCTAGTACATCTATGAGCTTTTCTCCCTCGCTAACTACTGGGAAGTTTTTCTCTAGGAAATCGGAGAGCATTATGTTTATTCTCCGCACCTTATTTATTCTCGCAGTATTAATTAGAAATACCAGGGTAAAAAGTTATGGATTCCAAGCATAGTAGTACAGGGGAGGCAGTATATAATGAGCTAGTAAAGTTCATAGCATCTACTGTCACAGATAGACTAGTGTCTAATGGGATCAATACTACAGTTGATCAAATGATAAAACTAGTTACTGAGCCCCCCAGAGAAAAGTATGGCGATTTATCTCTACCGTTGATGAGATTCATCTCAAAAATCAGTAATGCTTCTGCACTAGTAGAAGAGATTATTTCTAGTATCAAGTCCCACAAACTCGTGCGCGATGTTGTTTATACAAATGGCTACTTGAATATATTCATAGATGAAGCAGAGCTCGCTAGACAATACTTACCCATTATTCTGGAGAAAGGATTGCCCAGAATAGATGTTGGGGCATCTAAGAGGATCGTTGTTGAACATACTAGTGCTAACCCCGTTCACCCTCTTCACATAGGTCATGCAAGGAATAGCATCCTAGGAGATACCTTATCACGATTACTCTCAGCCACTGGTTTTCTTGTACAAAGAAGATTTTATATAAACGATATGGGGAGACAAGTAGCAGTACTTGTTTTCGGCGTTAAGAATCTAGGGAGAGAACTAGATGAACTCTTATTTAAGCGAAATGCTAAGTCAGATCATTTACTCGGGTACATTTATGCTGTAACACATACACTTGTAGATGTTATTAATCTTAAAAAGAGTATAGAGGAGGGTAAAGAAGACGCTGAGAAAGCAAAAGACGAGTTAACAGAGCTCATGGGCGTGCTGGCAGAGCTTAAAAACGAGGACCCAGAGTTGTTTAATCAGCTTATTGCTGTCATAACTAGATACGATGACCCTGAATCAGAGATTCAGAAACTCATGAAAAGATACGAGGAAGAAGATCAAGAAGTTTCCAGGCTTTTCAAGAAAGTCGTCGAGCTATGTGTTGATGGATTCAGAGAGACTCTCTCCAAGATAGGGGTGGATTTTGATGTATGGGATTGGGAGAGCAATGTTGTTAGAGAAAGCTGGGTTCTCAAGATATTAGAGAAGGCACGGCAGACACCATACTTCACGATCTATAAAGGTGCTGAAGCTATAGACTTCTCAGAGTTCTATAAGAATCCCGATCTCGTAAAGTTGTTCAATCTACCTAAAGCATTTAAGATTCCACCCATGATTTTAAGACGCAGTGATGGCACAACACTCTATACTACTAGAGACGTAGCTTACTCATTAAAGAAGTTCAGGGAATATAATGCTGATAAAGTCATAAACGTTATCGCCGCAGAGCAACGGCTAGAGCAACTACAAGTAAGGCTTTCACTATATGCCCTCGGATATAAGAGAGAAGCTATGAATCTCATACACTACGCGTACGAGATGGTGAATCTGCCTGGCGTGAAGATGAGCGGGCGAAGAGGCAGATACATAACTCTAGACTCCTTGTTAGAGGAAGCTATTGCTAGAGCTAGAGAGGAGATCAGGAAGAGGAGAACAGGTCTGAGCAAGGAAGAGGAGGATGAGATAAGTAAAGCTATAGGAGTAGGCGCGCTAAGATACGCGCTGGTAAGCGTTGAAGCAGATAAACCACTAGTATTTGATTGGGATAAAGTACTCGATTTCGAGAAATCAAGTGCACCATACCTACAATACACTTACGTCAGAGCATTAAACATTCTTAGAAAACTAGGAGAAAAGATAAGACAAGACAAAATAGACTACCAGGCATCTAAGGAGCCGCTAAGAAGAAAACTACTCATAACAACAGCGAAATACACATATATCCTAGAAAAAGCCGCGGCAGAGCTAAAACCAGAACTACTAGTAGAGTATATAACAAGCCTAGCGGATATCTTCAATACATGGTATCCGAAAGACCCGGTAATAAAAGAAGCTAACGAGGGAGCTAGATACTATAAAGCCTCACTAGTATACGCTATTAAGACAACGATAGAACACGTACTAGGAATACTGGGAATACCACTCCTGGAAAAAATGTAGATTTATAAAGTCTGTCCTCACGATTCAAAATACAGGGTTTATAGTAAAACAAGCACCTAGCTTAGCATAAATAAGCTTTAAAACAACTAGAGTGGGCCCGTAGCTCAGCCAGGATAGAGCACCGGCCTCCGGAGCCGGAGGTCCCGGGTTCAAATCCCGGCGGGCCCGCCATAGATTAAACTACTCTCTTAAGATATCCATTATAGACTGCCGAGACTCCACGTAGTAAGGATTATAGGTTCTCAAGGCTTTATATATCTGGGGGTGCGTGGATGTCTAGGAGTGTGGCAGTGAGGGTTCTCCCATGGCTTTCCGAAGAGGAGGTGAAGAAGATCATAGAGGCTGTTATAGCGAGGCTTGGTGGCCGGGTTGATGTAGCTGGGGTTAGAGAGATGCTTGGTATCAGATCGGAGGATTTAACTGCATAGAGGTCTATGATGTAGAGGAGCTGAGGCGTAGAGAGAAGGAGAGACTGACTTGACCATATTAGATACTAGTATCGTTATTAATAGGATTAGGGAGAAGAAATCCATCCAAGAGGATATAACAGCTGTAACCCTTGTAGAATATCCAAGAACAATCTTCTATAAACACTTCTGTGGCGGAATAATATTTCCTATCAGAGATGATTTCATCCCAGCTCATAGAATACAGCTTGAGCTATTAAAAGTGGGGAAACCACAAGCATTCGCAGACCTACTGGTGGCTGCTATAGCTGTTAACCGTGATGAGGAACTTATCACTCGTGATAGAGATTTCATGTATATCCGTCAAGCAGTAGAAAGAATAGGCTATCACATGAAACTAAAATTAAAATAGCTCAATTACCCATATACTTGGCTTTCCTCCTCATTCCTCCTACAAGCTAACCATAAACCGTGTTTAGAGTCTGGCAAGACTCAAGCATAACAAGAGGAACTGCAAGTTCATCGACCTTTAACCCTTATCAACACTACTTCCATCAAATTTGCCTAGTGAGAAGCCTAAACACACCAATCTCAATATTAAATCAAAGTAGCTTGGCAACCTTCTCAGCAACCTCTCTTACAACATGTTAGCGGGGCACCAGATCCTGGTAATTGATTACACGTAGCATGCCATACGAGACAGAGACAAGCCCATCCCAGGGACTAGGGCCCCGGAAGGCGAAGAAGCGTCTCAAGGGTGTCAAAAAGAGGGATGATATTATAATAACTATCTACCTTCCCTAAAGACCCGCTCCCTATAATACTGAACATCCATAGCCCCAGCCGTACTCTCTAGAGCCATAACTTATCAATAATGCGCTGTCCACCATACAGATAATTACTTATTTGGCATGGAGTATGCTACTTTTGACTACTTACTATAAAGCTAAAGCTTCATAACAGGATTAAGACAAGGGATGACAGCTTTATGCCTCCCTAATATAGGATCGGTAACAGTTGAATTTCAGTCATGATAAAATCGAACCCTACCTAAATATATTTCAAGAATGTTTTCGTGTCAAAGAAGGAATTATAAACCATGGCTTTATCTTAAATAACTGATGTAAATAATTAGTAAGGACTTAGGTGTAACTTAACACGTCATGTGATACTCTCCGGTGTTATTTACAGTAATATTTAAGGTGAACAATTCTCCCTAAAACATCGGGCATCTCTAATCTAACCGCATTCTGAGGATTTTCCTAGTATGGGGGGTTGTTAGGGAAATTATTAGCCGTAAAAGGTAATAGTGGTCTAAGGATTATTGGGTATCTTGCTCAGATATAAGATCTACCTAATGTGATTATCATTAGCTAAGAGATCTTGAGGACACTAAACAAAGCTAAAGTAATCAGTAATTCTAAGAATAATTAACAAGTAAAGGGATAAACATATCTCTACCATAATGTTTATAGATGGTGCGAAAATTAGGAAACTAGGGAAACTTTTGCCAAAAGTAGGAGATATAGATTCATACAACATCAGGAACATACGAGCCATTTACTAGAGTACAAAGCATAGGAGGCCTGGATCAAGAAAGGTGAAAGAAGCCCCATGGATCCGAGTCATAGAGATAAGGGATGAGCGTTTAAGGAATATTCTCCAACTAGTGCTAGATGAGGGAGAAGCAGAAGCTATAGTATTAACTCTAGAGGTAAACGCTGATCTGCTCCTCTTAGATGACAGAGAAGCCCGCCTCTAGGCTAAGAGGCTGGGGCTTCGCGTAACCAGCACCTTAGGTATATTATTGCGAGCTAAGAGGTTAGGACCAATAGTGAGCCTAAAAGAGGAACTCAATAAACTTAAGGAGGCAGGCTTTCGTATATCCAAGAACTTAGAAGAAGAAATACTCAAAAGAGCAGACGAATATCAGGACAACCAGAAGAGCATCTAACTCCAGATTTAGGAAGTAAATATTACAAATCCAGTTATGGCGGCCCGCCACATATAAACAAGGCCTTCACCTTCTACTGCAACCTCCCGGTACACAGCTTGGGATATTCTATGTGTCTACCATATGGAAGATAAAAGTTTTTGTAGATGATTTAGCAAAATAATATTGTTACAAAAAGGGTGTTCTGTGAATGGAGAGGAAGTACG
>CAZCAU010000033.1:0-17730 GCA_964496855.1 uncultured Desulfurococcales archaeon
TAGGATGACGTGGGGGTTCTAGCTTATGGAGTCCTATTTGTATAGTGTAGTAGACAACCTGAGTAGTACGCTGGGTGACCTGACGACCTGGCTTAACCCATACAAGCTTCTCTTAGCCATAATAGTACTAGTAGTTACATGGTTTATAGCACGCATAGCTAGACACTTAACTACTCATTATCTAGCGCGCATAATGCCTGAGAAAATAACAACAATCCTAGTAAAGATAATATACTACACTATATGGGTTCTAGGCACAATAACAGCTCTCAGCGTCTACGGTGTGAATCTGAGTGGCCTCCTCGTAGCAGGTGGTATTGCAGGCATCGTCATAGGCTTCGCAAGCCAGACCGTGATAACTAATCTACTATCAGGCCTCTTCCTATACTTTGACAAACCATTCTCCGTGGGGGATCCCGTCGAGATAGATAATATTGGAGGCGTTGTCACAGACATTACTATACTAAGTACGAGGATTAGAACATGGGATGGGGTCCAAGTAAGACTGCCGAACGAGGCTGTTTTCAAATCAAGAATCAAGAGTTTTACAGCTAATCTCGTAAGAAGAATAGAGTACAAGGTAGGAATTAGCTATAGCTCTGACATAAACAAGGCTGTGGAAGTAATCAAAAAAGTTGTCTCTAGCGACCCCCTAGTGCTTGTAGAACCCCCGCCAATGGTCTTCGTCGACGAATTAGGCGATAATAGTGTAGTACTGACAGTCAGGTTCTGGGCTCCTAGCAAGAAATGGTTTGATGTAAAGACAAGAGTACTTGCACGAATAAAACAAGAACTAGACAAAGAAGGTATAGAGATACCGTTCCCGCAGAGAGTTGTATGGTTTAAAACACCATTATTATTCAAAGAAACCCAGAAGCCGAATAAGCAGGCATAACCGTTATAGCGCTTGGAGACTAGCAACCCTAAGACTCTCTTTTAGCTTATCTAAGCTAATATCTTTCCGTACTCTAGCTATTGCTAGACTTGAGTGTCCACCAATATCCTCTACTAAGCCCATTTTCCTTAGTTTTAGCATGATTTTATAAGCAGCTCTACTCTTAGTCCTGATAACTAGTAGGTAGAATTCTTCCCCCTCAGCCAAGACAGCTACTGGTACACCTAGTATCTTATAGAGCTTGCCTGCAAGAGCACTAATTCCTCTTTTTCTCCACTTCTTCCTAACATCTACAAATCTTATATAGCCTAGTTTCTCAGCGGAAAGAGCTAGTTCTCGTGCTGCCTCCATCATCTTCTTATCAGCTATCTCTGCCAGTCTTACTGCCTCCTCTATAGCCTTCCTAGATATTGGTGGCTCGCCGAAAGGTAGTGGCGAAGATAACCATTCTACGAGCCTCTGCCATGTCTCAGGGTTCTTCATAACAGTTAACGCTTTTGATATAGAGGCTGCGAAGTCCAGCATTTTCTTATCAATAACACTAGGCAGTATCCCGGCTTTCTCGAGCCCAGCTACGGCTATAGTAAAAGCTTCTAGTCTAGGAGTAAATGTTATTCCCAGGCTTTTTAGAAGCGTGTGTACCAGAAGCGTAGTTGGCTTGTAGCCTACTAATAACTCGTCTACAATTTCCTCTAGGTTTTTTGCAACTGATATAGTAGATATGTGATGGTCTACATAGATTATCAGGGTCTTGCCGCATAGCTCTCGATACTTAGCGAGTAAGTTGCCAAGACTATTAGTATAGGGTATATCGAGCAATACTAGTGAGTCAAAGCATTGTTTATTACTAATGACCTCTCCAAGCCTATCACGTATACCGCGGGGGCCCGCAGGATTAGCTGAGAACTCTACATCTTTTACTCTTAATGGATAAACTTTCCTCACTACTTGTGAATAACGTATTAGTGCTGCGGCTACTACGCCATCTGCATCCCAGTCGCCGTAAACTCTAACGCTAGGCAGGTTGCCAGCCATCTACCCCACCAAGACTCAATTAGACTTTTATAGATATACTCTTAAATAGCCTTCACTACGGGATGTTTTAAATAGCTAGTCACGAGCTTGTCCACGGAGGGTTTGTGCTATATGAGTAAACGCATATGGATATTAAGAGACTATGACTCTTGTAGCGGTTGTAGACTCTGCGAAATAGCATGTTCTGAGAAACATGAGGGAGTCGTATGGCCAGAGGCTTCTCGGATAAGAGTAATCGAGCTTATACCAGGCATACCTATACCGGTATTCTGTGTCCAATGCCCTGATTATCCTTGCGTATCTGCTTGTCCCACGAAAGCACTTAGAATAGATGATAATACAGGCGCTGTACTTGTAGATGATGGTCTTTGCACACTATGTGGTAATTGTGTAAAAGCATGTCCAGGATCCATACCTAGGATTCTGAAGAACAAGTCATCTGTAATAATATGTGATTTATGCGGTGGAGAACCAGCATGCGTATCTGCTTGTAACGAGGCTGGCTATAATGCTCTTAGAGTAATCAAGCACCCAGGCGATGATACAGTGAAACACTACTTGTCGAACCCTCTGGCTGCGACAAACATGTTCTTAAAGAAAATTAGTACATAGGTGTAGATACCATGTATGGCCTGCACGGCAGGTTTCTCGACATAGATCTGGGCAATGATAAGGTTAGAGAAATAGAGATACCGGCTAGCATCTACCGGAAATTCGTCGGGGGCGGGGCTTAGCAGCATACATACTGTGGAGAGAGCTTGGAGAAAAATGGGAGACTATAGACCCATTAGGACCCGAGAACCTCTTAATTATCGCTACAGGCCCTCTAACAGGATATTATCCAGGCATAAAACTAGTGGTAAGTGGTAAAAGCCCTCAATCAGGCGGCGTAGTCGGCTCTACAGTTTCTTCAGAAGTAGCTGTGGAGCTAAAATCAGCTGGTTATGATGGCATAATAGTACGTGGATCAGCTGATGAGCCAGTCTACATATATGTAGAAGATGATAACATAGAGATATGCTCTGCTTCGAGATTATGGGGTAAAACAGGTCTTGAATTCCTTAAAGCACTACTACACGAGTTTGAGTGGTCAGAGCGGCTTGGAGTATCAAGTCCTCCAGCATCGATATACATTGGCCCAGCAGGCGAGAACAGGGTTAGAACAGCAACAGTTATGAGTAAGTTGGCGCATGCAGCCGGGTATGGTGGTTATGGAGCAGTTATGGGCTCCAAGAACATCAAAGCAGTAGTTGTTAAGGGGACAGGCCCTCTCCCAAAGGTTGCGAATCCATCAATGGTATCTGAGCTCAGGAGATATGTGACTAAGAAATTACTAGAACAGGGCGGGTTCCGGCACTGGGGGACTACGAGGGGGATCTGGAGCGTAGGATATGTTATGAGCTCAGAGCCTGTGAGGAACTGGCTAGAGGAATGGCATGACAATACTAGTGTGAGTCATCTAGTATTTGAAGAAGGTTATTGGGTTAAGAACCCCTGGGCAGATTGGGGCTGCCCGCTAGGATGCATGAAGATTAGTAGAGCTAGACTACATGGCGAAGTATACCTTACTGATGGCCCGGATTACGAGATGGGAGCTTATTTAGGGCCTAACCTAGGCATATTCGATGCGGCAGAGATAATAGCTCTTTCATCACTAGCTGATGAGCTAGGTTTATGCGGAATACAGACTGGGAATGTGATGGCATTTGCTATAGAGTTATTCAGTAAGGGGATAATAGATGAGAACGATGTTGGATATAAGCTTGAGTGGGGTTGTTTCGAGTGTGCTAAGAAGCTCATCAAAGACATAGCTTATAGGAGAGGCATAGGCAGGATACTTGCTGAGGGCACTTATAGAGCAGCAGTAGAGATAGGTAAGAAGAAGAATGTTGACGCCTTAAAGTATGCTGTACAAGTTAAGGGCATAGCTGTTGGAGCTCATGGTATTAGGAGTAGGAGAGACTACCCACAACTAATAGCATACGCTGGATCCGTACAAGGCGGGGATCATACGTCAACAGCCGGATTACCACATAATTCTAGAGAATCCGAGTCATACACGGCTTTCATAGATAGTGGTGTAATATGTATGTTTACAACATTCCCTGTAGACGAGAAGACTGTTGTTAATTACCTAAACGCTGTTACAGGATGGAAAGTCACGCTAGAAGAAGTCTATAACGAGATAGGGCCAAGAATACTATCGCTACAGAGGATACTCTTACTACTAGGAGGCCCAGATATACGATGGAACCCCAGGATACACGATGATAATCCCCCGAGATTTTACGAGCCCTTGCCTTCAGGGCCTTATAAAGGACAGAGTATTAATAGAGACGAGGTCCGAAAACAACTAGAAGAATACTATGCGCAACTAGGCTGGGATAAATACGGAACACCATTAGCTGGGACACTGAGCAGGCTGGGCTTAAGAGAATTAATATCGGTAGCCGACAAGCTTAGAAAAAGAATTATGGATGAAGATACATGACTAGTACTAACAACAAGTCTAGGCGGTACAAGTTCTGCATAGTCCTCCGCGGTAACCTCTCAGTAATTGCTGGCTCTACTATGATATGTGTAGAGCTAGAGGGTTGCGAGGATGTAAGGAAGCTTGTTGAAAAAGTATTCTTTAAGAAAAAGATGCAAGTAAGTATGGAGAATATAGTGCTAGTCTATAATAATGAGAGCATCGGTGACGAAGTAACAACTTGTGACATCAATATGGTTGAAGCGTACTTGATGTATCAAGGAGGCTAGCAGAGTAGGAAGGGAAGAGATTTTTCATGCAGCAAAATTACTGAAGACTCGGGGGCAGATATTGCACTTCTCTACATCGATTCCTGGCTCTATCTTTTTATGATATTTGCACAAGTACTTGCTAGCCACGATATTAATTGTTATCCTGACTAGTTGTTCTTCCACGGCATACTGGTTTAGCTTCTTCTCTATAATCTCTGAAGCTAGCTTGTTTATCTTATCTGTGACAATGGGGTTATCAGCTAAGTCTATAACTACTCCTCTCTCGCCTTTAAGATACCTTGTTACTGAGGAAGGAGATACGCCTAGTAACCGGTTTATCTCAGTTATCTTTAGTCCTCTAGCACGTAGTGTCTCTACTAGTAGTCTTCTAACAGATGGATGAACATACCTAGCCGCGAGCTCGAACACGCTCTTCTTCATTATAACACCAGTATGTTCTTCTTTATGACCTCGGCTTTGTTGATTATATTAGTCATATCCTCTACTATTTCTACAACGCCTATTATCTCGCCGTTCTTGTTCTTCACCGGTGATATGAGTACCCTTATTATGTTATCACCGATCTTCGTCCAAAACTCCCTATATGGTGTTTTCCCGCTTATCACTTCTTCAGCAATTTTCTCAACTAGTTTCTCGAGTCTCGGCGGATGGCAGAACTCTAGCCGTCTACCCACTATAGTCTTGGTCCTAACAAATCCTTTCCTTAGCTCGTTCTCACTATAGAATCTAACTCTATGATCCCTGTTAGCGTATGTTATCTCTAAGGGTAGTGCTCTGAACAAGCCCTCTACCTCCTCTTTATTGAGAAAGCTGGTATCATACTCTTCGTCTCCAGGCTTCTTAATATCATAGTTATCTGGCTCTATACCCTTCTGCATAGCCATGCTAACAAGCTCGCGCGGCAGTTTCTCTAACTGCTCCTTAGTTACTACTCCACTAATCATGTACGGATACTTTGGCTCAGCTTGCGGCCTCTACTCTCTAGGCTCTATATCAATAATCCACCCTATCTCATCAGCTATTTTTGATATAGCAGCCCATCGCCTCCACTAAATAAGACGTACACTGCTGGGAAGAGTATTTTATTCTCTCTAAACACTAACTCGCCTATCTCTGGGCTATCTCGGTAGCAATTTTACCAGCTTCTTTCATGGCATCCAGGTTGTTTGAATCTAATGCTTTTACTGCTTGATCATAGAATTTCCTAAGCTTTACTATCACCTGGTCCTCCCTGCCCCACAGAACTCTTGGTACAGCTACTATTCCCCGCCTCTCCAGGTATGGGAATATGAGCGTCTGTATCTTCCTATAATGAACCCGTATCTTCCTGAGCGAACCTGTTATCTTGAGTAGTGTTTGTAGTAGATTACGTGCTTTCTTGGTATCATTAGTATTAACTAGTTGAGAAGCGTAGAGCCCGAGTATCTCGGAGTTCTTTAGAATCCACTCGTTTTCTCTCATAAGTAGATCTACTAGGTGTCCCTTGGGCACATCTTTTAGTTCTTGTTTCTTAAGTGCTTCTCTAAATAATGCAACGTGTAAGTCACATAGTTTTAAGATATCATCAATCTTTATGCCTTCTTTGACTAGTTGTTGCTCTATTAGTGGTATTTCGAACGGTTTTGTCTTACTTATCTCGTCTTTAAACCTAGATTTTAACTCCTCTATACTGGCTCCTTTGTGTAGTTCTTTGAGGAGGTTTTTGATTATAGTGATTTTTCCTCAAAACTAGTTTTTGACATGTGTCAAATCCTCCAACACTATATTCTCCTTATACGCTTATAAGTATTTCTGTATGTAAGTATATCATAAAAATACTAATCAGTTAATATAATAAATAGTGAGATAAAAGTACACTAGCTAGAGCTCTTAGGACTAATAGAGCTTAGTTCACGTAGTCTTTTCACAGCTTCACGAATTTGTAGTGTAGCATACTCGATGTCGTCAATATTATGATACCTAGTTATCTTGAAGAGGATACTCCCGTGAGCTTCCTCATGCTTTCTCCCGATTGCTAATAAGACGTGACTAGGCTCTAAGACCCTACTTGTACAAGCACTACCACTTGATACATAAACTCCTCTTAAGCTGAGCTCTACTGTTAGAGCTTCTCCCTCTATGTAGAGGAAACTGATGTTCAGGTTATCAGGTACTCTCTTATCGCCTTTCGGCCCATTCAGTAATACGCTATCTATGCTAGACATGATGTTCTCCATCAACTTGTCTCTGAGTCTTGCCACATACTGCATTTTTTCATACATGTTCTCTATGCCTAGCTCAGCTGCTTTACGAAACCCGACAATTGCTGGTATATTCTCTACGCCTGGCCAGTAGGGCTGTGTACTTAGTGCCCCATGAAGTATTTTCTCAATTTTTACACCTTCTCTGACATAGAGTGCTCCAGCGCCTTTCGGCCCTAGAATTTTATGGCTACTAAGAGACAGCATGTCTACTCCGAGCTTCTCCACATCAATACTTATCCTCGTATACGCATCTATAGCATCTGTATGGACAATTACATCTGGATTCCTATCCTTTACTATCTCTACTATCTCTTTTATAGGCTGTATAACTCCGATCTCATGGTTTACGGTCTGTATACTCACTAATACTGTATCCCTATCTACTAGTGTCTCTAGTATATCTAGATCCACAAACCCCTCATTATCAACTGGTATTTGGACTGCCTCGAAACCATGTTTAGAAGCAGCCTCGTTAGCTGTTAGTAAGACACTATAATGCTCGATAGCCGAGACAATGATTTTCTTACCACGATGCCTATTTGCGAGTAATGAGCCTAGAATAGCTAGATTATTTGACTCAGTCCCGCTATGCGTAAAGAATATCTCGTGAGACTCAGCATTAATCGTCCCAGCTATATACTCTCTAGCCTCTAGTAATGCTTCTAGGGCTTCCCATCCAGGCTTATTTGTTATAGACGGATGACCGTAGCCGTACCTGTTAAAATACGGCAGCATAGCATCAATGACTTCCTTAGGGACCCAGCCACTATTCTCCAAGTCAAAATATACTTCACGAGGAGGCTTACCATGTAATTTTAATAATTCTCTAATCTTAGCCAGCTCGTTACTCACGATCTATACCTCGGAAAAACCTGTGGAAACATTATATTATTCCTTAAATATAAGGTAATAAAGATAAGTATTAACATAGGTTAAAGATAAGGTGCGACACTATTGCTAGACCCCTACAAGATCAGGCAGGATTTCCCCATACTAGAAAATACCATTATTAATGGTAGAAAACTCGTATACTTTGATAATGCTGCTACATCACAAAAGCCAGTACAAGTTTTAAAAACCCTACATGAGTTCTACATGAGATATAATGCTAATATTCATAGGGGTTTTCATTATCTAAGCCAGGAGGCTAGCAGGTTATACGAGGAAGCACATGAGGTAGTAGCCAGGTTTATTAATGCTAGAGAGCCTGAGGAGATAGTGTTTGTACGCAATACTACTGAAGCACTAAACCTCATAGCTTATGCATGGGCTTTTAAACACGTGAATAGTGGTGATGAGATAATAGTTACTATAATGGAGCATCATAGTAACTTCCTCCCATGGTTCAAGATTGCAAGATACAAGAATGCTCATGTAAAAGTAATAGATGTATATGATGATGGTAGGCTTAAGATAGAGGAGTTCGAGAACGCTATTAGTGATAAAACAAAGCTTGTGGCAGTCTCTCACATGAGTAACGTTACTGGCGTGATAAATGATATCAAGAGAATAGCCAGATTATCGCATGAGAGAGGTGCACGCATAGTCGTTGATGCTGCCCAGAGCGTACCCCATATACCAGTTGATGTTAGAGATCTAGGAGTAGACTTCTTAGCGTTTAGCGGGCACAAGATGCTAGGACCTACTGGGATAGGAGTCCTGTACATGAGGGAAGAAGTCATAGACGAGCTAGATACATTCCTAGTAGGCGGTGATACTATTAAAGAAGTCCATTATAACGGCGAGCTAAGAGTTGTATGGCATAAAACGCCGTGGAGATACGAGGCAGGCACTCCAAATATAGCTGGAGGAATAGGCTTAGCCGAAGCAGTCAAGTATCTTTCAAAAATAGGCATGGACAATGTCGAGAGACATGAGCAAGAGTTAGTCAGCTACTTACTTAAACGCTTTGAAGAAGAGGGACTCAGAGATGCTATTAGGATTCTTGGGCCTCGAGAAACCGTATCTCGTGGGGGCATAGTGTCTTTCACACTTAGAGACCTAGACCCTCATGCTACAGCTATAATGCTCGATCAAAAAGCTATTGCTGTAAGAAGCGGTTTTCACTGCGCCCAGCCTCTGCACGAGAGGCTAGGTTTCCATAGAGGAAGTGTTAGAGCCAGCTTTTATATCTATAATACACGTGAAGAAATAGACTGTTTCGCAGATGTATTAAAGAGTATGGCAACCAGCTGAGATGACCATGTCTTGTCCGCGATGTATCATGTTTATTACTCTAGACGATTATAATCTCCTATTAGACAAAGAGGAGAGACAAGAATGAGCACTAGGATACCCCTACCATATAGCCCACGTGTACTCGAGTTATTCAGAAACCCTAAGAATGCCGGGCCCATGAAAGATGCTAGTGTTAAAGCAACAGCTGGTAGCCCGGCTTGTGGCGATATGATTACCATATACTTAAAGATAGACGAAAACAGCGAGGTTATCGAGAAAGCTTCTTTTGAAAGCTACGGGTGTGCTGCCAATATTGCTGCTGCTAGCATATTGACAGAGAAGGTCAAGGGTAAAACACTGAGAGAGGCATGGGAGATAACATGGAAAGAGATAAGCGATGAGCTTGGAGGATTACCTATGATAAAATACCATTGTAGCATACTCGCTGTCGGCTCACTAAAGAGAGCTATAAGGAAATATTATGAGGGAAAGAAGAAGCCGGATTGGCTTCCAGAGAAGCTTACAAAAGAAGAGCTTCAGGCGTTAGAAGAAGAAAAGCTTATAGAGAGATTATATGGACAAAAGTCTTCTAAGTGAAATAGGATAGGAGGAAGCAAAACGAAATGTCTATTGAGAAAATCATAGATTTAAGAGAAAGACCTAGAGGATGTGTACAACACCCCTTGGTGAGATTAGAAAGAGCGACAGATGAGCTAAAAGAGGGTGATACTATAATCGTCATTACTAATGAGAAGATAATACCGCTCGAGACCATTAAAGTCATAGCTAAGAGGAAGAACTTGGCTCTCGAAGTCTTAGAAACATCTAGTGATAATAAGTTGATCAAGGTTGTTCTCAAGAAAACCTAGGTATTCAAAAGCTTTTCCTTTGCTACTCTATAGAGTTTATCAATGACTCTATAATATCTACGATATCAAGCTCTTCTGCTAGCTTCATAATATTTGCATACATGTTCTCAATAATATCATCTACTCTGTATCCTGTTCTCTTATAACTTATTGCTTGAGCGTAAGTAGCTAGGTAATCTGCTAGCTTCGCTATGCGTGAGTCCACGGTTTTTGCTCCATGCATTCTTTATACAATTTTTCAACATAGTAGAATCTATCTTCTCCTCAAATATGCTGAGCTCTACCTCTTTTTTCTAGGAATGTATCTCTTGCTAAACAATGATAGTATGTCACCAGTAAATGCTTCTGGCACATCGTGTACAAGCGCTAATGCTATTGTCTTGTATGGGTCGACATCTATACCCTTCTCTCTAAGTTTTTCCACTACATGTAACGCTATGATAGAAGTAGAATAACTATGCTGTGACACAGTCTCGCAAACAGCAGGTGGTACTCCCCGTAGCATCCATCCAGTCCTGGCAAGATTATTCATAGCACGTACTATATTGATAACATCTGCAACCATATACAGCTCCTCAAGGATAAACCAGAATGTTGATAAAACTCTTAAACCATTCTAGTAAATATTATACTGAGAGACCCGCGCAGACAAGCCCGCGTCACGGGCGTGGATGAGCACGGGAGGCTCCACCCCTAGGAGCCAACTACTTCTATTCCTTAATTCTTCATAGTAGAGTCTTAGAGAATATGAGAGTATAGATTAGAGAAAATACTGCTACTACTCAGTAATAGTCCTTGCTAGAGACGCTAGTTTACTCATGTAATCCGCCGGGACTTGTAGCAGTCTATCATAATACTTGGGCACTACCTCTCCGAGCAGGCTATTAATACTCTTAATAATCTCGGCGTCGCTGCGAAGCCTCGGTACCATGTCTCTGGGCGCATCACTAGTGAGATCTACAACATAGGTATTAATAGAATCAAATACTATGTGCCACTCCCAGTACTTCTCCGCTCCACTATACTTGTATAAGTCTAGGAACAAGTGTGAGAGCATATCAGAATCCGAGATAATAGCTGCTAGTAACAGCTTGATCTCATCAGCAGTAGCATTCCTTTCTAGCAAGCTGATGAGAAGATCTAGATTACCACTAATACGCCCTATACCCTGAGAACATGTCTGCTCAAAGTTCCTTATAATTTCTCGCTTCTCTTCTGAGAACACATGGTACTCGTAAACTAGTAGAGCAGAAAGGCACTACTATGATAAACAATAGTGCTAGAAAACCACGCTTATAATCGCCGGTGCTCATACAAGCAGCCCTCAGAGGGGGTGCTGTGCTAAAATATTCCTGTCATGCTGGGTAAATAAATAATTCTCGTCTAGATCATCATCTAGAGCCTATATCGGGTCATAACTCTTATTAGTTCTCATAGATCGAAGCTTCTAGTGTGGCATGGTATTCCTGTAAATCCTTACCTGGAAGGCGTGCCTTTAACGAGGGTTTCCTAGGCCTTGAAACCTATCTATAAGTGCATTGTGTGCGGGGCTTACACTGAGGAGGAGACTCACTGTGGCAGGCCAGCTAGGCTTCTTCTCGATGGCACACGTAGGACTAGGCTGAGCAAGCTCATGTCTTTCCTGTTGAGACACATGCCTGGCGAGGCAGGGCTAAGCCTTGACAAGTCCGGCTGGGTCGATATCGATGAGCTAGTATATGGTATCAAGAACGTGTGGAGAAACAAGAACCTCTACAACTGGCTGACCCGTGAGCACGTGGTTGCCGTGGTATTGCTTGACCCTAAGGGCAGGTTCGAGATAAGCGGGGAGAAAATCAGGGCAAGGTATGGTCATAGCAGAGAGCTAGGCCTTGATCTCAGCTACCCGGAGGACACATCTTCAAAAATACTCTACCATGGGACAACAATAGACAGGTTATCAGGGATACTCCGGGAAGGCATAAAACCTGTTAAGAGACAATATGTACACTTAAGCACAAGCCCTGAGGATGCCTGTAATGTGGGGCGGAGACATGGCCGTAGACCAGTAGTACTCGTGGTATCAGCAGGCTGTCTTAGGCAGAGAGGATTAAAGATACTATATGCTGGAGAAGCTGTGCGACTAGTAGACCACGTGCCACCGAGATGCATAAAGGAGTATCATGAGTGCAGGTGACAGTGCTAGTCTATCCTTAGACACGCATATTCTTAAATATGTTTATAACACCTATACTCTATTCAAGGTGTCTATGTTTGAAGCCTAATCTCATAAAACCTGTTGCTCTACTTCTCGTACTAGTAGTCGTTGCTGGCTTAGCCTCAATAATGTTCGCCACATCTGCTGGCAAGCCAGTTATAGTCGAAATAGTGTTCTCCAGACCAGTAACTGATGATGATATAGCTAAGATAACTAGTCTGGGCGGGAAGATAATATACCAGCTAGACAGGGTTAACGGGCTAGCAGTAGCTATTAGTCCCGGCAAGGCGAAGACCCTGGCAGATCTTGACGACGTTAGAGAAATAGGTCTAGCATCAAGAGTGGAGGCTCTCTCAGAGACGCTGCCATCTATTTGCAGTCTACACGGCAGTGTCTTCACATGGAACCTGGATCTCATAAACGTGCCCACAGTCCACGAGGAATACAATATCGATGGCTCTGGGGTCTACGTCGCGGTACTAGACACGGGCTTGGAGCCTCAGTGGAGAGACTATTTCCCCGAAGACAGGATCGATACCGTACATGCGAGAGCATTCTCAGGTGCTATGGCTACAGGGTTCTGGGCCACCGGCCGAGCCCCGAATAGTCACGCCTGGGAGGCCGACACTAATGGTCATGGAATGCATGTAACGAGCACTATCATAGGGTTTAGCGTATACGGGTTCTACACAGTCGACGGCGTAGCACCAGGAGCTACTATCATACCCGTAAAAGTACTAAGTAATGCTGGCTGGGGCTTCTCCACCGACGTAGCTGCTGGTATATACTACATAGCAGAACTCTACAGAGCAGAACGAGAGAGCGGGGGCAACGTGCTGCCGCCCAGCGGAGTAGTAAACCCCGTAGTCATCAGTATGAGTCTCGGGGGACCGAGTCTCTCACCGCTCGAAAAAGCAGTCATAGACTACGCGATAAGCCAGGGAGTATTCATAGTTGCAGCAGCGGGCAACAGTGGTGAGCAGGGAATGGATTATCCAGGAGCATACCCGCCAGTAATATCAGTCGGCGCCGCTGGGTGGGCTGGCGAGTGGTCGATACCCGGCTGGTGGATGCTCGCAGATGTTCCTGAGAAAGACGAGTTACACGGCCAAGTATACGTAACAGACTTCAGCGGCAGGGAACTCCCTGGACAAGACCTAGATGTACTAGCGCCAGGCAGCTGGATCGTAGGGCCCTACACACCCTACGGCGCAGCTCACCCACCATACTGGGCTCGCGGAGTACCAGGCCAATACTACTACCTCGGAGGAACATCTATGGCGACACCGCATGTCACAGGCATACTAGCACTACTCTTACAGCTAGATATGAATGATGGAGACATAGACTTAAACCAGACCCTGGCTGAGCAACTACTAGAAAACACCGCGCTCGAAATAACATGGTACAATGCTACAGTATACAATCCCATAAGTGGAGCATACGAGACGATAGAATGGGGAGAGAACGCTACAGGGCATGGCTTAGTACAAGCAGACCAAGCTATCCAAGGATTCTTAGAGAAGTATAACAGTTGAGAATTCAAAAAATACCCAGTTTTTCCTTTTCTTTTTCTTGCCTCTACCAGTAGAGAAGCTTCGGGTATCTCAAAGCCTTTTTACTTATAGCTCACTTATGCATACTGCTTAATACTGGTCTATTAGTGTAGAGGCTTGAGGTTGATGAGAGTAAGGATAGTTTAAGCAAGTTATCACTAGTGGGACATACCTATCAATCTCTTGGCGTTACCGGAGAGAATTAGTTCTTTTTCATTACTGTCTAGCTCAGGCAGGTTCTTAATTATCTCTATCTGTTTCTTAGCAGATAGCCACTCAGGTGTCAGGCCTATTATGTGATCGCTTCCAAATACTAGTTTATCTGCTCCTAAATGTTTGACATAGACTGCTAGCCTCCGAACACCTATCTCCTCGGCTATCGTGACGAGGCTATAAGATGTATCAAGGTATACATTGGGATGACCAGCAGCTATGGCCATGAACTCTCTGAAACCAAAGAGACCACCCATATGGGCATAGACAATCGTGGTCTTCGGGGCTAATACTGGTAGGAGATCAAAATCCTCAATCTTATCAGGCATAGGTAGCACGTGTTCTTTGATTGATTTAAAATATAGTGTTGATAAATCGCCTTTCATAGCATGTATAATTACTGGGGCCCCTAGTTCTCCAGCAGCTCTGAGGACCCTGATAACATGAGGATGACGTATGCAGAAACCCTGCATATCAGGGTGGAGCTTTAATCCTCTCAAGCCTAGATCCTCAATAGCTCTACGCAGTTCTTTCACAGCAACATCTGCGGGATTAGGAACTACTGAAGCAAACCCTACGAGCCTTTTAGGCTCGTAGGATACAACTTTATGTACATAATCATTTGAAGTATATGGCACGATAGGGAGGATGACTCCAACATCTATGTTATTCTCATCCATAAATTGGAGAAGCCTCTCTGCAACCACGCTAGGAGAAGTATTTCTTTTACCCATTTCTCTGGGATATGGATGTGGAAGTCTATAATCATGGTCTCTCCTATCTAGTCAAGAGTTTTAATAATTAAATTAGATTTATCCAACCAGATCTAGATAAGAATAGTCCTCGGTTGAAGGACAAGATTAACTATCTTTTGATCTCATTGTGTAGAGAGTTATTTTAGGACTCGGGGTGGCTATGTGTGAAGACCGTGATCGAGTACGAAGACTTGGATCATGATACTCGGCATAAGCTAATAGATGTGTTAAGGAGACTTTGTAAAGATAATCCATTATCAGCACATTGCTATGCTACTTACTACCTCGTGTATGAGCCAGATAGAACTAGTGCAGTACTACTATTCTCTAACAATGAAAGTATAGAATCTTATGCTCTTATATGGTATGGTGGTAAGTTCTCTATTCAAGACGTATACGAGGTACATGTATGGAACCCGGCCATGGATGTTATACAGGAAATCAATATCCCCCCGGAAAAGAGAGCGGATATACAATTACACGGCACTATCTCTATAAGTATAGATGTTATCACTGGCTATTTTAGAAGCCTTGGTTTCAGAAAATTCCATGTCGAGGAATACTATGATATGGTATGTGGTTACAAGGACTTCAAACCTAGCCCTTTTGAAAAACTAGCTGTGAGGTTAGGAGAAGAACATGCTACTCTCTACAAAGACTTAGAGCTGGAGAGAGGGATAGAGATAGGCATAGATGAAGCTAGAAGTATCCTAAGAGAATACACACACTATGGTGTAATTATAGATGATATCCTTGTTGCTATTGCTGCAAGATATGTAACTCTCCCTGAGATCCATGTACTAGGCGGTATCTTTACTAGAAAGGAATATAGAAGAAGAGGCTATGCCAGAGCAGTAACTTCAGCTTTAACAAGAGAAGCAGTGGCTTCAAGAACCCTTGCGGGGCTCCATGTTGAAGTAGATAATGAACCCGCTATAAATGTCTACAGAAACCTTGGTTATAAAATTATTAAGACAAGAACATGGATTTACGCACACCCATGACTAAACCTCTACTCTCGTTCCTAAGACAAAGTGGTTGGGATACACGTTTAATCTTACTTGTAGATCATTAGCTTCGTAAAACAAGATAATGTACCTATCAACTAAGGATGGCTTCTTTCCTCTTAATACAATCGGTTTTGATATTTGTTGATACAAACATGTTCTACTATTATATCCTCTTCTGTGTATATAATAATACAAATAGCGAAGGAGCTATTAAGACGAACCACAAGCTCCAATAAAGGAATATTGGATGAAACCCATATAGGTCTATCAAGTACCCTGTCGTGACATTCAGTATAAAAGATCCAAGGTACCCAATTCCATTTATTATGCCTATTGATAATGGCACGATCTCTTTATTAACTATGGTTGATGGGATCGTTGTTAATAGTTGTGCATCTATACCATATATCAAGAACCCTATAGTTGCTAATGTTATTCCAGTATAAATAATGTTACATCTAGCTAGATTAGGAAAGATGTATAATATAATTGCTGTTATTGGAATTGATAATAATAAAGGCTTAACTTTTTCTACATCGCGGTATCTATTAAGCATAAAACCATATGTTATCATTCCTAGTGCACCTGACAAAGGATATATCGAAGCGGTTATCGATGATTCTGTGGTCAAGCTTGATATGGTGTATAAGTATGATGGTAAATATACTATAGTTGCCTGTAACACGCCTTTTGTCAAGAAATACGCTATTGCTAAGAGCAATATTGGTCTCCAGTATTTGACCAGATTTCTCGATATGGTGTGATCTGCTGGATGTCTTTTTTCATAAAATAATTCTACACTATATCTCGCTAAACGTCTTAATATAAGTATAGAGATAGAGCCTAGGATTAGCAATATTAGCCCGTTTACTATAAATCCATATCGCCAGCCCATAGCCATTACTACATGACTCGTAAAAACCCATGTAATAAACCCTCCTAACGCCCAACTTGTATTAAAGAAACCCATGTATTCTCCAAGATTTTCCCTCTCAAAAGTAATAGTCAATACTCTAATAAGAGATACCCAAGCAGTAGATTGAAAATAACCATTAAGAGCCCATAGGATCATAAACCCTGCCGCATTATTCACGTAACCGAACAGTATGTTTGCTAAACTAGAAAACATTACTCCAATAGATAAGAGAAGCCATGGCCCTCTTCTCGTAACAATGTACCCGTTCAACACCTGCCCCAGAGAGTAAACTAAGCCGAATAACCCGGCTATAAATCCCATTATGTGATAGTCGAGTCCTAGCTCTACTATACCATAAGGGAATGCTATTGAATAATTTACCCTACACAAATAGAATAGTACATAAATAAGCCATGAGATCATGATCAGTAAAGCTGGAGTTTTCTGAGCCAACTCTCTTACATCCCCATTTAAACAAAAGAAAATATTAACTTCAAGCTTCTACCTCTTTATCATCCAATAAATTCCTATTTTAGACTAAGGTAATTAAAACTAGGTTCGTAAAATTATGGTTTTCATTATTTTTACTATTTTTATTCATGGTGTGGCAGCTTATCACGCTTCCTCTGTAGGGCTCCTCACAGTAGTAGCTCGCCCGTTTCCCGTCCTAGGTCATTGTAGGTCTCGCTAGGACGGGTTGTGCCTCTGCTCTGCGCTTCATCGTGGTTACAAGCCACTCTACGTGGAGGTCACGAACACCCTTCGGGGCTAACGGCATAAGCCTCACGTCTAAGACACCTCATAAGTCTTGGTTTCCAACAATTTCTCTGGGCGTAGCCCGTCATTGAAATGAGGCTAGAACTACAAATAAGACATATAGAGGAAGTATGTGAAGGATTAACTAAGACGTAGGAAATGCCATGTTTCTCTAGTTTCTCAATTATCAACTTACGTATTCTACGCATGCTTGACTGCTTTAACCTATGAGCGTCAAGCCCATTTGATTTCCTACTTTTCTCAAGAACCTTGTCTTGGAATCTCTTAGGCAGTTTTCAAGAACAACTACGCCATCCTTAAGAATATCAGTAATAAGTCTGGCA
>CAZCAU010000034.1:0-318 GCA_964496855.1 uncultured Desulfurococcales archaeon
TCTATACCCGATTTCGTATATGCTGGTAGTCATGATCCTCTCCTCGAGCATGTAATAGGGCTTCTAAAGAAGAGGCTGAGAACAGGAATAATAGAGACAGCCTGGGTAGGCTCGCTAGCCGGTATACTCTCATTAATGATGCAGGAATCAGATATTGCTGGGATCCATCTTTATGATCCTGAGAAAAAGGAGTATAATAAGCCATTTATAGAAAAGTACGGGTTAAGACAAATTGGTGTATTGATTAGAGGCTATAGCCGCGAAATAGGCTTTGCATACCTTAACAAGGATATCAGTGATCCTATAGAAGAACTCGTG
>CAZCAU010000034.1:328-17401 GCA_964496855.1 uncultured Desulfurococcales archaeon
GGAAGACTCAGGCTTGTAAACAGGAATCCTGGTTCTGGTACGCGAGCGTATCTAGACTATTTGCTTGAACAAGTTGCTCGAGAAAAACATTGTTCTCTAAAAGACTTGCTCAGGAGGATAAAAGGGTACGATTATGAAGTATCTACACATATAGATGTGGCCCGGGCCATAGCTAGTGGTGATGCAGATATAGGTTTAACAACAAGATGGGCTGCTGAAGCATACGGGTTAAGATTTTACAAGATAGCTATAGAGGATTTTGATTTCCTCATATCTAAGCATAGAATAGGCAAAGAAAGTATTAGGGTATTTATAGACGTACTTAGATCTAATGAGACGAGAAAAATAGCTACTAGTATGCATGGGTATATTATTCCCGATGATATAGGAGAAGAGATACTAGGTACCTGAGCGTAAAACAATAAAGCCTCCTGGTAAAATACTAACAATAATGAGCAGAAGGGGCCGTCGTCTAGCCTGGACTAGGATGCCAGCCTGGGGAGAAATCCCCGTAGGGGAGCCCGGAGCGCTGGTGATCCGGGGTTCAAATCCCCGCGGCCCCACTTCCTCTACACGTTTTGCAACAATCTAGCTAAACCAGATATTTTCGGTATAAAAGATATCTAAATTCTATTCTCGCGTTTAACACAGAGAGTGTTCTAGCTTGACACAAGGCAATAATAATGAGAAAAATGGTTTAACTAGAAGAGAATTTCTCAAAGCAACAGCAACAGTAGCTGTCTCAGCATCACTAATAGCTACTGTCCAGAAACTACGTGCTGGGAAACCCGCCTTTAAGTATCTAGAGCCTATAGTCCATAAGAGAGCCGAGCAGATGTATGCGGGTATGACAGCCTACGACTACTTTGTCAGAAGCACTTGTGCAGGTAATTGTACACAAGCCTGTGGATTTAATGCATTCGTATGTGGCAACATAATAGTAGGCCTAGCACCAGCAGCCGATTATGATGTGTATGATCCCGTAGCTAAGAAAGCATATAATCCCAGAGGCTGTATGAGAGGAGTCTCTTATATCAGATACATATACGGGCCCGGCAGAATACTGCATCCTTACAAAAGAGTTGGTAAAAGAGGAGAAGGCAAGTTTAAGAGAATAACATGGGAGGAAGCACTAAGAGAGATTGCAAGCAAGACTCTCGACATCATCGAGAGCGATGGTGGAGAAGCAATAGTATTCTTCTCACCCATCCCTGCCTACAACTATGTATCGGCTGGTGCGGGATATAGGCTTGCAAACCTGCTAGGAGCATCTGGTCCTCTAAGCTTCTATGATTGGTACTGTGACCTACCACCAGGAGAGCCGATAACATGGGGTACACAAACAGAAGAGTGTGAGGAATGGGATTGGACTAATGCCAAGCTAATAGTAGTATGGGGTGCAAACGTAGCTGAAAGCAGAATTGCTGCAGCACACTTTCTCGTTGAGGCAAGATACAATGGTAGCAAGATAGTATATATAGGTACAGACTTCACAGCAACAGCGCGTCTCGCCGACGAATTCATAAGCGTGAAACCTGGCACTGACGCGGCTCTAGCTAATGCTATAATCTACTACATTATAGAGAACAAGCTGTACGATGAAGAGTTTGTGAAATACTTTACTGATCTCCCATTCCTTGTCAGGACTGATAATAAGAAGTTCTTAAGAGAATCAGACCTTGTAGAGAACGGTAGCCCCTTCAAACTATACTTATGGGATAAAAACACGGGCAAGCCGGTTATAGCACCCGGATGCCTAGGAGACGATAGAGAGACTCTGGATCTCAAGAAGTACGGAATAGACCCAGTACTTGATGGCGAATGGGTTGTAAAACTGAAGGATGGAAAAGAAGTTGTAGTAAAAACAGTATTCAGGATCCTGAAAGAGAAGCTGGAGAAAGAAAACCTTACACCTGAGAAAGCAGCAGAAATAACTGGTGTACCAGCAGACAAGATTAAGAAACTGGCTGAGGATTTCGCAAACATAAAGCCCGCAATGATAATCGAGGGTGGAGGCACTAATCACTGGTACAACAATGATATCAATAATAGGTCAATGATACTGATACTAGCACTAACAGGCAACATAGGTAAGCCTGGCACAGGATTTAACCAGTATACAGGTCAGTACAAGGTATGGCTTAAAGGACTTGGAAAATATGGTAGAATACTAAAGACAAGGCCGCAAAACACTACATTATTCGTATGGGTTCACTACTACACTGAGTTATGGAGGCTAGGAAAGCCTCTTGATGAAATAGTTAAGATGATAGAATCAGGAGAGTTAAAAGAACTACCAGGGCCCCTGCCTGGTAAATTCCAGGAGCCAGTAAGCGCAAACCCTGCTGATGAACGTGGTTATAGAAACTACCTACTCATAAAGTCACTGGCAAAAGGCTGGATACCCATATATCCAAAACCACCAAGCAGACCTAAAGCAATGTTCATATGGCGTGGCAACTTCCTCAACCAGGCTAAGGGAGGCTTCAAGGTACTTGAGTGGTTTAAGAACGAGGACCTACTACAACTAGTTGTCGTAGCAGATTTCAGGATTAATAGCACAGCAGTATTTGCAGACTACATACTACCAGCTGCTACATGGTACGAGAAATTCGATGTAGAGACAACGCCTATGCATGTATACATACAAGCCCAAAATGAGGTAGTACCACCACTCGGCGAGGCTATGCACGACTTCTACATATTCAAGATGCTCGCTAAAGCGTTAAGCGAAGAAGCCCGGCGACGCGGCGGTGTGAAGTGGTATGATCCAAAATACAATGTTACAAGAGACTACTCTAAAATCTATGACGAGTTCATAGATGCTGAGTGTAAGGAAAACCCGTACTTCAAACTAGTATGTGAAGAGGGATGTCTAGAAACACCAGAGATGGCTGTACACTTTGTATTAAAGAATAGCCCAATAATGTACCCGGATCCGGAGAAGTACGAGAGGTACAAACACCAACTAGCACCAGCTGTGAGGGCACTTATTGAAAACAAGTTATTCAATGGAGATGTTGACGGCTACATATATGGTATACTACAATTAATAAAGAAGCACCCGATGCCATTCCCTGCTGCACAGACCAATCCAAGACCTATTACTCCGTGGAGAGAGAACGTGGAAGAGTACATACCATGGCCGGCTGGTGGAAAACTACACTATGAAACCGTGAATATACCCGGAACCGATGTTAAGGTGCCAAAACTATTCATCTCCAAGTACCTGGGAGTTATTCCAAAGGGCGGCAAGACCCTTACTGGCCGCCAGCAATTCTATATCGATCATAGCTACTTCATAACACTAGGAGAGGAGCTACCAATATATAAGGAGCCGGAAAGAGACCCACTACCTAATGGCTCACCAGCCCCCTTAAAACTTAATACGCCTCACGAGAGATGGGGCACACACTCAACATTTAGAGACCTCGACCTGCTACTAAGGCTCCAGAGATACCAGGCTTTTGTATCTATCAGTAAGATCGATGCTGATGCTAGAGGTATTAAGGATGGAGATCTTGTCAGAGTCTTTAACAAGTATGGTGAACTAGTAGCCATGGCTAGGGTAGCGCCTACTGTTAAGCCGGGTGAGGTATGGATAGCTAACGGAGCCGAGATGATAACGTTTGTCAAAGGATGGTATAACAGCGTGACACCAATTAGGCCCAAACCCACGCAATCAGTCGTCTACCCTGAAGAAGAGAATTCACCATACTATCACCTGAGATTCGGGTGGAATCTATGGGGTGTTACAGGCAATGAGTGTGACACAAGCGTCGAGGTCGAGAAATATGAGACAAAGTAGGGGGTGAGAAGGCATGGCTATACCCGAGAGTGGATGGTGTATTGTAGTAGATCTCAACAAGTGTGTAGGATGCCAGGCATGCGCAGTAGTATGCAAAACATGGTGGAATAAGGATAACAGTAAAGGCAGGCATCATATATGGTGGCTAATAGTAGAGACGAGGCCTGGCACAGGGTATCCGAGGAACTGGCTTGAGAAGAGTATGCGTGGAGAAATGCCGAGTAAAGAGGATTACGAGCAGTATACAGAGTTCAAATACGAGGATTTAAGGAATAATCCGACAAGCAGTATACCACCTAATATAACTCCTGAACCAGCACCAACATGGGGGCCGAACTGGGACTGGGACACGGGATCTGGCGAAGAACCTAGTAATGCATGGTTCTTCTACCTGCCAATGCAGTGCATGCATTGTGATGACGCGCCATGTGTGAATAGTTGTCCTACAAACGCTATGTACAAGCGCGATGACGGCATCGTAGTATATGATCCACAGCTATGCATGGCTTGCCGTGCATGTTTCGAGAGCTGCCCGTATAGGAGAATATTCTGGGACGAGAAGAACGGTGTTCCATCAAAATGCATACTTTGTCTACCATTCGTTGAGAGAGGAGAGCCACCATTATGTATAAGGACGTGCCCAGCAAAAGCCAGGTTCTTTGGTAGGCTAGATGATCCAGAGAGCCCTGTCTATGTAATTGTGAAAGAGTACAAAGCAGCTCTACCACTACTACCGGAGTTCAACACTAATCCACGCATACTATACATACCACCTGTACTCATACCCCCAAGACCCGATGGCACGCCAAGATACGATAAAGAGTACCTAGAGAAACTCTTCGGCAAAGATGTGTGGAGAGTCAAAGAAGTCTTAGAGGCTGAGAGGAAGAAAGGTATGAACTCTAAGCTAATCCGTGTACTTACAGGTTATCCAACGTATAAGGTGAGGTGAGATAATGCCTGGTTTTCTCCGCAAAGTATTCACAACATGGGGCATGGCTCTAGCAATAATACCGTTCATCATACTAGTGATTTACGGAGCAATTGTAGGTACAGAAGCTGCTGGAGGAGCTACAAGACAATCATTTAGCAGCTTCGCACTAACTACTGGCGGCATCTTTGTTTTATCACTATTTGTGTTCGTAGGATTAGCCATGCTACTAGCATGGTATGATGAGAAGAAATCAGGAGGTGTGACATAATGCCTCTCTCCTTACACCCAACATGGCATCCAATGCTAGTGCACTTCGCAGTAGGCTCTACCTTGGCATCAAGCCTGCTAGTGATAATAGGGCTGGTTGCAAAGTACTCTGGGTATAAGGACATAACGCGAAAGCTCACGTTCCCATTACACCTGGCACTACTATTCTCGCTAATAACGCTAGTACTAGCATGCGCATCGGCTCTCATGGACTTCCCAGCATCAACCTTTGCAGCATCACCCTGGTTCCGTTTCAAAACCATGGTCTCAATAGCAACATTCTTTGTCTACTCTGGAATGTACCTACTAGTTGCTCTAAGAAAGGAAAATGTTTGGGAGAACAATGCATGCCTAGCATACCTAGTAATACTAGCATTACTAGGAGGAGGATTAGTAACTACTCTGAGCGCAGCAGGAGGATACCTAGAATACGGACATAGCGTGCTAGAACCTGTATTAAAAACTCTAGGACTACCAATGCCTCGACCCTAAACCTAAATAATATTTTATTAATCCTCTGAGCAACAGCTTACTAATAGACACGGGTAAAACATAATGTTAAGAGATGTAAGTGTAGCATTACTCAGATCAACCACCTACAAGTACTTCTCTACACTACTAGACTACCCATATGATAGAGACTTGGAAAGGAAAAGCGAGAGACTAGGAGAACTAGGCCAGACCCTGAGGACTCTTGAGAAAACACATAAATACTATACAGGCTTATCAGACAAGATCCTTACCCTCATCAAGATTTTCCGCAACGAACTAGGCAAGCTAGGATCTGATATGTTTCAAGCCGAATACGTATCTATATTTGAACTCGGTATAAAAGGCCCGCTATGCCCACCTTATGAAAGCGAGTATGTTAAGTACGAGGAGGGCTCTGCCTATGGTACAAGCTACTTGTCCAACCAGTTGGTTACAGACAGAATGATTAGTCTGGAACAAATTGATCCAAAAATAAGTGTTTTAAGTAGGATCATCGCCTTGTACAACAAGTATGGAGTAACTGTTAGAGGGATAGCACCGGATCACATAGTTGTAGAACTAGAGTTTATGCATTACTTATCAATGAGTGAATACACATACTCTAATATTAATGAAGCGAGTAAAGTAGTCGAGTACAGGAAGGCACAATTATTGTTTCTCGAAGAACACCTACTCAAATGGATCGATGATTTTCTAGAATGCATACGTGTTAAATCACCACTAAGATATTATTATATGCTTGTATCATTACTTTTGGAGTTTTTAAAAGCCGATAAAGAATTCTTGCAAAAATACAGTAAATAACTACTATATTAATTTATAGGATTTCCTACCTAGTAATAATTAGGTTACATAGATGGCTAGACCACTACTATCTTTCTGCTTACTAGAAGACACTAGATGTGTTATCCAAGAACTTCTAAAAAACTCTGTAAACGGGTATAACGAGTTTATAGAGAATAATGCAAACAACGGGCTAGGCAATACTAGTTACATGAATATGGCGTTTGCCAAGATTAGTGATGTAAAGCCAATACTTGCTACACGGATACTGAAAGCTCATAAGAGTAATGAATGGATAGAAGCATGGATTAGAATAAGCGGTAGCATGGCCGCGCTCAGGAATTTTGAGCGTATACTTAAGGAGACTAATCAGTTACGGTTCCAGACGATATACCAGAGCTTCTTTAACAGTGTTTATAGAATAATGTTTCCCCGCGAGAAATGTTGTCAAAAGTGGTGCCCGATATTTGAGATACCGCATGGGATTATGTCCAAGTCCATCGTGATGACACCAGATTATGTATTACTAGAGGTAATTGCGTCAAGAAAGGCTCTGCTAAGAGAACTAGAGAACAAGGGCTGCCGTATAATAAGAGAGTCTTGTATCGAGGATATGAATTACATGTTGACTCACAGGCAAGAGCTTATCCTGATATACGCGTATATGCGCGGTTACTATAAGTTTCCTAGAGAGGTAGGTCTAAACGATCTTGCGAGAGAACTAAACCTCTCTGTATCAACACTCTCAGAGCTTCTTAGAAAAGCCGAGAACAAGATAGTTCATGCATTCATACTACACGAGCTCCCCCACTACCTATGTACTCTTCAAAGCCGGATGAAAGATGCTGGTAGGCTAAGACAAGTATATCATAACATCATTAGTGAGGGCTCTGATTAGGCTTAACCGGTTTATAGAAACTCTTGTTATTCCTCATTATTTTGCCTTGGAATTATTGCAAAAAAGTATTAAATATTTCTTAAACCTAATAATAGACATGCATACAGGTGAAGGGTTATGGCAAAGGTAAAAGTGAAAATAGATCCTAGAGATGACTGTATTTCTGACATGGTATGTGTAAGCCTTTGTGGCGACGTTTTCGAGATGAACGAGAACGACGGCAAGACACAGATAAAGCCAGAATTCAGGGTATCCCCAGACAACTTGGCTGAGGGAGTGGTCCCAGAGGATCTCAAAGACTGTGTAGAGATGGCTGCAAACTCTTGTCCAGTATCGATTATTCACTGGGAGTTAGTAGAGGAGTAACCCGGATAAATATCGAAAAGACCTATCTGTAAAGCAAAGAGTACTGTTTTTTCCTTCAAATCACATTCCCCTTTTCTCCAAAAAGGAAACTGTTTCTCAATAAACACCCCTTATGGCTAATACTGCTATGAAAGAAAAGATGTTCATCACCGGGAAACTGAGAGCCAAGGAACTCACAGCTAATAATATAGTAGTGAGTCATGCTAAGCTTAGAACTAGTTACTTAAAAGCCGAGTATGTAACTATTGTGAGAAGCCTCATCGATATCGAGACCCTAGAAGCTGATAAACTAATCGTACTCGTGGACAAGGGTATTTCAAGAATACAGTTTCTGAAATCAAGAATAGCTGTAATCAATGGATGCAATTATGGTAGAGTCTTGGTGAGTAAAATGGTTGTAAACACCGCTTTGCTATATAATGTATTCGCCCCGGTAGTGTTAGCTACTAGTGATATCTTCATAGCAGGCTCTTCAAGGATAGAGCTCCTAATCGCGAGCCGCAGTTCACGTATTATTACCGATGCATCCGCATCTATTCATAACATGTCTCTGATATGACGCTTCTATAGCATGTTACGTATATTCTAGGCTAACATCTTAGTTTTAGCTCGACAATCTTTTCCTTAATCTCGACTAGTAGCCTGTATAAATTGTACTTTACGCCTTTAGAAACTTCTGATAAACCAGATATTCGCTCGACCTGTTTCTCCATTTCTTCTAGTAAAACCATTATCTCCTCTATAATCTTATGCTTAGACTCGTTACTTTCCGCCATCACTCAGCCTCCCTACTGACAAGCTCTGCTTCTAGACGTGTACGTTCTCTAAGGAGTCTTAACGAGTCTAGGAGTGTTTTACCCGCCTCAATTAGTCTATCCTCTACCCTCCTAGCAAGATCAGCTTTCTCCTCATTTACGTATATCTCTCCTCTACCAATACCCTTAGCAATATTACCTTCAATCACTAGTAGTGATGCAGCTTTTATTCTGCGCAGACCAGCTATGATGTATAATGCTGATGTATCTGTATCTACTGCTAGCACGTTTAATCGTCTCCACTTTTTTATCTCCTCGTTTTCTTCTACATGATATGATTCTAGGCTAAGTACTGTTCCTACTTGGAAGCTCATCCCCCTAGCCTTTAACATATCCTCGAGGAATTTCAGTAAATAGTAGTTAGCACATGCAGGGTATTCTATGCTAACATAGTTACGTGAAACACCATCGTTTCTAACAGCAGAGCAAGCTAGGATAAGGCCACCTATGTTTAGTGTCGGTGTGAGTGCTAGTGATGAGCCCAATCTAATAACGATCTTTGCTCCAAGCCTTATGTACTCTTCAAGCATTATTGCTAAACTATAAGCGCCATAACCTGGGAAACCTATGGTTATTGGAGAATCTTTGTAAACACCAGTTATCGTGAGAAAAGGCTCTACACCCTGTATCCTACGCACATCCTCTAACTCTACTGCTAATGTATCTGCAAGCCTCTTAGTATTGACTATCACGATATAAGGTGAGACATCATTACTAGTTGTCCTAGTATAAGGTTGAAAGTATTCTGCAACCATAATCCCTAGCACTCACCCAATTCTTCTACCAATTTACAAATAAATTGTTTCCTCAAGGTAATTCATTTCCTCAAACTGACAGTAACTTTTAAAGTTTAAATAGGAGACACCTATTTAAAGGAGGGGGTATAGATGAGAGCAAGCATCAACACTGTTGCTAAGACGCTGCGGAGGATTAAAGGCGGGGACGGGCACAGAGTAGTTGGTAGACACATCTATGCCAACCTCTACATGTGTAGAGAAGACGAGTTGTTGAAAAATGGTAAAAAACTAGCAGACCTAGTAAGCGAAGCCGCACAACTAGGAAACATGATACTACTAGACCTCAAAGTATGGCAAATAGGCGAAGGCGTAAGCCTTGTCGCAATAGTACTAGAGAGCCATATAACATTGCACACATGGCCCGAGTACAGATTCGCCACACTAGACGTATACTCTTGCGGTGATCACACTGATCCATGGAGAGCATTCCACCACATAGTATCAGCACTAAAACCAGAGAAAGTAGAATACGGAGAGGCTGACAGATCGTTGGAATAGTGGTAGACCCGTTGGGCACACAGTTGTGTGCCCAACGGGTCTACGGAATGGAGATGCACGACGTCCCTGCTTAATGCTAGCTTGGATTATCTTTGTTGTCTCTATAATTCTATGCTTGTATGATTTGCTCCGTCACCTGTTATGGAGTGGTGCAAGTTTGTCTCTTATAGTCGTTGGTGGTGGTCCGGCTGGCTTGTTCTTTTCTAGCAATATAAGGAATATGGATGTCATAGTTTTTGAGGAGCATAAAAAGATAGGTTTTCCCGAGCATTGTGCTGGGATAATAAGTCTTCGTACTCTACAAAATTTCGGGTTCTCGATTCATGATGATGTTGTCGAGAATTATTATCGTGTTTTTCGTTTCAGGTCTTTGAAGAAAGTCTTTGCTGATCTTGAATGGCGTAGACCTGTGGCTGTTAAGATAAATAGGCCTGTTTTTGAAGAAGTACTATATCATAAAACGCTGGACACGGGTCATCGTGTTATTCTTGGTAGTAGAGTTAATGGTATAACTATACGTGATTCTATTGTAGTTACTAGTAATGGTAAATACCATTATAGGGTGCTACTAATAGCTACTGGTTCTAGAGGATTGCCCGGAGTAGAGAGAACGCTTCATGATAAGGTATGGAGTGTTCCAGGGTTACAAGCTGTTGTTAATACTATGAGCAGGGTTGCTGAAGAAGTAGTTGAGATATTCTTAGACCCTGGTTTATCTAATGATATGTTTGCATGGATCGCACCCATAGATTCTAGACGTCTACTTATCGGAGTAGCTTCCAGTAATGCCAGCCTCTACGAGAAACTAGGTATTTTATCCAAATATGTTGATAAAGCATATGGTGTTAAGAGTGTGGGGAAAATTTTTGGAGGCCTAATACTACGTGGCCCACCTACCCATCCATTCATCAATCCTGAAGCCAGGGTTTATGGTCTTGGTGACTATATTGCAACATCTAAGTCATATACAGGGGGAGGATTGTACGCGATATCAGTTATTGGGAGATTACTAGCTAGCTTGGTAGATGGTAGGCTGAGAAATAGTGATGGTCTTGCTAAGATAAATGAAGTATTAAGAGAGCTTTATACACAGTACTTAGTAACAAGACTAGTTTTTAAAAACAAGTATTTCCTAGCAATACAGCAACTATTATTAATGCTTACGGGCATGACGAGGCTTAACAACATTATTGCTTTAAACATAGATTTTGATAAACACATAGAGGGTATCAAGACACTGTTACTACACAGGTTATCTAGTAGAAATACGAGTACTAGGGCGATGAATAAGTGAGCAAGATAGAAAAAACGCTGCGCATCCTCTCAATACTATCCACGCTAGCTTGCTTATCAGCATTCTTGCTTACAATTGTATACTTGTACGTAACACATAATAGGCACTCCTTCTACATATTCATGCTATTCTTTTGGCTAGTAATCACTATTATTTGTATCAAAATAGGACTCGAGTCTCGAGGGGGACGAGGATTAAGATAGTAGTATTCGATATAGACGGGGTAATCATTGATATTAGTAAGCGGTTAGAAGAAGCAAGGCGTATGCAAGACTACTATGATATATCTCCTCGCGAAGTCTTTTACACGAAGAAGTGGCTCGAACTAGATTCTCCGCGTCGACTCGGCATACAATTACTCAAGGCATTGTCGAAAAAGTATAAGATAGTACTAGTTACCGGTAGGCCGAGTAGTCTTAGAAAAGCCACTATTGATCAGCTTAAACAATACGGTATCCTTTATCGGAGAGACTACGAGGAGATACTGATGAGACCAGAAAACGATCGTAGACCCTCCTGGCAGGTAAAAGCAGATTTGCTGAGGAAAATCAGGGAAGAAGACCCTACGATATGCATAGTTGAGATACACGACGACAACATCGATGATCTAACAGCAATGGGGAGAATTGCTCGCGAAGCCAGACTAGTACTACACTTAGATAATCGTACAGAAGTAGTACGAGAGCACACACTACCTGAAGAAGAATGTATCGATCTATAAACGACTAGTTCACACCTGTTAATATGCAGTTAAAAAAATACTATAATTGAGAGGGCAATACCGAGGGGGACGGGTTTTGCCCCGTTCCTATTACAAGTATATTGTGCTACTAGCTGTCTCAGCCCTTCTATGCCTAGCAGTACTACACTACTACACCACGAGCAATGATAACGGGGTCATAATAGCATTTGCTTGGGATTTCGAGAACATAGCGCCTCCTAGCAAGTTTTATGTACAAGTAATAGGTTTCGCACCTAATCCCCCGTATGAGAGAATAGTGTATAAAGGCTTCGTTGAGCCCAATGGCAAACTAGTACTAGACCCGGAGGAAAACAGTGTCTTAGAACAAATTGCTAGGGAAGCAGTAGAGCATCCAGGCGGAAGTATGTACTCAAGCCTGCTTGTCTATGTCATGTATAAGCAGGGTAGTGTATTGTATGAGCTTAAGAAGCCGATGATGCTCAGCTACGATCCAAGAGAAATACTAGGAGGAGGGAGAGCAGAGTACTCACTAAGTATTTCTCCGCTAACCATGAAAGCCTCTAGCCTAGAAGAGGTGAAGTCTACTAGTATTGCTTCCAAGGCTGTTATCCCGCCGCCTCAGCCCATGGATTACTGGTACGAGTATAGGTTGAGAAACGACTTGTCATGGCAAGCAGAAGACTACATGGAGACACCAGTACTAATAATAGACAACAGGAAAGGACCGTCCACGGTTAGAGGAGGCATATGGATAGAGATAGAGCACACCACGGGCTTGGGCTTAACGCTAACAACAGGATATCACATCTACGATAAACTAAAAAGTGGTAATAGGCCAGACGTGACAATAACACTAATAGAGCCCAGTACAGGAAAAGAAGTAAACTTCAGCAGAATCACTCGCGAGATTCCGCCAGGGACTGCTAAGTACATCTACGTTATGAGTAAGCCTGCTAACCTCTACTATGAGGTCTATTATTGTGAGTTTGGTGACTGTTATTATCTGAGAGACGAGATACACACGTTTGTAGCTGAGTTCAAGACTGTGGTTAAAAACGGTGGGACCGAGATTGTAGGCGGCGTAGGAAATGGCTTGCCTAGTAGTGTGGTTATGGATCCTGATGCTGTGAGTTTTGAGAAGATAGGGACACTAGATGTTTATAAAGTGTGGTACTTGAATAGCATAATGGAGGATTTTACTTATGATACTTGTGGCGTAGATGTAGAGGCACCGTTCCCGGTGGGAGACATGGCCGCGTTCTTCCTGGCATCCAGGTACCCGTTCTTAGCAAGCCTCTTCTCAGGACTAACAGCAGTAGCATTCTACACGGACACAGACATCATAGAAATAGAAGGGCATATCGAAAATGATGGTTCTGAGTATGGCGGCAGTGATGTGCCTGTAGATGTTTATATTGCTGTATCGACATACCAGTATGGTATAGACTGTAAATACCATATACCGGTAACATTTTACTTCAAGATCCTGCCAGCATCAGGATAGCTACAGCAAGAAATAGTTGATTAAAAGATGGTTTTTCTTTTTCCTCTTATCCTTCTCATACTAGTGCGACATATATTGTCATGATTATTGTTGTTAGTAGTGCTCCGATTATTATGTATTTGTATGCTTCTCTGAACCGTGTCTCGTAGTGTTTTAGTGTTAGGATGAAGCAGAGGTGTAGTGGTGAGGAGAGGACTCCTATATAGCCGCCACCGAAAGCGAGTAGGAGTAGTTCTGCATTAATATTGTCTCCTAAGCCTATTATTCCCGCTAGTAGGGGCATCGATAGCGCAGCGAATCCTAGCTCGCCTCCTGATATGAATCCCATGATGAAGGGTATTATGAATACTATGGCTTCTACAGGTATGCCTGCTTTACCAATGGCTTCGAGTAGCATTAGGTTTGCTTTAGAGATTGTTATGTATTCGCGGAAGAACATGCTAGCAGCAATTATTGCTAGTATCTCTGGATCTAACGCCTTGGTGACTGCGTACTTGATATATTCTCTCCTAGCCTTGTATATTATGGTTGTTACAAGAGCTACTATGGGTAGTGCTATCCATACTTTTATCTTAAGCCCTATTACAAGTACTGCTACGAGTAGGAAGGGGGTGAAGCCTTCTACAAAGTATTTAGCTCTATCCTTGTCTCCGATCTTGCTAGTGTTTAGCCTTGGCTTAGCAGTTTTCTTTAAACCTACTAGGTATATAGCTAGCCCAGCCATTATACTTGCTAAGCTAGCAGGCCATGTAGAGTATATGATTTTGCTAACATCTACAGCTAGGATAGCCGCTGTTATTAGAAGTGCTTGATACAAGGGCCACACCGGTACTAGGATGTGGCGAAACCAGTAGTTAGTAAACACGGCTAGCCCTTTTTCTAGCCTGAGATCTTTCAGGAGAACATCTTTTAACATTATTGCTGATACTAGTGCTCCGCCAGGCATGGGTAATAGACCTATTGAAGGTGGTATGCCTAGTGCAGCAGCATTGTACCCTATACTTTTAAAAAGCTCTGTAACCTTGTCTAGAACCCCCAGTCTTCCTAGGAGAAAAGCTATGTATAGTGCTGATATTAGGCTTATGAAAAGGCTAAGAGTAATTTTGGAAAAGATAGCGTCAAAAGAGCTTGTAGGGAGCAGGTTTAGGGGTACAGCTAATAAGCCATATACTATGCTAGAGACTAAGAGGCTTATGCCTATGTTAATCCGCTTCCTAAGCAGTACTATAGCTAGTGTTAGCGCTATCACTAGTGATACCAGGGGGTTCACTGTTAGCGCACCTTTGTTGAGCTAAGAGGAGTATGAGGATGCAACATGGTAAATAAGCTTTAATACTATTAATAAAAGGAAAGCCTTGGACTAAGGGATCAAGGAGTTATGGGTAAGAGAATATATATTAAAAAAGAAGACGCGGAGAAAGAGAAGGTATACATTACTCTTAAAGGACCGGGAAGACTCGCTATAGAGGATTCTGAAGGGGTTGTACTAAAGAGATTCAATCTAGGACGCGGTGATGACGCGGCTATCGAGTTGCCTGATTCTGCTGAGAAAGTCAAGGTTAGGGTCAAGGATACAGATATAGTGTATGATGTGGGTAAGGAGAAGTCGTCTCTGCGTAGGGGAGAAAAGAAGATTCTCAAGTCTGTTGGTCAGGAGGAAAAGGCGGGCTAGCCAGTTATTAGATCCCTGGTACTACTGTTGTGTTCAAAAATAGTATCTGCTTGATATAGCTGTTAGAACCCCTGCAAAACTTATTGTTGCCGCAATGATGTTCTCAGTCTGCATCATATAGCCTGTTGCGAGCGTGTTAAATACTAAGAGCATTAATCCTAGAATAAGACTTGTAATTCCTATGACTAGCATTAAGAGCCCTGTAACCGCGTGCTTCTTATTTGCTAAAACCCCTATTATTGATAGGATTACTCCTAGCATGAGACCTATAAGAGTACTTATTGTTATCGAGCCTATGCATAGACATATAGCTATGAGTAATAACCCGCTTGCAGTCACGAGGATTCTCGGGATAAAGGTTTCGTCAGTCATTCTCTGCATCCTTTATGCTATGCCTAGTTATTTCCTCGATAACTTCTAATGCTCTAATAGCATCGTCTATTGAAGGCACCTCTAGCATCTCTCCACGTAAGATTTTGCCAAAAGACTCTAATTCTCTCTTAAGAGGCTCATAGTATTTTATACTAATAGTCTCATCGGTATTCATAGTCTTTACTCTTATTGTTAAGCGCTCAGTATCAGCACGTATAAAGACATTAGATGATTCTAGGTCTATTTCTCTTATCTTAGCTAGACTTACGCCATCAGTATGTATAATCGCGTCTGTATCGTCTTCAAGCTCTAATACTGCTACTACCATGTCGTCGCCTCCCCTACGGCTTATGAACACGTTTTTAGCACCCTTGATCTCTCCTAGAAGATAACGTATGAGGTCTATATCGTGAATACTTAGATCATATATTATTGGCACAGATCTCCTCCACTCAGGCCTCCTACTAAGACGTCTAAAGACCACTACCTCCCATTTATCAGTAAACTTGTTTATCATTCTCTTAAGCTCGAGGATAACAGGGTTGAACCTCATTATAAAACCAGGCATTACCACGACATTTCTCTTTATAGCCTCTCTCTTTATCATCTCTGCTTCTTTACTATTTGTTGCAACAGGCTTCTCTACAAAAGCGCTAAACCCATGTTTTATAACATCTAATGCTACCTTACCCAAATACTTGGCTGGGACAGCTATTGCAACACCATCCGGCTTGACTCTCTCTAGCATCACCGTATAGTCTGTAAACCATTGGGTAGAGAAGGTCTTGCCAGCCCATTCCGCTCTACTCTTATCTATATCACTTATACCCGCAAGCTCTAGGATTTCGGACTCTTTGATCACCCTAGCAATATTTTTACCCCAATTACCAACACCTATTAGGCATAGCCTTATCTTCCCCAATACCTGATCCACCTACAGAGAATAACACTATACCTTTCTCTCCAAACTGGCTACAATATTGTCTTACTAGTTTAAAAACCATATTTTCCGACTACAAGCAATGGGAGAACAGCTTAAAAGAGTATTTCCCGAGATAGCATAGAATCTTGCAGAGTACTAGTGGTGCTATTAATGACTGGATACGGTATTATCCCTCTAGACGAGGTATTAGAGATTACTAGTGAGATAGCAGTGAGCGTCAAGGAGACCGATAAGTATAGGCTATATACCAGGCTGTGTAGGGAGGAGTGCGAGGATAAGAACATTGTATTAGATAAGACTATTACGCCCCTCCTTGAACCCGTAGAACCGATCTATAACCCTGAGCCAGGTATTGTTAATTGTTTATACATAAAATTGGTAAACCCAGTAATGGTTTCCCCTGGTAAAGAAATACACTTATTCCTTAAGCTACCAGTGGATATTGCTGTTGTGAACATCTCTGACAAGAATGTCAGACTTATTGATATGATCCCGGACAACAACGCGAGGATAGCATTATATGGTGATCCAAGAGAAGGCGTGTTGTGCAGATATACGGAGACAACCCTCGTGGCTGAGAAGGATAGTTTAAACATATCGCCCGGCTATGCCATTGCAAGAATAATCATCGTGAATCATCATAAGACACCAGTAACTGTTAGCAAGATCATCGTGCCTCTAAGAAGTATACATATCTATTATAAACCAGGTAGTTGGGAAGCGTTTTATCCTGATATAAAAATGAGTATTACTGGGGAATCCACAGCCGTAGTTAGTCTGAGCGATGAAGCTCCTTATCCAGGCTTGACGGTATCTAGGTATAGACACCTGGGCTTAGTCTCGGCAGGCATAATGCTAGAAGCTGGAAAGTATAGGATGACGTGGGGGTTCTAGCTTATGGAGTCCTATTTGTATAGTGTAGTAGAT
>CAZCAU010000035.1:0-14933 GCA_964496855.1 uncultured Desulfurococcales archaeon
GTATAACACATGGCTCGCCAGAACTAGGCATAGGGCGCGGCGGCCAGGCTGGCAGAACCGGTGGCGGTGCTGTCATGGGTTCTAAGAATCTAAAAGCAGTAGTTGTTGTTAAGAGTAGGGAGCCCCCGCTAGTAGACAAAGGTGCCGTAGAAGAGTATGCTCGTGAAATAACGAAGAAGATAATGAATACTACTAGGTGGAGGATGCTCAGAGAATATGGTACTTCGGCTATGATTAATACTGCGCAGGAAATGGGTTTTCTACCATCAAGGTATTGGAGTAGGCTTAGGTGCAGCCACTATGAGAGTATAAGCAGTGATGCTCTAAAGAAAATACTTAGAACACCACTAGCATGCATTACATGCCCTGCTGCTTGTGGCAGAAGAGTAGAGGCCAAGTACAAGAATACTCTTGTTAAGACTGAGGGGCCAGAGTATGAAACATTGTACGCGCTAGGCAGCCTGGCAGGGCTTACAAGGATAGAGGAGATCGCGTATATCAACGACTTACTAGACAAACTAGGGCTTGATACTATTAGTTTTGGGAACATATACGCATTCGCAGTAGAAGCATACATGAAAAACCTCCTCGATACACCATATAAGCTAGCATACGGAGACATAGAAGCTATGGCTAAGCTCGCAGAAGACATAGCATATGTGCGTGGCAAACACAGCGAAATACTAAGCAGAGGCGTGAGCAGAGCAGCTAAGCAAATAGGGTTCAACAAGCCAGTACATGTTAAAAACCTAGAACCACCAGGATATGATCCTAGAACTCTCTGGAGCATGTACCTGGCATACGCTACGAGTCCTCGTGGAGCCTGCCATTTAAGATCTATGGCTTACCTGATCGATATCAAGAGGCTAGCCGGCACACCGGCTAGTATGAGCGAGGAAAAGATAAAAGCATTTATAGAATGGGAGGACTGGTGCTCACTCTTCGACTCCCTGATTCTGTGCAAATTCGGCAGAGACTTCTACTCATTCGAAGAAATGGCTAGAGCGCTAAGAATAGTGACTGGCTGGGATATTGATGAGAAATGGATTAGAGAAGCTGGTAAACGAGTAACACTACTAGCCCATTACTACAACAGAGGATTACACGGTATGGGCTGGAAATACGATGATATTCCAGAAAAACTATATTCTCCTGCAGAGGATAATGGTAGACCCATTGACAAACACGTGCTAGAGAACTCTCTGGAACGGTATTACAGTCTTAGAGGCTTTAATACTGATGGAACAATGGATTCGAGAGTCATGGAGAGCAACAATATCAGTATTGGAGAGCTAAATGCTATGATCAGAGAATTATGAGAAATATTTTAAAGTATTTATAAAATAGCTACTACTAAGGGTTACGAACCCCGGAATAGGCTAGAAAATAATGGGGTTACACAGGGAAGTATTAATGGGGATACTTAAAGAGCTAGAGCATAAAGGCTTCAGAGTCGCCTATAAAGGACACGTTGAGGGAGAATCTGGTGCTAAGCATTATTTCGACTTAATTATTGAGCATAGAGAGACTGGCGAGAAACTAGCAATAACGATACTAGAGAGAGTCACGCCGGAAGATGTACTATCTTTTCAGTTAGCAAAGATAGATACATGTATACCCCACTTGATAGTTGCAAAACATGTAAACAGTATTGCACAAGAAATCCTTGAGAAGCTAGAGAAAGTTGTGATGAAAAAAGTTGGGGAAAACACCATGATACTCATAGAGCCAAGAAATACCTCCACATCCCCCATTGGACTGGTAAACGGGTTCTTGGAAGTCATTAATAAAGTGCGTTTATAGTAAATTGTATAATAAGATTATCTGGAATCAAGGCTGTTTTCTTAAGCTTCTAGTATTACCTTGCGTATTATTATGAAATAACTTAAAATTATCACTATAAATAATCATGAAATTTGTGGTAGTAAGCAAATGGATAAAGCGAGGACTAGCAGCTTCGAGAAGATACTAGAGAAGCTACTCGAGGAAGCACTGAGAGAGATTGCACCCTCATTCCTACACGTACTCGATTTCCTATCAAAAAAGACTACTGGTCGTAGTCTTGTAGAGAACATTATTTATCATCCTCGTGATGCTTATAAGGTATTAATAGAAGCTTTTGAAACACCCGAGTTGTTAGAACTTATTGATAACTTATTGATTAAACATATTAGTAAGAAGCACGGTATAATTGTCGATAAGAGTCTACTTTTAGAGCTTGAGGAAGGAAGTAATGGTACCATACTCGAGGTGTTATCAAAGATTAAGAAAAGAGAGAAGAAACTTAGAGGTGAGATAAGATATGGCTAGAGAGTATCTCCAAGCATCTGAAGAGCTTGACGAGATCCTGGGCCTGCTTAGGCCTGGATCAATAATTGTTCTTGAGGGAAGACCCGGTACTGGTAAATCCACCTATGCTTTATCATTATCTTACCGGAATATTGTTGAGAATAAGGCTAAGACTCTCTACATAACGTTTGGAGAGACCCCCGACAAGCTCTATCTCAGGTGTAAGAAACTAGGGCTTAATATAAAGAGCCTTGCTGATAAAGGCTTGTTTAGAATAATATGGCTACCAATGATGCGCGGGAAGGAGTTAGTAGATTTTGTTACAAAGACTATATTCGAGGAAGGTGTGGGTAAGAAGTATGATATAATAGTTATAGATAGCGTCACACCTATCCTAAAGCTCTTGAAAGACTATGAGTCTCAGAGAGCATGGCTACAAACAGTTGTATACCACTTCTTTAGCCAAGCAGAGGGCATCCTCGTACTAGTAGCTGATGTACTAGGGCGTGAGTCCCCAGAGCTCATGTTATTAGAATACATAGCAGATATTGTTCTCGAACTAGGCTACGTACTCGGCCCTCTTGGTAGTTATGAGAGAAACCTGACTATCATGAAGCATAGGTTCGCCCCTCTAGCAACAGCATCCTACCCCTTCGAGATAACTACTGGCGGTATAAGAGTATTAAGCCATGTCTCTCAGAAGAAAAAAGATACTTTTTTCAAGAAGCGTAAAAACATATCAGTACTATGTAAAGCATTAAGGAATGTATTAGGTGATGAGCTTAAGCCAGGCACACAGCTCTTCATAATTAATCGGAGACCGGGTAAGGCTTTTCCATATAAACTCTATCTGTTCCTGTCTAAGCGGTTACTAGAATTAATAGAGCAGGGATATAAAATAACAGCATTTACCTACGGACCTGTTACCCCAATAGACTTTATGTACGAGCATCTGAAGAGAAGAGATAAAGAGCTTAGTGAGGATATTAAGAAATGTCTCGAGAAGCACGTACATGTAGAGTTCTTGGACCCGCTGGCAACTGCTCCTAGCATGATTACTAGTAGAGAGCAAGAGATTGTTGAGAACCTAGGCACAGATCTTCTACTATTATGGAACCTAGAGAATGCTATGGAGAGTGCTGGTTATGAGAAAGCTAAGCCTTTCATACTCTATGCTATCAAGTATTATAAGGATATGGGTATAACTGTTATCCGCTACTATGAGAACGTTAACCCATACGTGTTCCCATGGGCCCAGTTATTGTGGAACGACATCATCATAGAGCTAGATGTTGATAGTGCTGGGAAAACCATTATCAGAGCAAGAAGGAGAGGGCTACCCGCGACAGAAATCTATGATGACGAGCTGGAAGAGTGTCTGAAAGGGGTTTGAGGAGCCACAATAGTACATTACTTACAGGTGTTCTATTAATGAGTAAGAATAATAAGAAGATCGTCTATAGGCTTAAGAGTCTTATAATGAGGAAAGTTAATAGCGAGATGCCTGGTTATCTCACTATGCTTGATAGTATAGCTATTAAGAAGTATGGCATGAACTTCCTAGACTTGTTCTTCCAGTCTCCTAGTAAGGCTTATGAGTTGTTAAAAGAATATTATGGTAGCGAGGATATAGCTGATTTCACTATGCTCAGACTCTTCTTGAGGCCGATTGCCGTAGCATTTAATGATATCATGCTTGAAGATAAGCTAATGCTGCTTCTTAAGAAGAATGATGAGAAAAGCTTCTTGAAAATACTAGGGCTTGAGTGAGAAGGCAATGCAAATATATATTTCTATACCCATAATCTACTTGATCAACTAGGGAGAAGTGGCTAATAGTAATGCTTGATAAGAAGCGTAGGGCTATAAGCCCTTATGTATCAGTTATACTCCTCACAATAATTGTCATGATAGCCGGGGCTATCATATATCATTACTCGGTCTTGGCTGTAGATAGTTATTATAAGAGGATTATGGAGAAAGAAGCTTCTATGCTGATGCAGGTAAGTAGAGAGCTTGGGATGAATATCTTGTCTAGCTTTATAGATAATAATGATAATGTTGTCATCATAGTTGCTACTGGTAAGCTTGAAATAACTATTGACGCTATATACTTGAATAATACTCCTGCTACTAATTGCCTAGTATACCTGAGTAATGGTACTTCTTACTCTGAGCTGGTAATACCTCCTGCATCCGTAGCCGCAATAGTGTGCCCCACAGCTCCTACTACTAACAGTGTTGAGGTAAAGATTATTCATGGAGAGGTGCAGAAAGTTGCTGTGGCAAACAGGATCTAAGAAGTCTAGGGCTGTCAGCACTATTGTAGCCTCTGTCATAATGATACTCATATTTCTAACCTTCATCACGTTCATCTATACAGTCTTAGACAGGATCGCCAGGACAACAGAGTTCTCACTAGAAGCAGTGTCCTCGCATGCAGAGGCACAAAATGCTGTACAATCAGTAAAAGGCTGGTGGCTTAAAGAAGTAGATAAACTAGTAATACATGTTGAGAACCAGTACTCGAAACCAGTATCAATAGTTGGTCTTGCAATAATCTTCGACAACTCGAGCTATATATTAATAGATTCTAAGAGCACAGGCGTAAACATAACAGTAGCCTTACCCAGTAACAATGTAATATTAAACTACACGGCATCAGCACTACCATTAGGGCTTGGAACCGGTTATGCTGCAAACATAACAATACCATTAGCAGGATCCGAGCCCTCGGTAATCACATTAGCGGTATCACCATCATCACAAGAAGGACTAGTACTCTCACCAGCTGTAGGCAATATAATGCTCCCCAACTATTACGAGTTATACCCGTACACGCGACCTACAATGCTCTACGCGCCAGCAGTATTCGACGACTACACAGTAGCATCGATAGGATATAGCTCTGCAACACCCCTGCTAATACCGCCAACAGGATACGAGGTGAACACGGGAACCCTGGTAAGCGGCGACCTAGGCTCCCTAATCAGTGATGACGATGACATGCTAATACTAAGCCCATCCGTCACAACAACATATAGTTTTCCAACGTATAGCGACTGGCAATACTATAGACTAATAAGAATAACTGAGCGTACAGGTGGCGACCTAGCAGACTATACGCTAAAGATAGTGCTTAATAGTTCTAACTTTGACTTCTCACTAGCTAATAGCGATGGCTCAGACATAAGATTCCTAGACAACGACAACACTACCCTGCTAAACTATTGGATACAAAAATGGGATCGAGAAAACCAAGAAGCTATAATATGGGTGAAAATCCCCCAAATACCAGCTGGGTCAACAAAGACAATATACATGCTCTACGGGAACCCCTCAGCAACATTTGATAGCCAACACTACGGGTTAACAAAAGTAATGGAGACACTGCCAGCCTCTGATGGCGCAAACTACAGGATAGTCTACGAAGAATGGGTAATGCCAACACAGTTATTCTCTACTCTTGGCTCAAGAGTGCTCTCAGGATGGTATGATGATGCAGGGGTTTATCTATGGTTTCCAATAGCTTTCCCGTTTTATGATCAATCATATACTGGTCTTTATGCATGTGTTAACGGTTTCTTAACAACATCTTCAGACACATGTAGCCTGAGTGAAAGCACTGTAGATGGGCTTATAAGCGAGAATATGATTGCCCCGTTCTGGGCTGACTTAGTATTATATGGACAGTATTCTGGCTTAGGTATATACTATGATTCTTCTTACTCAGATGAATATGGGGATGGCGTGTATATTAGATGGAGAACTTCTTTTGGAGGATACGTTAGTTTATTAAGTGATAAGACTGGTGTGCAAAACTTTGCTGTAGTGCTTTATAGTAATGGTCTTATAAGGTTCGACTATGGCGATATTTATGGTACTTCATGGGTTGATCATACGCAGGTAGTAGGCGTGTCGCTGGGTGATGGTGTGCATTATACTGTGTCTAGTTATACTTATGAATACTTAGGTGATTATCCAGATAATTACCCGTCCGTAATGTTTTGGCCTAGGAAGAAGGCAACAATAGAGCCCGTAGTCTCTGTTGATCCGAGCAATTATAAGAATAGACGTGATACGTATAACCTGGTCGTGACACTAGGCTGGGATGGTGTTACACCAGCTACTGTTGAGGGTGCTTTGATAAAAGGATACCTGAGCTCCACGCAGCCATTACTAGCTAAGCTAGTAGTTTACGAGAACTCTACTGGTTCTTGGCAGCCGTTGTCACAGTATATATTAACTGGCGACTCTGCTTATGATCTGAGTATTACCGTGGACAAGTACTATTCTAGCGGTACTGTTGGGTTGCAATTAAGGATTTCCGCGCCTAGTAGTTTTAGTCTGGGCATAGACTATGCTGTGCTAAGACAAGGGCTCCGGATCTCTGATCCTCTTCTCTGCGTAGCAGTTAATGGTTCAAGCAGGCTCTACCTCTACGACGTCTCCACGGGCTTATGGGATAGCATGGGTGTGCCATCAACTGTTTTCAAGAACCCTGCACTGGCTTTTGATTATAATACTCTAAGCTTACTCATAGTTAATGGAACACATCTCCTGAGTTATAGCTTCCTAGATAGAGCATTCATGCTCTTAGCAGAACTGCCAGTACCTTCTAGTAGTGATGCGTTTGTGATGCCATTAGGCGATTACATACTATATGCTCCTGGCGGGAGAAGTACTGACGTATACTTATATGATCCAAGCACCGGTGGGTTCACAAAACATGCTTTGCCGGAAAACGTCAACATGTATACGTCAACAGCTTATGACCATGTGAATAACATCGGGTACATATTATTCGGGGTTAGCGGGAACTTATACAATGTTACAATAGTTGATGGGAGCATAGTGACAAAGCTGATCATGACTACTCCCGTAGCATACCCTGTTGGCCTAGATTATGGCGGGGGGCTCTTATGGCTTATGAGCAGGGGCGGGGGATTATACAAGATAAACGTTACTAGTGCAACAGCGTCTTCCCTCAATACCTTTGCGCCATACTATCCGATAAGTAACGGTGATAGACTAGTATATGTTGAGACTGCTACTGGTCCCAAGCTATACCATATACGAGAAGACGGTACAAGCGAGATATGGGTTATCTCATTCTCTTCCTAGATTATGAGGAAGAATATTGCGAATGCTAGCGAGATTACTGGGAATAGTATTGACATGTATTTTGCAGCTAGCACTGATGTATCATACACTATTCTACTAGTCACTATACTGCTCATCACTATCAGCAATAGTGATGTGATGAAATAGCTTGTAGCAACAAGATTTACGCTTACAGACTTGATTCCGGGGAGCTCAACGCTTACATGAGCCATCGATGATAATAGCCAGAGAGTGACTATTGCTGTAAGCGTGAACCCGAGGACCGCCATGATGAGCATTAACTTATAGTTCTCTAACTGGTATCTCCTCAGATCATCCATTCTATTCAACTGAGTCACGTACTGGTCTGCACGGCTCAGGACTTCTGCAACTCTGCCACCACTAGCCATAGCTATGACTACTGATGAAAGTATAGATCTGACCTCGCGCGGGGATCCACGGAATACTCTCTCAAAAGCCTCTGCAGGATCCTCGCCAAGCCTTATTAACCTGGCAAAACGCTCGACATAGTCTGCGAGAGGCTCTTTGATAACTCCTGCGGATACTTCTAATGCTCGGAGCAGCGACATTCCTGTACGCACATATGATGCTACTAGTGGTATGAATTCTCCCAGTTGTTTCTTAAGCCTGCTCTTCTCCCTATACTTGCTTCTCAGGTACAGGTACAGGGCTGTGGATACTCCTCCTGGCAGAAAGCCTGCGATTATAAAGCTATCAGGTGTTTCGAGGACTGGAAGAGGCATTGGTACTGTGGGCAGGTGCTCTATACTAATACTCAGACCACTTATGCCTTTCAAACCAGTTATGCCCATAGCCTGGGTTATCACTGGTATTATGTATGCTGGAAGTATAAAGCCTACGATGAAGCCGACAGTAATGGCTACTATTAATCTCCTAGCCCTGTCACGCCATATCCTGTAGCTTAGAGTCTTCTCAGCCACATGTTACACCCTTAGCTTAGACACCATTAGATCAACTATTACTACTACTGCTAGCGATATCACAGGGACTAACACGAATATGGAGAGGAAGAGGAGGGTCTCCAGGTTCATGCCTGGTACAGGCATTACCATGAAGAGTATTGCCGCTGTACCTATGAGTGTTGGTAGTATGAGTGCAAACGCCATGTAAACCTCCATTATGACTGCCAGGCTACCAACAGTCTTCTCTACCCTCATAGCATATTTATCAAAGTATTGCGTAAACGCTACATCGACAACACTAGCCGGGTTACCGCCAACCCTTGCTACTGATGATAATCCTACGAATAACTCGCGCACAGCTGGTGAAGGCGTTATCTTAGCTACTCTTCGCAAAGCCTCATCTAACGGCACCCCTGTACGTACAAGCGCGTTGACTGTCCGGACCTCGAAGTCATAATACTTGAGATCTCTCCTCACATACTTCTCGAGCTCTGTAAAGACCTGTGTAAGACTCATTCCCGACGCTACTAGTAGTGATACCGCGAACATGAGTAACGGGAACTTTGCATCAAGAGTACTACCCCTATTCTTGTAGAGGAATATGGGTAATGATATGTATAGTGCAGTGGCTAGGGGTACTCCCACGGAGGCTATGATTAACGCTGTAAACCCTAGTGTTAGCGGGAGGCTTAGAAGTTTATAGTACACCATGTATCCTATCAAGAAGCTTAGAATTATGAGTCCTAGAGTAGTAGTAATTGATGCTCTAACAGCGTATTTTCTAAAACTAGGAGATATCTTTGATCCGAGCACGAAGAGTTCTAGTTCTTTAAATCTCGAGTAGAAGAGGTAGAAAGGTTTGCTTAGAACCAGGAGGACTTGGTATAGGATACCTAGTATGCCTAGTTCTCTCAGCTCTTCTCTAAGCTCTTTAAAGCTCTCTAGTCTCTTCACGCTCTAACACCTTTATGGGGTAGGGGCCGCCCATCTCCTCTCTGGCAGTCTTGTAGACCTTGTCTGGGTCTCTCCTATACTCTCTTATAAGGACGTGTAATGAGCTGAGATCGAGGTTGCGCTTAGCAGCCCACCATAAGACTGTTGCACGTCTATACAAGTCGTGTATTACATCATCATAATCTAGTACTAGTAGCTCCGCTATCGCTCGTATGGTACTACTATTCGCAATGTATATCTTCCATTCTTCTTTGGCTCTCTCCCATCGCACTAGTGTTCTTATCTTAATCATGTCTCGCCGCGGATCATAACTATCTGTCTCGTGTATGTAGCTTACTCTGCGGATAACTCCTTCTTTAGGAGCTATTATCCTCAGTATCTGGATAAACAATCTAGTTGTAGATACTAGTGACTTAGGCACATTCATTGGCGGGGCTACTAGTCTGCGTATAAGAGCATCAATACTCTCAGCATGAATAGTTGTTAACCCCCCGTGACCTGTTGAGACTGCTTGGAAGAAGCTATAAGCTTCACGAGAACGTATCTCTCCTAATGCTAGGACATCTGGTCTCTGCCTCATAGCAGACTCTACCTGGGCCTGCAATGTAACGTCTTGTACGTAGGGGTCTGTGCTAAGCCTTGTAATCATAGATACCCAGTTGTCGTGGAAGGGCAGCATTATCTCCGGGGTATCCTCAGCAGTGACTATTTTCATCTCCGGAGGCAGTAGCATAGCTATAGCGTTTAATAACGTAGTCTTACCAGACCCTGTAGGCCCGTATATTATCGTGCCCTGCTTATTCTCTACTGCAAGCCATAATAATGCCGCGACACCGGGGTCAAGAGTCCTCCTATTTATCAGCTCAACAATAGTTATCGGCGTAGCCCTGAATTTACGAACAGTAAAGCTGTGTCCACGCCTAGACACTGTATCAAGTACTATATGTACACGATAACCCTCGGGCTTGATAACGCCCTCAACAATAGGCTTGGCAATAGTGGCCTCAAGCCCGGCTCGGTAAGCAAGCTTCCTGACAACCTTTTCAAGGGCCTCGACACTACTAAAAACAATGTTTGTCTCAATCCACTCATAATCCCTGTGGAAGACATGTATAGGGACAGCCACGCCATCACAAGTTATATCCTCAATACTGGGATCACGGAGCAAGGGATCGAGCTGCCCATAGCCCACGAAGTCTCTAACAATATAATATGCTACACCCCTGATATCATCCTCGCCGACCAAGCCCTCCTTAATATACTTCTTACCAACCCTGCGCACAACATCTAGCGCGGCAGGAAAAGCATCCTCAAGAGAAAGATACTCAGAGAAATCCCTCAATAGGCCGACATCACTCTCAATCTCATAAACAACTTCTCTAAGCAACTTACTAGCATTCTCGCTAAGACTAGGCTCTACAACCACGTAGCGATACTTGCCCTCAAGACTACTAACAATACGTATAATGACAAGTCCTTCAAGACCAACCCTATACTCCTCAACTACCTCGATACCCATCTCTTCCCTAACGGTAATACTACTAGTCAAAGCAACAACAAACCCTCAGCTCATACTATTACTAAACATTACCCGAGACTCAACACAGCACTTTAGGAGAAAATAGTATAAAAGACATATTAAAAAATTATGTAGAACAACACCCAAAACAACCAAGTTAGAAAACCAAACAATTACAGGCAAAGACAAAAACAAAATATGTATTAATACCACGCACCCCTCACTAGCAATTACTAGCCATTATCGCTAGCTACCACCATACACAAAGGTGTAGGTTGCCTCAACACCACTCTGTGTCACAGCCTTAATATTATAAATACCTGCTTTTAGATTACAACCCGTAGCGTTTATTTGCCCGCTTGCTCCTACATCCAGTGTTAAACTACTAGTACCACTACATACAACTGTTCCCGAAGTCATATTTATAACGTACACAGCTGAAACTACTGCTGGTACAGACCCGGTATTTCTTACGTATACTGTAACGTTGTTACCAGCATAATTCACTGTGTCGATTTTTATTTGTTCGTAGAGTTGTCTTTGTTGTACTGGGTTTGTTGATGCAAAGCCGCTCATCCAGTACCATATTAGTGCTCCTGATACTGCTGCTATTAGGACTAGTAGTACCGTGGCTACTATGGGGGAAATTGCTTTTCTACTCTTCTTCATACAAGGGATCACCCTTCCTTGTTCCCAGCCATTTATATGTTTCTTCTATTAATTAACTATTTCCCAGTTGAGCCGAGCCGGTACTTGTATTATTGATGAGGATACCATGGTTTTACCCTTGTACTACAATGGTATTATTGTAGCGGGTTTGAGCCATTGATTAACCATTGGTTTTCATTATAGAACTACTTATATTTACTGGGAGGGAGGGGGAGGTGTAAGTATTGTGTTGTATGGGTATTTAAACCCTTCGTTATATGGGTTCTAGTGTCGTGTATCTTCTATATGATTTTATTATCTTATATTCACCCATGTATAGTTATTTTCGGTTGAGAGAACATGAGTAGTCTATTACAAGAATTTTTAGAAGCAGGGCTCAGGGAGGAGTCTTCTGAGTCTAGGTCTAAGAAGTATAGGGATGCCCTTGAGGGTGTCCTGCGTGAGATACTGGATGAGGAGATACCTTCTCTAATGTATGCTCTAAACTTCTATGCTCGTAGTGTGACTGGTAGAGACTTTATTGACTGCCTTATCGAGAATCCTGCTAATGCTTATCGTGTGCTCTTAGGCGTGTTTTACCTGAGAGATGTTGTCGAGATTATTGATAAGGCTATTACTAGGTATTTTAAGAAAAAGTATAATGTGAACATAGATAGGGTGCTACTGAGCTCAGCTGATGAGGATGAGGAAGAGGCTTCTAATAGGCTTATCAGGCTGTTAGAGATATACATGGAGGAAGTAGGGGATAAGATAGAGACGTCATAGCTGGGATGGTAATACTCTTGGCTCGGCTTCTCTTACTCCTAGTTGTGGAAAGGCGTCATGGTAATGACTGAGGTTATTCCCAGGGGGCTTAAGTCTTCTCTTCATAGATATATTAATGAGGTTATTCCCAACTTCCTGAGTGTTGCGGATAAGATTTCTATGGATGCTTATGGTAGGAGGTTTCTTGATCTCTTCTTTTCTAGCCCGTGTAAAGCTTATTGTCTTCTTAAAGAGTATTATAGGGATATTAGTGTTGTAGACTTCTTACTGCTAAGGCTTATCCTCAAGCCTCTGGCTATAAGGCTTGGAGACGTCATGTTGAGTGATGAGATGCTATTGTATGTTAAGAGTTGTAGGGAGAAGGAGTTTAAGACAATCTTGGAGAAAGCGTTATCAGACAAGAAGATAGGAGCTAGGGCGCTCGGGTTAGTGCAGCAGTAATAGTTTTAACAATATTATAGCTGTAGCCCCGACTACTACTATTATCAAAGCCTTGGTTTGTTCTGATACCCTGGGGGCACGTATTCTGGGTAGTCTTATCCTACTTGTCTTCTCTGGCATGGTCTCTATCTTCTCAGTATACTCTATGCGCCATGTAGCCGGTCTAGCTACTTGTTCTAAGCCTTCTTCTTCCCGGCATGTTGTCTCCATGAGTGCTTCTAGTAGTATGTCCTTCATACTAGCTAGTATCCTAAACCTGGGGTTCTCAAGCTCTTTCTCTACAGTATCCTTGTAGCATGCTAATTTCTCCAAGTACTTCCTGACACGCTGGTCTCTCAAGACTTCTCTAAAGACTTCTCTGGCTACTTGTTCGTCGGGGACACGGTCTTTTACCAGGTATACTGTTGAATCGAGTTTTATTAGTATACAGTCTATGCTTCTACAGAGTGCAAGTTCTTCGACTAGGTGTAGCACTGCTTCTCTAGCTATCGGTTGTGATACAACATCTGTTCCTATATCTAATCACTCCTCCAGTGAAAGTATAGATGATGTCATTGTTTATCAATATAATGCTCTCTTCTCCAATAAAAGACCCTGCTAGTCAAAGTCTTTATATTGTGTTCTTGAGAGACTCTTATACAAGAAGGATTGGCTTGGCAATGAACGTGTTTGACGAGGTCTTACTGGTAGCACTGGTATTTACTTATTTTGTGAATATACCGTTTGGTTATTGGAGAGCGCATACAAAGATTACTGGTAGCAAACTAGAATGGATAGCAGCTGCGCATTTGCCTGTTCCACTGATATTTACTATCAGAGTGCTAGCGGGTGTATCGATGTTCTTGATCCCATTTTCATAGTAGCTTTCTTCCTTGGATAATTTACTGGTGGCAGGCTATACGGGCATGTTTATCCAAGAATAAGAGGGACTACTAGATGCCTTGTCCGTGATTTACGAACATTATTTTCTGCCGAAGATGTCTAGACAGTATTGATCCCCATAATGCCGTGGTATCGCTATGTTTTTCTCTCATCACAGCCTTAGATACTCTGGGGGTTAATGCTCTAGTGTATAGCCGACTCATAGTACTTGTCGATAATAAGTCGAGCTATCACACGAAGAGTTCTTGGGGTTGGAGCGCATATGTGGAGTCTCAGGGGTATAAGGTATTATTTGATGCAGGTGGTGATTCCTCTGTTCTAGAACACAATGCACGCGTCTTGGGCGTAGACTTGAGCAGGCTGAGTTTTGCCGTACTAAGTCATTTTCACAGAGACCATTATGGGGGTTTTAGATTTATTGGCAGAATAAACCCGGGTCTCAGAGTATATGTGCCGCCTGGTGGTAGAACCGGGATTCTTAGAGGATACGGTTTGAAACCAGTGATTGTGGAGAAACCTATGCGTGTGAGTGATGATATGTTGATAATTGGTCCTTTTAACAATGCTGGTCTTAGCGAGCAATGTTTTGTATTTAATGCTGGAGAAAAAGGCTTTATAGCTATACTTGGATGCGGGCATCCAGGACCTGATAGAATGATCGAGCATGTTGTCTGTCTTCTAGGCAGAAAGATGTATATGGTTATAGGAGGCATGCACATGCCTCCACGCAAGGTTATCGATAGGGTAGCCGCATTGTCTGAAAAAGTCTGCCCAGGCCATTGTAGTGGGGAAGAAGCTAGAAGCTACCTAGCTAGGGTATATCCTGATAAATATTGTGATGTCTATAGTGGATTCGTTCTTGAGTTTTAGAGGTATCTATTTTACCTATAATTGCTATGTGATAATAGTGTGATAGAATTCGAGATAACCGTGTTATCGGGTGTGCATAATGGATTGGATAATTAGGGCTCTCGAGAAGCTCAGAGAGAAGAAGCCGCTAGTACAGAATATCACCAATTATGTTGTAATGAATACTACTGCTAACGCGTTGCTGGCGATAGGAGCTTCTCCCGTGATGGCTCATGCCGTAGATGAGCTTGAGGATATGCTCAAGCTTGCTGACGCACTAGTGATTAATATAGGGACTCTGGATGAGCACTGGATAAGATCTATGGAGGAGGCAGCCCGCTTAGCTGCTAGTATGGGTAAGCCAGTAGTGCTTGACCCTGTAGGCGCTGGCGCTACACGTTTGAGGACAAAGACTGCGCTAAGACTACTAGAGGTTGGTAAGGTAAGTGTTGTAAGAGGTAATTTTGGAGAGATAAATGCTCTTCTTGGGAGCTACGGAGGGACTAGAGGAGTAGACT
>CAZCAU010000035.1:14943-16610 GCA_964496855.1 uncultured Desulfurococcales archaeon
ACTCTGCTGTTTATGATAAGGAGAAAGCACGGGAGCTTGCTGAGAAAGCATCGAGAGAGTTCGGCGTAGTAGTTGCTGTTACGGGTCCCGTAGACTATGTTAGCGATTCTAAGGAGACTTATGCCGTGGAGAACGGGCACCCGATGCTTGGAAGAGTCACTGGTACCGGGTGTATAGCAACTGCTCTTATAGGTGCATTCCTAGCTGTAGAAGATCCTCTTAAAGCAACTGTTAGTGCATTAACAGTATTCGGGGTAGCTGCTGAGAAAGCATTTGAAGAAGCACCTTATCCTGGCAGCTTCCATGCAAAACTCTATGACTGGCTTTACAGGGTAGACTCTAACATCCTAGAAAAGTATGCCAGGGTGAGAAAGCTGTGAGGCTGAGAGAGAAGCTTAAACTATACGTTATAACTGATAGGAAGCTATGCGGCGACGAAGTCAAGTGTGTAGAAGCAGCGCTTAGAGGTGGTGCTACATCTATACAGTTGAGGCTAAAAGAAGCCCCTACTAGCGAGATGGTTGAGATAGGGAAGAAGCTCAGGAGGCTTACTAGGGATTATGATGCATTATTCTTTGTCGACGACAGGCTTGACGTGGCACTAGCTGTTGATGCTGATGGTGTACAACTAGGCCCTGAGGATATGCCTATCGAGGATGCTAGGAGGATTGCCCCAAACCTAATCATAGGCGGGTCAGTCTACAGCCTAGAGGAGGCTATTGCTGCTGAGAAAGCCGGGGCAGACTATTTAGGAGCGGGAGCTGTTTTCCCTACGGGTACTAAGAAGGATAGTTATGTAAAAATCATAGGATTAGATGGTTTGAGAAAAATAGTGGAGACTGTGAAGATACCTGTTGTAGCTATCGGTGGTATAAAGCCTGAGAACGCGGAAGAAGTATTAAAGATAAAGGGTGTAGCCGGGATAGCGGTTGTATCAGCAGTAATGGGTGCTCCCGACCCCGAAGAGGCTACTAGGAAGCTGCGTGCCATAGTTGATAAGTATCTAGGCTAAGAAATTTTTATCACGACTTCCCTTCTACCATTGGTATACAGCCGGGCATGAGAATAGCAGATATAGTTACGGCTACTGGTGGTTTTCTAGCAGGAGTATCAATAATACTCGGTATTACCGGCTACGTAGAGCTTGGGGTAAGAGTCCTCATCATAGCATATATTGCTGATGTACTAGATGGCTGGGTTGCTAGGAGACTTGGGGAGCAGAGTAGAGAAGGTCTCATGCTTGACCGGGCATATGATAGGATAAGCCAGGTAGTAGCACCACTAGTACTCTACGCCTCGTGGATCACTTACTCGCAGGAGCCGTCCCGCTTGTACATAATAGTATTAGCAGTCTATGCTGGCGGACTAGTAACAATAGCGGTGTGGAGACTTGTACGTAGAATAGTTGCAACACTAGACTATTTTGCTGGACTGCCATTCTTCGTACACGCGTTATTAATGATACTAAGCATCATAGCTTCCACACCCATCCACCCATTGGTACTCCTAGGAGCTCTTATAGCCTCAACACTGCCAATACCATACACCAGGAAACTCGGGTACAAAGCAACTCCTAGCCCCGGCTTTATCCCTAGACTCATTATCCTCGTTGTTGTCGCAATAATACCTTATAGCCTAGAAATAGTTGCTGTTATTGCCAAACTGAT
>CAZCAU010000036.1:0-16259 GCA_964496855.1 uncultured Desulfurococcales archaeon
GCCAGACATGCTTACTATGCTGAGTCTCTAATCATTTATTAGTAAGGAGTTGAGAAAGGCTTCTGGCACGGGCGTCCACGGGCGCTCTCCCGGGCTGAGCTACGGCGGCAGCCTTTGTTGACCAAGTATATAGTTAATGCCAAGCAATTAAATATTTTTACCTAACTCATACTAGCTTCTTGATACCTACTAGCTAGCGCTAAACCAGTTGGAATTTAGAATAGATGGCGCCGGGGGCGGGATTCGAACCCGCGCGCCCCTCAACGGGGCACCGGCTCTCCAGGCCGGCCCCTTAGTCCGCTCGGGCACCCCGGCTCCTTTATGTTAGTCCAGGCTACTGTAAAGAATATCTTTGTATCCTAGTTTATCTCTTTTATTATCATCTTGGTAAAAAGAGAACACGTTATTGCAAAAATAGGGCTCAGATCATACTAGTTCTATTTCAACATATACGTCATCGGGTACTTTTATTCTCATAATTTGTCTCATTACTCGCTCGTCGAGAGGTAGATCTATTAAACGCTTATGTATCCTCATCTCCCATTTCTCCCAGACCTTGCTGCCCTCACCGTGTGGTAGCTTGAGTACTGGAACCACAAGTCTTTTAACAGGTAGTGGTATTGGTCCTCGCATCCTTATACCAGCTTTTTCTACAACAGCTCTTATTTGTTCTACAACGTAGTTAAGGTTCTTGACATTGGTACTCCATAGTCTTATCCTGGTTTTCGATACCAATTTCCTGTCCCCGCTGCCTTCGTTAAAAATTTGTAGTAGTATTGGGTTGCTAAAATAGATTTCTCAAGAGTTTTACTTCGTTTTAATCTCTATCTTTGCTGGTTTGACGTCAATTACTACTCCGATACCAACTGTTTTGCCCATATCTCTCATAGCAAATCTTCCTAGCTGTGGGAAGTCGCTGAACTTCTCTATGATCATCGGCTTTATGGGTTTGAACTTTACTACTGCTGCTTCGCCCTGTTTTACGAATGATGGATTCTTTTCTAGAACCTTACCTGTCCTAGGATCTAGTTTTGCTACTAGCTCGGTTATTCTACAGGCTATACTTGCTGTGTGTGCGTGGACTACTGGTGTGTAGCCTGGTGCTATTGCTGACGGATGCCATATTACGAAGACCCTGGCTGTAAACTCCTCTGCTACTGTTGGTGGGTTGTCTGGGTGGCCTACAACGTCTCCTCTTTTTACATCAGTCTTTGTTATACCTCTCACGTTGAATCCTATGTTATCGCCAGGCTCTGCTTTCTCGAGCTTGACGTGGTGCATCTCTATGGAGCGTACTTCCCCTATTTTTCCTACAGGCATGAACACTACTTTGTCGCCAACTCTGAGAACTCCTGTTTCAACTCTTCCTACAGGTACTGTACCAACACCTGATATTGTGTAAACGTTCTGTATTGGTATCCTTAGTGGTTTATCAACAGGCTTACCAGGTACTTTTAGCGAGTCGAGAGCCTCCACTAGTGTGGGGCCGTTGTACCATGGCATGTTGGGGCTTCTCTCGATTAGGTTGTCTCCCGTCCATGCAGACACTGGTATGTGTGGCAATGCAGATGGATCGTATCCTAGGCTCTTTAAGAACTTGTCAAGTATGCCTGTCACTTCCTCGAATCTCTCTTTAGACCATGGTGGATCTGTGGCATCCATCTTGTTAACAGCTATGACTAGCTGGTCTATACCCATTGTCTTTGCTAGTATTAAGTGCTCTCTTGTCTGTCCTTCAGGGCTCATTCCAGCCTCAAATTCACCTTTTCTAGCAGAGACTACTAGTATTGCTGCATCGGCCTGGCTTGTCCCTGTAATCATGTTCTTAACGAAGTCCCTGTGGCCAGGGGCGTCTATCACTGTGAAGTAGTACTTCTTTGTCTCGAACTTCATGAATGCTAGATCTATTGTTAATCCTCTTTCTCTCTCCTCTTTTAGCTTGTCTAGCAACCATGCATACTTGAATGACTCCTTACCCTTCTTTTTCGCTTCCTCTTCTAGAGACTTAATGTATTTCTCATCGAACACTCCTAAACGATAGAGTAGGTGGCCTACCAGGGTACTTTTGCCGTGGTCTACATGCCCTATTACTACCAGGTTTAAGTGAGGTTTACTACTGCTCATTATGTTCTCACCTATCACACGGTATATTCTCTTATGGTGCTTAAATAATCTTATGTGGCTTATTAATCTGCTCTTTCTAAATGCATTTTAAACCCAATTTATTCAAATATTATAAGATTTTCCTTTGCAAAATACTCTCTATAAATGGAGCAAAGGAAATACGAATCTTACCTCGAGCTGAGAGCTATACGTTCTATTTCCTCTTTCCTCTGGATAGCATAGCTTTTTGGATCATAGTTTGCAGCAGCTATTATCTCGTCTGCTAGGCACTCCTCGATAGGCTTAGGGTTATTGAAAGCAGCGTTTCTTGCACCCTCAACTATATGTCTTAATGCTAGGTCTACACGGCGTTGTGGTGATACATCTACGGCAACGTGGTATACTATTCCACCATACATGATTCTTGTAGTCTCCTCTCTAGGTGCAGCGTTCTCAATAGCTCTCACTAGAACTTGAAGCGGGTTTTCACCTGTTCTTAAGTATATTAATTCGAAAGCCTTCTTAACAATGTTGTATGCGAGCGCTTTTTTACCAGTATTTCTGCTCGGGTATATTAGTTTATTTATAAGCCGCTCTGTAATTGGGACCTCGGCTTTTCCGAATCTCCTATGCTCGTGTCTGCCGCCTGTATGGGGAAGCCATACTGGTCTTAGTGAAATATACTTCTTCAAGCTTGGGTCCCGGATGTAGATTCCCTCGTAACCCCATTTCCCAAATAGTAGTATTTCGTTTGGTAAGACTTTCTGGGCGCTCATACTTGAATACCCGCTCCTCTGTTTTTGACCATAGTAGGGACAGTATTATTAACCCTTTTAAAATTTAAGGCTTTACAGAAGGAGACTGGAGAGGTAGGTTAATATTGTCAGAGATACAGGAAGACGAGCTACTAAAAGTTGAAAAAGTAGATGCATTTATATCGCCCTCAACCCCGCATGTCCCTGTCATCACGCTTCAGCTAGAGAACGGAGAGCAGTTCATATTATACTATGTCCCCTACGAGATCGTCCTCTCAATAAACAGACTCGAAGAAAACCATAGCGATAGTAGCCGGGAAAGCCTATTCGATATACTTCCTCACTTTACATCATTCATAGATGAGCTTGATAAAAGCCTAGTTAGAGTAATAATAAATGAGCTTAATCCAGAAACAATGTTATACACAGCTATCGCTGAGTTCAACATAAACAATTTAATAATACATAGACGAATGATCCCGAGCCACGCAATATATCTAGCCATGCTAGCAAATAAGCCCATATATGTAGATCGCGACCTTGTAAGACACCAAGCAACTCTCAGAAATAATGTCTAATTCTCTTATTTTAATAAACTAGATAATGCATGAATGAGTAGAAGTTCTTCGAGTAGATTTTATATATGTTATCGAACAGGCTTCTGTTTCTTCCCCTTTAATATAGCATCTAGGGATACTCCGTTAACCATTATGACTTTGTATCTAACGCCAGGTATATCACCGAGAGATCTACCTCTAGGTCCTCCTATACCCTCTATAATTACCTCGTCGTGCTCGTCTATGAAGTTAAGGCTACCGTCGCCAGGAACAAATGCTGTCACTACTTTCCCGTTTTTAATTAACTGTACTCTCACACATTTTCGTACTGCTGAGTTGGGCTGACGAGCCTCTACACCAACTTTTTCAAGAACTATTCCTCTTGCCATGGGCGCGCCTTCTAACGGATCATACTTTTGTTTTAGCTTTAGCATCCTTATCTTAAACTCGCGCTGACTCCATCTAAACTTAAGTCTCTTTGCACGTAGTTTTCTGGCCGCAAAGAGACCGTTAGGCGCTTTTTTACCAGCCATGCGGGATACCCCTTTTATCATGCACTGTTTATTTCATCACATATTCTAAGGGGCTTTATTTATTTTTCCAGTAGCTCTCTATATGACAATGACATTATCTATATTGTAATAGCGTTTGAGAACAAGCCTTGCGCGTGATACTGTTTTACCGCCTCTGCCTATCGCTAGCCCTTTATCCCTTGGATCCACTGTTACATATAGTGTCTGTCTACCATTACTAGATTTTACTAGCTTGATATCACGTACTCTTGCAGGATAAAAAAGGCTCTTAGCCAGACCCTCTAGGCTGTCGTCATACTCTACTACTTCTATATCCCGGTTAAGCAGCTGTCTTAGTCTTCTGACATTAGAACCTCCACGGCCTACGGCTAGGCCTAGCTCTCCCTTTCTTACTAGAAAGATTAGTCTGTTATTGTCGTTATCTATTATACAGTCTCTAACAGCTGCACGTGTGAGGTCTTGGAAAAGAGCAATATATCTCATCTCTTCAGCTGTTATTTTTATCTCTGGCAATTATTATCACCCCTGAGCTTGTAGTTCGAGTAACTTAGAGTCGCCAGGATCAAGGACTCCTATTACAAGGACGCCAAAAGGTTTACCACAGACTGCGCCTAACTCGTAGGATGTGCCCTTATATATGAAGACAGGTGTTTGAGATAGTTTGGCATAGTATTTTATGTCTTCTCTAATATGTGTTGGAGCTGACGCTGCCATTATTACTGATTTCAGCTTGCCTAATTTTAGTAATTTTAATGATCTACGGCTTCCTAACACGTACTTGCCTGTTTTTATTATCGTTTTAATCTCGTTCTCGAGGTTAGGCAGGTTCTCAATTACACTCATATTATTTTCCCCCGAATCTATTGTCTTAATATAGATGCAGAGCCTGCCGAGTTCATTCTTTCCTAGTATTCTCTTTAACTAGATTCTTGGGGTTCATGTACAGATTAACCATGCCAGTACCTACAGGTATTATTTGGCCTACAATAACATTTTCGGTCACTCCGTGGAGTTCATCTACTTCGCCCCCAACAGCTGCGTCAAATAAGTGTTTTAATGTCATTTCAAAAGCTGCTCTAGCAAATACACTCTCCTTTTCGCCCGTCACGCCGTGTCTACCTATCTGTCTTACTCTTCCAGTTCTCGTTATTATGTCTGCGACAAGCATGACATGTCTTATATCAACATCTAAGCCCTGATCCTCAAGGACATTTATTATCTCATTAATTATAGCTGTTCGTGCAGCTTCTATCCCTAACACCTCTTCTATCTCGCTTATGTTATTAGTTATAGTTCTTGTAGGATCCACACCTTTTACCTCTAGGACCTGTGCAAGATTAGAGCCGTCGCTTATTAGAACATACTCGTCACCGCGTTTCTGTATGATGACCCTATTGATGTCTTTTATACCCTTTATCTTTAGGTTAAATATCTTATCTCTAAGCTTTTGTAGCTTTACAACCTCCATTTCTTCCGGTAACTCTAGTATTATTTTATACTTGTCGCTTCTGTCCTGTCTTATCTTCACATTCTTTATCTTCTCTAGTTGTTTGAGAACTTGATTAACTGTAACCCCCTTGTCTTCCATCATCTCGGGATCTAGTACTATTGTTATAGTGTTTGTAAACAGGTTAATGTCGACAGTTTTAGCAATATTCTCTAACCGAGTAAGTTCTATCTTCTGCGCCACCTCTCTTGCCTTGTCTCGGTCATGTCTATGCTCTTCATCTAAGAATATTGTCATCATAGGCGTTGAAGGCGTTCTTCGTGCATCGACTATTTCGATTAATCGCGGCAGACCTAGGGTTACGTTAAATTCTCTCACACCAGCATAGTGGAATGTTCTCAGCGTCATCTGTGTACTTGGCTCACCAATCGATTGAGCTGCTACCGTGCCTACTGGTTCGCCTGGCTCTACCTTGTTGTTATGATACTCCTCGATGACATATTTTATTATTGTCTCCATTTCTTCAGGTGTAGCATCTATGTTTCTTAGCTTCTCTACTAGCTCGTTCGCTATTTTTTCAGGTAATGTTGTCTCGTAGCTTTTCAGTAATTTTTCTAATAGCTTCTTGGGATCAACTTTTTTAGTGGTCTGCCGACTCATGTTCTCCAACCTATGACTCTCTCGATTATTCTATTAATATTAACGGCTTTACCATGAGAGCTCTTAGCAGGGTCTATCCCGTCCTCACCATATGAGAATTGTACTATCGCGCCGTTTGGTAGTCTCGCCATACCATCATATTCTACTCTTATATCTTGTAGTGCGTTAATTAGTCTTCTCTGCATGTAACCGCTCTGAGAGGTTCTAACGGCTGTGTCAACGAGGCCCTCCCTACCACCAGCTGCGTGGAAGAATAGCTCAACAGGGTCGAGTCCACTTCTAAAGCTGTTATATACGAATCCTCTAGCCTTAGGTGATAAGTCTCCAGGTTTAAAGTGGGGTAGTGGTCTACCTCTATATCCTCTGTGTATTCGCTCACCTCTAACGGACTGCTGGCCTAACATCGTAGACATCTGTGTTAGGTTTAGTATATTGCCTCTAGCACCTGTGCGTGCCATTACATATGCGTCATTGAAGGGGTCAAGATACTTGCTTGCAACTTCACCTGCCTGGTCACGTGCATTTGCTAATACTTCCATTATCCTTAGCTCGAGGGTTTCCTCAAGGGTTCTACCGGGTATAGGTTCTAATGTTCCTCTCCTGTACTGCTCTATGAGTTCCCGCACTTGTCTCTCTGCTTCTCTAAGTACTTCTCTAATCTCGTTTTCTGCTTCCTCAGGTATTTCTACATCATCCAGCGTCATCGTGAATCCTTTCTTTTCTATAAATCTTAAGAACATCTTGAAGACACTATCCATGAATTTAGCAGCAAAGTCCTCGCCATACTCCTTGATAAGCCAGTGAAGAATGTTCTCGGAGACCTGGCTTCCAATGGCTTTCTTATCAAAGACCCCTGTTAGTAGCTCTCCTTTCTTAATGACTACATAAGAGTCGTGAACACAGTCTTCGTTGTTGCACTTCATTACGCCGGCATTTATATTAGCTTTACCTTTGAAGTTAAAGTCCTTAGGTAGGAAGAGGCTGATAATCTGTTTTCCTGTCCAGTACTTTCTCGGAGAATATATTATGGGCTCGGGGATCTCGCCTTTATAGCCAGCTGCGCTTAGCAACTCTACGACATCTTCTTCTGTTAGTAGCGTGACTTTTGATGTCAGGAGGTACGCACCACTGATATAGTCTTGTAATCCACCTATTATGGGTCCACCGTATCTTGGTGATAAGAGCTGCGATTGTACAAGCATTAATACTTTGGCCTCAGCGCGTGCTTCCTCAGTTTGTGGTACATGTAGGTTCATCTCGTCGCCATCGAAATCAGCGTTGTAGGGTGGGCATACTAGCAAGTTTAATCTAAAGGTTTTACCAGGGAGAACTCGTACCTTATGCGCCATTATAGACATTCTATGTAGCGATGGCTGTCTATTAAACAATACTATGTCTCCATCTATTAGATGCCTCTCAACAATAGTCCCAGGAGTCAAAGACTCTGCTAATGCTTTACGATCTTTTACAAATCTCAGATCTATTCTACGGCCATCCTTAGTAATTATGTAGTTTGCTCCCGGCCAGCGCTCAGGACCATTCAACACGTATTTGCGTGCCTCTTCAAGATTCCAAGGCGTTACTTTTAGAGGAACTGTTAGTATTTTTGCTATATCTTCGGGGACACCGACCTCGTTTATGCTTATGTTCGGGTCAGGAGATATCACTGTTCTCGCAGAGAAGTCTACTCTCTTACCAGATAGGTGTCCTCTAAACCGTCCCTCCTTGCCCTTGAGTCTCTGTGCAAGTGTTCTTAGAGGACGGCCTGATCTGTGCTTAGCTGGGGGTATCCCGGGAACTTCGTTGTCAAAATAGGTTGTAACATGGTATTGGAGGAGCTCCCATAAGTCTTCTATGATAAGTTGAGGGGCGCCTGCTTCAATACTTTCACGTAATCGTTCATTTATCCTAACGATATCAACAAGTTTATGAGTTAGGTCATCTTCTGCTCTTATACCTGTCTCTAAGAGAATAGATGGTCTTACCTGAATGGGTGGAACAGGTAGGACTGTTAATACCATCCACTCAGGACGAGCCTTTCTAGGATCAAAGCCTAAAAGCTTTGCATCACCATCTGGTATCTTCTCTAGGCGTGCACGAACCTCCACAGGGTTGAGTTTTACGACACCCTCTCGTCTCTCTTCATAAAACGTAGTAGGTTTCTCTAGACGTATTCTGAATTGCTTTTCACCACAATGAGGGCACTCCATGTTCTTTATAGCTTTTTTCCGTATGTGGGAAACCAGGCTCTTAGCTAGTAACGGCCATCTCTGCTGTAGTCTTTCTAGGAGAGACGAGTAGCGCTTTATCTCCTCATCTGCAAGTAATAATCTGCCACAACGTCTACAAGTTGCTCTCAACAAGTCGTGTATGTGTCTTACGAAGCCCACATGTATAACTGGTCTTACGAGTTCTATATGCCCGAAATGTCCAGGGCATGCTGCTATGGTGTTCCCGCAAACAGGGCATCGCTGACCAGGTTCTATCACGCCTAGACGTTGATCCATTAAGCCTCCTTGCATTGGTGTACCGTCTTCGTCGTAAGTCTCTGGCGTTATTATTGTTGTCCTAGACAACCTTCTTATCTCGTCTGGGGACAATATCCCGAGTTCTATACTCTTTATAACTCTCTCCTCAAACGACATCTGCTATCACCCTACTTGCTTGTATAGACTTCGAACTTCTCTCCTACGCGTAATCGTGGTACTATGAGGAGACTCATGAGCTCTTGAAGCAGGAGTTTAAACGCATAGGAGATCTTGATGGGATAGAGAACTCCTTTATCGCCGTGGATAGGGCATACTGGAATGCCACGCTTGCTGTCAAACCATCCTATATGTCCACACAACTGGCACACGTAGACTGTTGTCGCATCACTGCTTTCGAGAAGACGCTCTCTGAGCAAGAGGGATGCTCCATGCCCTACAAGGCAGTCTCGCTCCATTTCACCAAACCTTAATCCGCCTTCGCGAGCCTTACCCTCAGTGGGCTGTCTCGTAAGTATCTGTACAGGTCCTCTAGCTCTTGCATGCATCTTGTCCGCTACCATGTGATGGAGTCTCTGATAGTAGACAACACCTATGAATACTGGGGAATCAAGCCTCTCCCCCGTTCTCCCGTCATACATTATCTCTGTGCCATCAGGGGGGTATCCCAGCTTAAATAGTTCTATTTTGACCTCTTCTATAGGCTTCTTATGGAATGGTGCTGCCTCAACGAATTTTGCTGAGAGAGCCGCGAGCTTGCCTGAAATAGACTCCATTAGTTGTCCAAGAGTCATTCTTGATGGGAATGCGTGCGGGTTTATGATCATATCTGGTACAATACCGTCCTCCGTGTATGGCATATCCACTTGTGGTATAAGCATTCCTATAACTCCTTTTTGTCCATGCCTAGATGCGAACTTGTCGCCTATTTCTGGAATTCTCAGGTCTCTAACCCTTACTTTTACTAGTCTTATGCCCTCAGAAGTCTCTGTGACAAGCACACTGTCAACAATGCCCTTTTCTCCATGTCTCATGACTATTGATGTGTCTCTCTTTATTGTTGCTGCAAGACCACGTTCTCTGAACTCCTCCGTGAATCTGGGCGGGCTTGTTTTACCTATTAGTACTTCTCCGCCTTTAACCTCTGTTTCCGGGCTCACTATTCCATCTGCATCCAGCTTGCTGTAAGCATCTTTGCCCTTGTAGCCCCTTACGCCTGGCTCTGGTATCTCTATCCTATCTTCCTGTCCTCCAGGGTATTTCCGCTCCTCCGTAGTATATACTCTAAAGAATGTTGACCTGGCAAGCCCTCTATCTATTGATGACTTGTTGAATATAATGGCGTCTTCAATGTTATATCCTGTGTGAGAAAGTATGGCTACAATCATGTTTTGGCCTGCTGGTCTATCATTATAACCTATGATGTCCAGTATACGGCTCTGAACCAGCGGTATCTGTGGGTAATGAAGCAGATGGCCGCGAGAATCTGCTCTGATCATAAAGTTTGCAGCATAAAGTCCTAGAGCTTGTTTGACCATAGCTGCCTGATAAGTGTTTCTAGGAGACTGGTTATGTTCTGCATATGGTATAGTCGACGCAGCTATACCGAAAATTGCTGGAAGCCATATCTCCATATGCGTGTGTTCAGGTGTTATGTCTTCTGGGTTTAGTGCGATTAGTGCGTTCTCTTCCTCGTCTGGGTCAAGATATTCAACAATAGAGTTTCTAACAAGATCGCTGAAACTCCATTCTCCTCTTCTTATCTTCTCTACATGTTCTTTAGTGAGTTTTAATTTACCATTCTCTACAATGAGTAGAGGTCTTCTGACACGGCCTGCATCACAGTTAACGTATACCTCATTAATGTACTCGTCTTTGAAGTGTGCAATATTAACTTCGTGACTGATTTTGCCTTCTCGTCTAAGTGCTCTCACCTTCTTAACTAAAGTTTCGGGTTCTGGATGATAACCTATGAAGCGTCCATTGAGCAGTACTTTTGCATATTTGGAAAGATCCGTTGATTCAAGTTTCTCAATGTTTGCAAGTATCTTTTCTATAGGTATGACTCCTAAGTTCTTCAACAATGCCTCTATTTCTTTCTCATCCACACCCACAGAAATGTACGACATCAGTGCCAGGTTCTTAACTAAACCACAATTAGGTCCTTCAGGTGTTTCGAATGGGCACATACGACCCCATTGGGTTCCATGCAGGTCTCTGGCCTCGAAGTGTGGCTGGCTCCTACTTAGAGGAGATACTACTCGTCTCAAGTGACTTAACATTGACATCCAATTGGTTCTATCAAGTAACTGGCTTACACCTGTTCGCCCACCAACCCAGTTGCCAGTAGCAAGTGCGTAACGAAGTCTCTCAGTAATGACATCAGCTCTTACTACTGAAGGTAGACTTATTCGTCTACTACGAACTTTTGCTCTCTCCACTTGATACTTTAGGTCACGTACAAAGCTTCTAAAGGCAACTCTGAAAACTGATGCTAAGAGGTCTCCTGCGAGTTTGAGTCTCTTGTTGGAGTAATGGTCTTTATCGTCAGGCTCTCTCCGCTCTAATACTAGCTCAAGTAATTTGTTAGCCATGTAGCCTAGATAGAATGCTTTCTTTATCCTGTCCTTAGGCGATGTACCTATGTGTGGCAAGAAGTATTTGTCGATAATCTGTTCTGCCCTCCTGATCCTATTCTCTCTAGTCTGGCCTATTGCAACACGACTACCTATGAAATCAAGAGCATCTTTGCTACTTCTTATCGGCTCTGCCTGTTCTAATGATGGTATAAGCTCGTTCTGTATTTCTGGGTCAAAAGATACTGCTAGAACTATGTCTCTATCCTTTTCTAGACCCAAAGCTTTCATCATTACTGCAAAAGGTATTTTCCCTGGGACTGCCGAGAATGAGAGGACCAGTGTACCGTCTTTTAGGCGATCCATAATAATGGGTATTCTGTAGCCAGCAGCTGCTGAGATAACCTTTGCTGTATGAGTAATGTTTGAGCCAGACTTGCCATAGTCTACCAGTACTTTATTTACAGCTAGATCCTCCTGTGTGACAATGACCTTCTCGGAACCATTAACTATGAAATAACCACCAGGATCCTTAGGGTCTTCGCCGAGCTCAACAAGCTCTTCTGGGCTCAACTCGGCTAAGGGGTCAAGCACGGATTTTAACATAATAGGGATTTCGCCGACAATAACCTCTATCGGAGTACTTTCTATATTATTCTCTATAAGTGTCATCTCAAGAATTATGGGTGAGGCATATGTTAGGTTACGGAGCCTACATTCCAGGGGGGTAACCTCGTGGACGCTACCATCAGCTTCTCTTATTAATGGTCTACCTATTTTTATCCTACCAAGCCTTACTTTGAGCCCAGGTATCTCCGTGTCGACAATAGAGTACTCGTTTACTATCTCCTGCATCTTGTACTTTACGAAATCATTGTACGAGTCTAAGTGCTGCCTCACCAGCCCCTTCTCTTTGAAGAATGCTTCTATAATCACCCATCTATCATCACTGGAGGGGATCCAGGCTTGTTTTCTAGATGATTTGCGCGACATATTATTGCATCACCTCTTCTTAGGGTCTAACCAACTATCACATACCTATAAGCTATACTCTTTCCCGCTGTCGGGCTATCCCTTATAACCCTTATTACATCACCTGGTTTAGCGCCTAGTGCTCTAGCTACAGGGTCAGAAGCTCTAATCCATGGGAGCTGCTCTGGTTTTACACCAAGTTCTTTAAGCACTTTTACCACTTCTTCGGGTGGAAGAATTTCATGTTTTGGAACCAGTGTATGATCTAATACATTAAATTTCTTCGTTGTCATGCTTTTATCAACACCTGTATTGACGTTGTAAGTATATTAAACTTAACCCGATATGCATACTGGTCGAACGCATATAACCTCCAATACTCTCTATTACATGAAAGTTTTGTATTAACGTGTGAACCATCATCTACCGCAGAAAACAGGCTGGATAATAAAGTTTCCGGTAGATTTTACTAGTAATTATACTGTTGTGCTAATTGATAGCAAACAAACATTTATTTAATCCATAATTGAATCTCTTAAACAATGGTAAGGGCCCGTAGCTCAGCCAGGTAGAGCGGCGGGCTTTTAACCCGTAGGTCCCGGGTTCAAATCCCGGCGGGCCCGCTATTTTAATCAACTTATGGAAATCATAGTATTATTTAAGTAAGCATAAACTAGTAGTGGTAGAAATGTGTATGCATAGTGCTTTCGAGAGAGCGAGAAAGTACATACTTGTCGCCAGAGAGTTCTTAAAAAGAGTAGAGAAAGAAGTAGGTAAGAGACATGATGCTGGCATAAGGTATCCATTACTAGAAAAACTATTAGACGCTGCTAAGCGCTACCTTGAAGACTCAGAATATTATTTGAATAAAGGAGACCACATAACAGCTCTCTCAACAGCATCTTATGCCGAAGGGCTACTCGACTCATTGAGGTACCTGGGTTTATTGAGCGAGAAACTATGGGAAGACTCTGCCAAGGAGAAGCACAGCGAGATAGAAAACAAGGTTTTAGTTGGAGGGACTTTTGACTTGTTACACCCAGGACACCTTGCTTTACTGAAATATGCTGCATCGAAGGGAAAATTATACGTAATAATAGCTCGTGACAACACTGTCGAAAAGATTAAACATAGAAAGCCTATTCTACCCGAGCAAGCTAGGCTCGCGATTATTGAGAGCCTTAAGTATGTGTATAAAGCTGTTCTAGGCGATACCTCGGATTTCCTAAAACCTGTCGAAGAGATAAAGCCAGATATTATAGTACTAGGCCCCGATCAAGACTTTGACGAAGAAGAATTAAAGGCAAAGGTAGAGAAACGGTTAGGCAAAGAAGTAGTTGTAGAGAGGTTTCCCTCAAGGATAAGAGACATACGTCCTTCAAGCACTACCGATATAATCAAGGATATTCTTAACAGGTATTGTATTAGAGCAGAGTAGTTCCTCTATAAAGCCTCTACTAGTGATGTTTCTAATCTCTCTAGCTAGTTTCTTACTTATGCTATCAGCTACCGCTATAGGTACTGGTAATAAGCCTTGCTTACACTTGAGTACATGAGCGGGTATATCATGCATAGAGATCTTATGCCCAGGACTAATGATTATCTTTCCATAAGAATCTTCTAGTACGAAACCAGTAACTCTATTATTCATAACAAGTTCTTGTAGCTTTACGCCCCTCTCATACATTATTTCTCTAGCTGGGTTACCTGTGAGAATTCTTTTAGCAACACCTATTGCCGGCTTATCTAGCACAACACCTATATGAGAAGCTATGCCGAGACCTCTTGGATGAGCTATGCCATGCCCATTAACAAATAGTATCTCTAGTCTGCGACTACTCTGATTTTTAAGCTTATGCATCAGCCGGAGATAAGCTCCTATCATTAATTGTGCTTCTCTAAATGCGAGCAGACCAGGTATATATGGTACACAGATTTTAGATAAATAACAAGCATAATCTATGACTTGACAATTTTTAGCATTAATAGCAACAGCCGCACCTACACCTATACTACCATCTCTGTACTTCGCGTAAGAGGCATCCAGGCCTATGTAAGCTATTGTATTGTAAGTCGTTCCCTCTAGATCTAGTCTCTCTAGATTAACTTTTCTTTTAAGTAATAACTGTGCTCTAACAGCTTTTGATGCATTAAACTCGCTAGTAGAACAATACTCTTTCTTACAAATGTTTTTGTCTACGTAACATTTCTCGATACTTACTGCTATTGTTTTGACCTCGCATACTATTTCTTTTAACTAGGAGCGGAGAGGAATTGTGCGCTCTTCTACTCCCCTGCTAGATATTATTACGAGATCTATGCCGTCGCCCGATAGTGCGTCTCGCTTTAAGGCCACTTTAACAGATTTCACAGCTAGTTCTACCATTTCATCAATACTCATGTCTTTCCGATACTTATCCTCTATGAGCCCAAGAGCTATAGGTGCACCACTACCAATGGCGGCGTAGTCATCCTCTATGAGAGAGCCCAGCGCGTCTAAAACAAATAGGTAAAACTCCTCCTCGTTGTCTCTACCACCAAATAAAATCTCTGAGAAGAAAGGTGCTGATTTGTTATAAAGTATGTTTGAAAGAAGTTTTGCCGCTGCTCTACTAGAAATGGGTTTTCCCACGGATAACTCGTAATAACGTATCTCTGCGCTTATTCTTTTGAATAGGGCTTGCATATCAGCTGGGAGGCCTGCAAATGCTATGCCAAACCTTTCGTTAATCTTGTAAGCTTTTTTCCCTACCCTACTCATTACGAAACCGCCATAGCTCATCCTCTTCTCTGACGCTAAGACAACACCTTCTCTGCTTCTTAACCCAACAGTTGTAGCACCTAGTTGTGCCTCGTATCCTCCTTGATTGTATGTCATAATTTTGATCACCACTAATACATGATGCTTGATACACAGGTATTTTGCTATGGATATCATAGACTATCAATAGCTTTAAGACTTAAATATCTTCACATAATATTATTTATACATTCTGCCCAGCCGAGATACCTTATTAAAAGCATTATTTAGGACCAGGACGTAACTGTTATAAGGAGATGATATATCAAGTCAAATGGGCCGCGGTAGTATAGCCCGGCCAAGTATGCGGGCCTTTCGAGCCCGTGACCCGGGTTCAAATCCCGGCCGCGGCACCATTACTGCTCCTATATCTAGGAGCTCTGGAGGAGAGTATTAAATGGCGCAACAAGTTCCTTATTGGAGATTGTTCTTTGAGTACCTCACGCCTTACGAAGCACATATAAAGCCTTTTAAGAAGGTATTAGCATCTACTAAGACTCCTTATCAGGAAGTAGAGATTATAGAATTCTACGATATAGGCAAAGCCTTGATTATTGATGGTAAGACTCAGTCAGCACTAATAGATGAGTACATATATCATGAAGCGCTAGTGCAGCCCGCTATGTTTCTTCACCCGAACCCAGCAAAAGTACTAGTTATTGGTGGTGGAGAAGGAGCAACAATAAGAGAAGTATTGCGGCATAATAGCGTAGAGAAAGTAACTATGGTTGATATCGATAAAGGAGTAATAGATTTTGCTAAAAAGTATCTCGTAGAGTGGCATCAGAATTCTTTTGACGATCCACGCTTAGAGCTCGTAATCGGGGATGGACGAGAATACGTGGAGAAAACTAATGAAAAATTTGATGTTGTGATATTGGATGTTGTAGACCCCATGGCTGGAAGCCAAGCATGTAGATTATACACCAAGGAGTTTTATAAAAGAGTCTACCAGATACTAAGAGAACCAGGTATTGTTGTAACTCAGGCTACAACACCAGAACATAGCCCCGAAGTTTATGCTGCAATATACAATACTCTTAAGAAAGTCTTTGGCAACGCCTATCCCTACCAAGTCTTCATCAAATCATTCAGCACCATGTGGGGATTCGTGATGGCCGCGAAAGCATTAACAAGAACACCCTATGACATCAACATAGAAGAAGAATTGCAGAAGAGATCACTAAAAGGAGAACTCAGATTCTATGATAAAGGATCACACTTACACATGTTCAGTATACCAAAACCATTAAAAACTTTACTTGACAAGTACACAGACATATCAACAGATGAAAAGCCCGCAGCACTTGTTGTATAACAAGAGTATAAAACTCAAAAACCCGTATATCTTAAACTAAATAATGAGCCGG
>CAZCAU010000037.1:0-15875 GCA_964496855.1 uncultured Desulfurococcales archaeon
GTATACATCTTCTAGACACTAGGCACGCCAACAACTGTGTCTCTAGAACTTTAGGGTACTGATAAAACTAAATAGGCGTAATTCTTTATAAGTCTCAGAATAAAACTTATGTACAGGGAAAGTGTCCGCTGATGGGCCCGTAGCTCAGCCAGGCAGAGCGGCGGGCTCCAGTTATCCCTCATAATAGACCCGTAGAACACTACGGGTCTGAAGACCCTCTAGTAGGGGATGAATTATGACTGGAGCTGGATAACGACGGGAGAGACCCGTAGGTCGGGGGTTCAAATCCCCCCGGGCCCATCACAAGATAATATCAGAACGGCTCCTAACCCTCAATTCTTCTCTAATCCTCTACTCTAAGAAGGCAGAATAGTGTATCATTTGGTTTATGAAGATATGCTTATAGATACGAGTAGTAATGGATCTCGGCTGGAGAAGGATACTGGGCTAGTACCTGTATCTCGTTTCTCTTCATCTCAATATACTGTTCTATAACGTCTTTGCTAAAGACTGGTTTGAGGAACTCGTGATCGCTTTCTAGCTCGTCTAGTGCTTCCTTGAGAGAACCTGGTAGACTCTTTATTCCTAGTTCTTCCTTCTTAGAAGTTGGCATAGCGTATACGTTCTCGTCTATAGGATCACCTGGATCTATCTTCCTTCTCACACCGTCAAGCCCAGCCAAGATTATTGCTGGAAACGCTAGGTACGGATTCGCTGTGGGGTCTGGTGGTCTATACTCTATCCTCTTAGTCTTCTCAGCTTTTTTCTCGTATACTGGTATTCGCACTGCAGCACTCCTGTTGGCTCTACTCCATACAATATATACTGGTGCCTCAAATCCTGGAATTAGTCTTCTATAACTATTAGTTGTAGGCGATACTATTGCTGATAATGCTCTAGCATGCTCCAGTAGACCCCCAATGAAGTATCTCGCATATTGGCTCAGCTCTGCATACTCATCGTTTTCATCATAAAATAGATTTGTACTACCACTCCATATACTCACATGAACATGCAGACCGCTTCCGTTATCGCCATATACGGGTTTAGGTAGGAATACTGCAACTTTTCCTCTACCAGCTGCCACATTCCTTATTATATACTTTAATGTTTGAAGCTTATCGGCAGAGTCTGTAAGTGTTGTATACCTATAGTTTATTTCAGCCTGGCCGCCGCTAGCCACTTCGTGATGATGTACTTCTGCTCTTATTCCAAAATACTTTCTAGCAATATCCGCTATTTCTTGACGTATGCTATTAGAGCGGTCGAGCGGTGGGGCTGGATAGTACCCTTCTTTTCTCTTGAGGAAATAGTTCCTAGATAAGCTCCACGAGGCTTCAGAAGAGACTACTTTGTATGAAGCTTCGTTGTAATCTAGTTTTACTAGCACCTCATCGAATATGAAGAACTCCAACTCGCCTGATACAAAACTAGTCAGTCCCTCGTTTGCTAGAAGTTCTTCTGTTTTCTCAGACATATATCTAGGGTCGAAAGACAGTCTTCCCCTATCCATAGGCTCGTAGACCTGACAAATAAAACGAGCTGTTTTCTCGAACCATGGGAGCACAGCATACGTTGTTAACACTGGTTTTAAAACTAGATCACTTTCATCAATAGTTTTAAAGCCATGAACACTGCTTCCATCAAGTTTTCCAAATCCTCTCTTCAAAGACTCTTCGTCAACAAGATCTCTGTGTATCGTAACATGATGAAAGACCCCCATAAGATCAGTGAGCTGTAAGTCTATCCATTCAATATTGTTTTCTCTCAGCATGCTCAATACATCAGGTATCTCTGGCTCTCTACCAGACATATTCCTTACACCACATTTCTAAAACAAAGAAGTATGTACGAAGAACATTTAAATATTGTCATCATCTAATAGTATGTTGTTTGTGATAATATTTAAATATATGAAAAATATTCGATGAAAAGCATGAAAATATGAAATAATGTTCGCGGGGGAAGATTTACCTTGGATAAGCTTGACTCAGTACTTTTAGCTATGCTGGCAGAAAATTGCAGAGCAAGCCTTCATAGTCTTTCCGAGAAGCTGGGAATGCCACAAACAACACTTTACTCTAGGATTAAGAAACTTATTCATAAAGGAATTATAAAAAGGTACACTATCGATATTGATTATGAAAAGCTCGGGTTTGAGATAACAGCTATAATACATATCATAACAAGAGAAGGCAAAATACGTGAAACAGCACTAAAGTTATCAGAGCACCCTAATATCATTGCATTATACGATATTACAGGCGAGTACGATTTGTTGTTGATAGCTAGGTTTAGGAGGATAAAAGAACTAGACGAGTTTGTGAAATGGCTTAATAGCTTAGAGACGATATCGCGAACTGTTACTAGCATAGTATTGAAAACAGTTAAGGAAGATCATAATTCTATATTAAGACTATTATGAATAAGGTGTTTTTCTCCATAAATCTCTCATTCTCTGGCGCTTCATCCCAGATATTAATCTTTCCAAAAACCTATACACAGTAGCATGACGGCGCCCTTCAATAAGCATTTCTATAGCTCTTCTTGCGGCTTCAGCTTGCTCGTACTCTCCTATTATCGCCACATAAGTATCTCCAATGATTATATCTGTGCCTGTTATCTCCTCCAGAGTCTTTCTTGCCCTACCCTCTTCCCCTATTAGTCTAGCTTTTATACGTTTTAGATGGTTCGGATGATCACCGACAAAAGCTTTTAAGTCTACCACTATGAGTACATAGTCTTCATCAAGTAACTTGAACGCCTTCTCAGGCGTAAAGCCTAGTCCGATAGCTGTTATTATCTCCTTAGCTTTCATAACATTATAAGGCAGAACGCTAGGAGACTCAGGCTCTATTATCACCATTCCACTATCACTTTCAATAGTTATAAGAGTACGTGTTTTACGCATGATTTCCTCTTTTACACGTCCCTTCTCTCCTATGAGGACTCCGACTCGTTCTAAGGGTATGTTAACATACTGTTTTAACCCCCTGTACATTCTATCACCTTCTCGTATAGCTCCTCTATAGACTGTATTTCTAGTCCAGCTTCTTTACTAAAGAATCTATGTATGTTCTTAATATCGCGAGCTAAAAACTCATGCGCTAAAGGATGATCCCTGTCCACTGCTTGACTAACATCTATTATGACTGGTTCGGCTTTTTCTGTAACCATAATATTATACTCACTTAGATCTGCATGAACAAGCTTGGCTATACAGTATGCTCTCTGTATAAATTGTATTATGGTATTAAAGATCTCGACTAGCTCTTCCTTGCTTAACATGTCGGCTTCATAAGCCTCTTTTAGAAGAGGGGCGCGAGCACCATTTTTACCTATAAACTCCATTACGAGTATGTTCCTATAAAATGCAATAGGTTCTGGTACTCTAACCCCGGCTCTCGATAAACGCACTAGATTCCTGTACTCTTTTCTAGTCCATGCAAATATGACTTTCCTGAAATCACTCATATCTATTCGATCAAAACGGGGGTCGCCAGCTATGTACTTCCATATGCTTTTCTTAAACTCGGCTGTAGACGTAAGATATATTTTAACAGCAAGATCTTCGTCTTGAAAACCTTTAGCCCAGTACACGCATGCCTCCTTACCTGTGCTCACTACCCCGTATATCTTTTTTATAACCTTCTTTCGGATAAGCTCGTACAATGCTAGTAATGTAGGTCCGTCTAAAACGCCTTCCACAACTTCATAAAACTCTTTATTCTTGACTATATCCCATATCCGTCTCTCACGATCCCTTACATAGCGTATACTCTATCCCCTTACATAATGCTTTCTAAGAACTCCCGGGGCAACAACCCTTTATCTATGAGTTTACGGACTTCATCACTCGAATATCTGTATATTATGTCGCCTTTCCTCTCTGGACTAAACTCCCATGGAGCTACTAGAACTATGTCACCTTCTTTTACCCATACACGTCGGCGCATTCTGCCAGGAATTCTTGCTGATCTAGTCTTGCCATCAACGCATCTGACTATTATATGATCTCCCCCAAGCATTCTCTCAGCTACGCATAGTACTGTAGCCTCATCAGGTAACGGTGGTTCTTTTGGTTTCTCCTCTCTCGACTTTTTCTTAGGCATAGCTCGCACCCGCTAATTCTCAGATTGCTGACACTATTGTTATCATAGTACATGAAATAACAATAACATGTGGACTAAATAATTATAGCGGTTCAATACAAGATATACAGCTATAGGTACGTGCTATCTTTACTCTTTAATAGTATCGAGCACATAAATGATTCCTTTTTCACGATCTCTGTATACCCGTACAGTCTTACCTTCACTAATCTCGCCGCCCAGGATCTTTATTTTATCCTTAGTATATTCTACAATCTCATAGCCCGATGACAGCAACATGAATGATACGCGTTTAGGAGTTGCTGAGAATACTAGTGCCTCCTCTAGCTCTGATGCAGGTATCCTCTCTATAATATCAGGACCTGTCTTTCTCTCCCATAAGTCTTTTTGGCTAATAGTAAGCTTTGACTTACTACCTGTGTCAATAATTATTCTCCCGTTACCAAGGTCTTTGATCGTCCCTATAGATCCATTAGACAACCTGATCGTGTCACCCACTTCTACACTAGGTAGACGTATTGAGATCGTCATACGTGTTTTCGGTTTTCCTGATCTCTCCCTACCTATGACTTTATGTGTCTCTGTTATTTTTGCAAGAAACTCTCTCTTCATCTTGCTAGCAATTATCCTAGCTGATTGTTGATCGGAGATCTTGATATCGATCCCGCCTTTGACATCTTCTATCTCAACTATGGACTTCCGGAGACCATATGGTATTCTTGAGAGAAAACGTCTTAGATTATCAAGCTGAAGATGTGTTAGGGTTTTACCACTACTCCTAATCTGGAGTACCGCGCTCCAAGACTTAGATGCTAATCTTATGCATTCGGGACATAATGCGTATTTTACCTTAACAGGTACCTCCAGTGATTTCCTTACTGCTTTGTAGCCTCTATCAGTTAGTAGTACGGCATTAAGAGAGACAATAGCCATTAGGTCTAGTCCTTGAAGCCTTGATATTCTAATAGACTCTATACTCAACTCTTTAACTGCATCATTACTCGGCTTTAACTGGGATTGGAGAAGCTCGTAAATAACGCCTTCGATACTCTTATCAGATACCCATTTACCTTTATACTTTAGACTCCCACAACGCTTGCACATATTGATTTCTAACTTTAACGACTTATGATCTACAAGGCCATATTTATCTATAAAGCAGTCTAAGCATAAGCTTCCTACAAAGAATTTAGATATACTATCTCTTCCGCACACAATACATGTTTTAGATCTCTTCAAGTATGTATAGCACCTTCATATCCTTACGACTTGCGCATGTGGGACACCTGATATCCTTATTATAGCATCTTTATGAACTAAGCCCTCCTTTATCGCAGCATTTATTATTTGTTCACCTACGAGGTTTAGAATAGTACCGGTACGTAGAAGCTTAATGGCTTCTTCCACGGTATATAATTCGCCACTGTAGAATTCTCTGTTTACATCTAGGATCAGCTCTTTTTCTCTAAAGATCTTACCTAGATATTTGGCATCACAAGCTGCAATGACTGTTTGTTCCCCAAACTCGTTTGATACATGATATATTTTTACAGAGATGAGCCCGCTATTTTCAGCCTTCACTTTTCTACTCCTATTAAGAATATATCATTATGTATGCTGTTATATAGGTTTTAATGGCTGTTCTGCTCCACAAGCATCACATACAAGTATCCAGACTCTTTCTCTCTTAACAATACGTGTATCTGGTCTTCCGCAGGTAGGACATATAACGTAGTTCTTTATAAACAGATTCAGAAGATCATTAATAACACGTGATGAGACCCTTGTATTAAGTATTAGTGCTCCTGAGGGATCCATTATCCCTGAGACTGCTAATTCTTTTAAGAAGAACCTCATCAATATTCGCTCTTCTCTCCTCAGGACATTTGCTATTTGACGGAAGTTTCTTATTATAGTCTGATTACCTACATGTAGGACCTCGGCTTTGGGCGGCTCGAATCGCTCGCCACTAGATGTTCTTCTCGGAATGCGTGCGTACAATCTGTTTAGCAGATACTCATAATCTAGCGTGCTAGACGACATCTTCTCTCAGCCTCTTTGCTGTTCTCTTAATTTCTCTGAACGGTGTAAGTTAATAAGTATTAAGGATAGAATATGGTTTTGCTATAACAGGAGAAGAGGAGTCAAGGGGCCAGCTAGTGAGAAAGGTCTACATAGAGACCTATGGATGTGCATTAAATCAAGCAGATAGCCAGGTTATAGCAGAAGAACTTGAAAGACACGGGTACTTAATAGTAGATAGACTTGAAAATGCAAATATAATTATTATAAATACCTGCACAGTAAGACTTGATACCGATCAGAGAATAACAAAACGACTAGGACAACTCCGACAAGCCCTCTCCAACAATAAGAAACTAATTGTTACAGGTTGTATGGCTAGAGCACAACCTTATCTAATCAAGAAAACCGTGCCAGAAGCCTCTATAGTGGCTAGTAGGGATCCTCATCGCATTCTTGAAGCTATTTTAACCAATAAGAGGTACATTACTGCGGCTCCAGGGGAGACTATATATAATCTTCCAAGGCGGAGCATAGGCTATACAGGTATAATTCCCGTAAATCAGGGATGTCTGGGTAAGTGTAGCTTCTGTATAACCCGGAGGGCTAGGCGTGAACTAAAAAGTGTGCCACCAAGGCTAGTTGTAGAGCATTTACTAGATTTGGTCAAAAACGGGGCTAGAGAGATTTATCTAACTTCACAAGATGCTGCTGCTTATGGCTACGACTTAGGAAGTATAAAATTGCCTGATCTATTGAACTACATAGGTGATGTTATAGATAAGAATAATCTTGTCAACAAGATATTCATACGTGTAGGTATGATGAACCCATGGCCTTTAATAGAATTTGTAGATGATTTTATTGATACAATGAAGCATCCAGTATTCTATAAGTTCTTTCACATACCTCTCCAATCGGGAGATGACAGAGTGTTAAAAATTATGAATAGACACTATAGTGTAGACGATTTCTACGAGATTGTAAGAAAGATAAGAAGCAAAATACCCGGTGCAGTTATAGCTACTGATATCATTGTAGGACATCCTGGCGAAGATGATGATGCTTTCCGTAACACGATGAAGGTGTTAGAAGATATACTGCCCGAGAGGATACATGTAGCACAATATACTATAAGACCACATACACCATCAGCCTCCATGAGACAAGTACCAGATCCTGTCAAAAAGGCTAGAAGTAAGAAAATAATAGAATTCATGGAGAGAAGAATCGCGAGAATGATACAAGAAGAATACATAGGTAAAAAAGCACTTGTTCTAATACTTGGTGTGAATTGGAGAAAGGAACCTGTAGGTAGGACTTATAACTACTACCCAGTAGTGATCAGAACTAAAGAGAAAATAGATTGCATAAAGACTAAGACCAATGTAAGGATAACTGATGCCACCTATTATGACTTAAAAGGTGTACTAGGAGACGATGAGAGCAACACTCTTTGTTGAGTATCGTCTAAACAATCCTTCTTGCTTTCAATATTGCATGATATGGAGAAAGCTGTGATGATACTGTGGCTGATGCTGCATGGTTATATGCAGAAAACATGGTTACGCCAGCTACTGTTTATTTCCTGGCTTGTAATAGCAACATTGTTGTAATAGCAAGGGGTTACTACTAGAATAAACTAGCACATTCAAGACAACTGCTATAACGAGTATAGTATTAAAAGTATTATAACCACATGCCCTAGTAGTATTAAGAAGATGAATATGAATAATACTTGATTCAAGGGGTTTGTTTTCCTAGACTTCGGGTCATCTTCTTTCTATATTATATTTATATATTATTATTTTATTTTATTATATTTCTGATTAACCCTCCATTTTAACACTGTTAAATATTAGATAAATGTAAAAGATTTAAATAATACCATAATGTACATTATTATTGGTGTAAAATTGGGTAAATCTTCTAACCCTGAAAAGGTACAAGACCCTCCAGAAGGTGTTACAAGAAGGGATTTCCTAAAACTCACAGCAGCTACAGTTATAGGTGTAGCGGTGGGTGCCGGTATAGGTTATGCCGCCAAGCCCTCAGTAAAAGAGATAATAACGGAAACTATGACTAAGACAACCACAGAAACCGTTACAGAGACAGTGACAGTTACACAGAAGCCGCAGTTACCAGAGAAAGTATGGTTATTTATAGATCCAGATAAGTGCAGCGGTTGTAGAAGATGTGAGATAGCATGTTCTATACATCACGAGGGCAAGATATGGCCTGAAGCATCCCGGATAAGAGTCTTTATGTTTGGACCAGGCTTGGATTTCCCAGTAGTTTGCAGATACTGTAAGGATCATCCATGTGTGGAAGCTTGCCCTACAGGTGCCCTTTATGTAGATGATAAGACTAGTGCTATAATGATACACAAGGACAAATGTATTAAATGCTATAAGTGTCACGAAGCTTGCCCAGGACGTATACCAACATTCCATCCAACAGAAGGATACGCGCTGATTTGCGATCTATGCGGCGGCGATCCAGAATGTGCCAAAGTCTGTATTGAAGGTGCTATACAAGTTAAGCCAAATACGAGTATGGATACGTATAAGCTTCTAGCCGATGAGCCTGAAGAGATAGCAAAGGATCTCGCTGACAAATTCTTTGGAAAATATAGTGAAAAACATCTGGTGATATAACATGCCTCTCTATGGTTATCATAATAAATTCCTAGAAATAAATCTAACAACAGAATCTATAAGAGAAACATCATTCTCCGAGGATGTGTTAAAGACCTACATTGGCGGAAGAGCACTAGCTGCAAAAATCCTATTTGATAGACTAGGTAGCCGATGGGAAGAGATAGATCCTCTAGGACCAGAAAACATTTTAACAATACTTACAGGGCCTCTAACAGGGTATTTCCCGGGAGCCAGGACTTGTGTAAGCGGTAAATCACCATTAACCTTAGGCATCGTTGGCTCAACTTTCGGCGGAGAGTTCGCATCAGAGCTTCGAGCAACAGGGTGGGACGGCATAATAATTACTGGAAGGGCTTCAAGCCCTGTCTATATATACATATACAACGACAACGTAGAGATACGGGATGCTTCACATCTCTGGGGTAAAAAGACAGATGAAACCCATAAAGAGCTTGTAAAGGAGATTAGAAATGAGCTTCAAAACAAAACACCGTATATTAAATGGAGAGAGCCAGCAATGCTTTACATAGGACCAGCAGGCGAGAAGAAGGTACGTGTGGCAAATATTGCAAGCAAATGGATTCATTCTGGCGGTTATGGAGGATACGGAGCAGTTATGGGCTCCAAGAATCTAAAAGCAATAGTTGTCAAGGGAACAGGACCCCTGCCAGAGGCTTATGATATATCTAAGGTCAAGGAGCTATCCGATATCGTGGCGAATAATGCTGTAAACCATGTTTTCAAATGGTGGGGTACGGGATATATAGGCTATGAGTGCGGATACACAAGGAGCTCGGAGCCCGTATACAACTGGCAAGAAGAATGGCATGATAATCCAGCAGTTGGGGTAGATAAGTATGCTAGAAGAATGTGGGTTAAACGATACTGGGGTGACTTCGGATGCCCGCTTACTTGTTATAAGCTGGCTTTCCAAAGGACAGGACGATGGGAGGGGACAGTTTCGGATAACACTGATTATGAGTTACAAGCATATCTCGGAACAAATCTCGGGATCTTTAATCCAGAAGATAACAACTACTTATCATATCTCGTAGACAGCTATGGTCTTTGTGGTATACAGGTAGGGAACATCTTAGGATTTGCTGCCGAACTCTATCAAAGAGGCATATTAACAAAGGATGATCTTGGAGGCATCGAGCTAAAATGGGGTAATACAGAGGCATTCGCGAAACTACTAGAAATGATAGTGAATAGAGAGGGCATAGGCGATAAACTTGCAGAGGGTACATGGAGGTTTGCGCTTTATGTAAATGATTGGAAAGGTGTTGATACAACTAAGTATGCCGTAACAGTGAAAGGGCATGGTGTCGGAGCTCATGGAAACAGAAGCGGGCTAGACTATCCACAGGACATTGCCTATGCTTGTTCTGTGCAAGGTGGTGATCATACATCAGTAGCAGCACTGCCACCAGAAGCCGGAGAAGTGGGTGGACCACTACTATTTGACAGCGCTGTGTTCTGCTGGTTCACCGCATTCACTGTTCCCAGAGATATAGTATTCAAATTCTTCCATGCCGTAACAGGATGGGATTGGTTCACACCCGAGAAATGGGACAAAGATCTTGCTCTCAGAGCACTAGCAATTCAGAGAGCTGCTTTACTCCTAGGTGGACCGGATATACAATGGCTACCGACTTCAAAGTACGATGAGAACCCGCCAAGATTCTATGAACCACTACCCTCTGGGCCTTGCAAAGGAAAAGCTGTTGATAAGGCTAAATTCCTCGAACATAGAGCAGAGTATTACAAGGCAGTCGGATGGGATGAAAAAGGAGTGCCAAGATCCGATCTGTTAAAGCAATGTGGTCTCGATAACGTAGATGCTGCACTCAACAAAATCCGAGGAAAGGCATAATCAGTATTTTTTCCCTTTCTTTTATTCCTTAGAAATACATCAGGTGATTTAATATTTCTAGAGCCCAAATACCATTTAGCTTTGGATACCATCTAAATGTTTTATACAAATATATTGATGAAGCACTTCGAGAGGCTGTAGAAAGTGAAAGAGAAGATAATATAGAGTTTATAGAGCGAGGTCCATGGGTTGATTTTATCTCATGGTATATAAAGTTAAAAAATCTAGCTGGTGTCTATGAAATACTACTCGTAAACTACGGAATTATAGATACAATCCCTAATGTAGTATCACAAATCTTATTGCCAAAGTACAGTTTTGAACACTTTTTACTACGTTATTATCCAACGCCGAATGACATTTATTTTAACAATTTTTCCTATTATGAAAGAAAATTCAGATTACAAAAAGAATTCTTTACAGAATATGGTGTACCTACACTCGAGGCGAAAATGTATATGCCGAAATCCTTCTTTACTATAGGAGAACTAGATTATTATATAGAGTTCATAAATGAAAAAGACATGAGACTTTCTATAAGGGCGCAAAAATACTATATAGAGAAACGAGCTGAAGGGATAAGGGATAGAGAAAAGATCATTGTAAAACCAGGTGATGTAGACAGAAGAGTTCCTGGCTGGGAGCTTGCATGGAAGCTTTATAAAAGCATTATAAAGGCCTATATAGACTATTTTGATGCCGATATTTTACTCGCTATTGAAATTGAAAAACCTGGAAAAGTTTATACAACAAAAGGAGGAGAGATGATAAGAGAGGATACCTCACAAGAGGCTGCCGAGAAGTATATTGAAATAGGGTTTACGGTAAGACAGGATCTTCCGGTAAATTATGGAGCTTATACACACATATACGAATATTACAGTAGATTTTCCGAGGAAAATGGGTACGTGTTTAGAAACCTTTTATTAGAAAATGAAATATACAAACTGTTAAATCTTAAAAAACAACACTGAGATCAGCTTAATATGCATTAGCGGGCCCGCGGGGATTTGAACCCCGGACCACCGGCTTAGAAGGCCGGCGCCCTATCCTGGCTAGGCGACGGGCCCCGGTATATAATAATGAATAAACTTGTATTTTAAAGTCTTATGTTTATGAGCTTCTTACTCCATCTACGCCTTATTATATAGCCTGCTAAGTCGAAAACTCTAGGAGAGTCCCTTAGTATCAGAATATCACTGGACGCCACGATGACATCAGGATTGGTCTCGGACAGCTTTATTATCTCTTTATCTGTCTTAGGAGCAAGTATTGTCTCTACAACAAGGTTTGTAGCGAGACTTTTTATGTTGTTGCAGAGCTCTTTACTCATACTTACTTGTTTGTCGACTATGAAGATCGCCTTGTTAGGGGCAAGATGAGCTATTTCACTAACCAGGATTGGGGTTAGTGAATATAGTGTTTTATCCTTAGAGGCCTTGCTTCTGCTTGAGAGAATATCGCGTACTATACCATCATCACACAGAAATATCTCCTCACATTCTACGGATGCTTTTAGTGTCAATAACACGTTGTAGGTATCTATGACTAAAATATTTCCTCTTATGCTTTCAGGATCTAAATGTTTCTCTCTAATACTTGTTGCTTCTATTGAAGGATGAATACAACGGTATAAGATCATGCGCTCTTCTTTACTTAGATTCCACCTGTTAGAAACAAAGATTAGAGAAAGTTGTTGAGGGTATCCTCTATCAAGCAAATACTTGTAGTCCCTTGCAGCTTCTAGTATGTGTTTCTCAAGCATGGTAGATCAGCTTTACCCGGATACTATCTCTCTGATTATCCCTACCAAGTCTTCTTTAGAAATCACTCTAGGTAAGAAACCTGATGCATGGTTCTCTCTGCCACCGCCTTTTAATCTCTGGAGTTTTCTGTTCATCGACATAAGAATATTCTTGGCTGATAACCCTCTCTCCACGAGATCCCTGCTTACCGATAAATCTATTTGCATACCTTTGCTTGTTGCTACTGTTAGGATGACTAGTAATGAGTTCTTTTGCTCTACAAGTCTCTTTACATGCTCCAACACTATCCTTTTATCTATCTCTGTTGCCTCGAAAATCAAGAGATTTAGATCTTTAAGCCTAATAGGGTTCTTAGCAACAGTTTCAAGATAGAGTCTTCTATAAAGCCTTAGTCTTTTCTCCAGATCCTGCTGCTCTCTTAGCATAGCGCTTAGCTTATTCTTGAGCTCTCTTGGATGAGAACCTAGTAACTTAGAGATGTCGCTTAACTCTTTCTCTACCTTAGTAAATTCTTCTGAAACTCTAGTACCAGCAATAAACTCTAACCTATAGATCCCGTCTTGAAGCTTTGTTATGCTTATTATTTTGAAGTCTCCTGCTTCACCAGTATTAGATAAATGTGTGCCAAAACATGCTTGTGCATCCCAGTCTGTGATCTCTACTATCCTTATATTTCTCTCGAGTGGAACACCACCCTGATAAATTGTAAAGCCATACTTCTCTTCAGCAAGGTTTTTATCAAGTACTCTTGCTCTGATTTCTCTGCGTTCATCAATGACCTTGTTAACTAATTCTTCAATCTTTTCCTTCTCCTCATCAGTAATTTGTTTATAATGCGTGATGTCAAGACGTGCTTTCTCAGGTGTTTTCTCAGCACCTGCTTGCCACACGTGTTTTCCAAGAACACGTCTTAGCGCCCCCATTAGAATATGAGTTGCCGTATGATGCCTCATAAGTCTGTATCGTCTCTCCCAATCTACGACTCCTCGAATCTTCATATGAGGTTTTAGGAGGATCTTCTCGGTACCTGAAGTATCTATCTCGTGGAGAATCAAATTATTGTACTTATAGACGGCTTTTACACGGAACTTACTACCATCCTCGGTAACTATGTAGCCAGTATCATAGTACTGGCCTCCTCCTATGGGATAAAATGCTGTTTTATCCAAGATAACATACTTGTTATCCAGTATCTCTAGTATCTCAGCATTGAATTCTCTAATGTACGGGTCTTTGTGGAATAAGAGCTCTGTAGCTACAGAGATCTTGCTAAGACGGTCTTTGTTTATACCTACTAGTTGTTCACCACCACGTTTGCCAGCAAGCAGTGGTGCTGAGGAGTGTCTTGAAGCTATTAAAGAGTAAAAATTAAACGGTACTGGTGGGACAGAGAACCCTCTTCTATTAGCTTCCCATACAACTAGCTCGGGGGGTAAGCCATGCGAGTCATAAAGAACTATTAAGTCATCTAGTGTAAGCTTCTTCTTTCTCTTAAGAATTGATGATAAGAGCATCCTGCCCTTGTTTAGTGTTGCCTCAAAACGCTCTATTTCAACATGTGTTACATCAAGAATATAATCCTTATTTTCTCTTAAATGAGGATAATAATCTTTGCTCCAATACTCTATCTGCTTTTCAATCATAGCTGGTAGCAGGTCGTAACTGAGATTCATTTTCATTAATGTTCTAAGAGCTCTTCTAAGTACTAGTCTTACAAGATAGCCTTCGCCAGTATTGGAGGGTACTATTAGGTCTCCTAACATTAATGCTAGTGTCTTGCTATGATCAAGTAACGTGTACAACTGTACCTCCTGCATATATGTTGCTATGAGGTCATCTATGTCTAGACCAGTGCGTTCTGCTAATCTCTCAAAAAACCTGCTTCTAGAACCCTGGCTTTCAGGGTCAAGCCTACCTATTAATCTATAGGCTTCTTCAAGAACCTCTACCGGCTCCTTGGGGAGACCCAGAGCTTTTCTAAACTCGTTAAGGAGAGAACCATATATGACGTGGAAAGCTGTTGGTTTCTTAGATGTGAACCAGGCTATTCTCTCAACTCCGTAGCCCGTATCAACTATTTTTATAGGTATAGGCTCGTACTCACCATTTACTACTTTATACTGCATGAACACCAGTGTAGCCAACTCGAGGCCTCCTGCCGCTACTTCAAAAGAAGGACCTGCATTGCCTCCGCCTTCCCACCAGGATTCTTTAAAGACTAGATAATCTTCTGGTATACCTATTCTCTTAGTAAAGAACTCATACGCCAACTCTACTGTTCTATTCTTCCAATACACCATCTTATCAGGATAATTAAAAGCGTGATGAGCAGCCATCTCAAAAGATGTTAGATGCCTGCCTAGAGTAAGACCTACATTATCAATATCCTCTAATCTTATGCAAGGCTGGGAAATCACTAAGGGGTTAGCAGGAGGCTCCACAACACCACTTGTGACATGGGGTTGAAAGACAACAATAGATGCTATAGTCAAGTATAAATCATCACGCCATCTAGCCACCACTGGTCTAGGCTTCACACGTGTATGTCCTTCTTTCTCCACGAAGCTAAGAAACTCCTCTCTCGCTCTACTAACAGATAACGGTGTTGATGAGATCTTTATGTCTCTAAAGAAGTACTCTGTACAAGGCGCGTCTTGGCATGTCTCTAATTCTGGATTTGTTGTCCAGAAATAGCTTCCGCAAATCTTGCATTTTTTCCTTACAAATCCTCTCTTTTTGAAGAATGTTAGAGCATACTCACCAGGATCCACTACCTTAGTCATAGTGCCTCCTCCATAACTACTTACACTACTTACAAAAGAGTATTCAGAAACTAGTTAATATATAGTGTTAATGCTAGGCGGTGACAACTAGTTAAAATACTACAAAATACTGTTAACCACACATATCGAGAACAACCAGCTATTATCGGCCTTTAACTGGGTAGCTTGTTGGAACGATGCTGACATCGCCAGGTTAGCCGAAGAGTGCTCCAAGACCAGCAGCAATCTCTTCCTCACTAACGCCTTTCTCTCCCTCTTCTTTCTCTTCTTCCTTCTTTTCTTCCTCCTTAGCAGCAGGAGCCTCCGCAGGAGCAGCAACAGGAGCAGCAGGCACTGCTGTTGCCGTCTTCAATACTTCATCTATGTTGATGTTCTTAACAGCCGCAACTAACGCCTTTATCCTAACATCGTCGACCTCTATCCCGGCTGCCTCAAGGACCTTTTTTAAACTATCTTCGTTTATTTCTTTCTTAGCTGCGTGAAGGAGCAGTGTTGCATAAATGTATTCCATCTCAGCTCCTACCCCCAATCCTGGTTTGTTCCAGCACTATACACCCTTCTTGACGCCTAATAAATATTCCTCTTAGATTAAACATAGAATTTAGCCGAAGAGTGCTCCAAGACCAGCAGCAATCTCTTCCTCACTAACGCCTTTC
>CAZCAU010000038.1:0-15092 GCA_964496855.1 uncultured Desulfurococcales archaeon
AATGCGTCTCCTAGAAAACACGCTACCCTATGAACCTCTACGAAGATCATGGCTTAGAGGATACTTGGCGAGAAATAACATTAGAGTAGGATTCGAATACGATACGTATGAGCTATTAGCACGGAGCCCGAGAGAGGTACTACTCGGATTAGTCAGGTTTCTCAAAGAGACCACGCTGGGTACTAGGCTTAGAGCTCTTTCATGGATTATAACTAATAATGTAATGAATTGCTCAACAGCACTGCTTGATCCCTCAGCAATTTTCGCTACAAGTTATAAGACGCCGGGAGACTCCGGAGCGTATTATAGTCTAGATGTCTACGTCGAGTTTTCTAGAGAATCAAAAGGGCTACTACTTGCTGGTGTTAAGAAGAATATTATACTAGGAGTTGTGCGTGATAGTGGTAAGCCGCCAGGAGTGTATGATATAGCAGGGTTCCGTGGCATATCTATGGATATAGCTGCTCGTGCTCTACGGTATAATAAGAATACAAGCATAGTAGCAATATACTTCTCAACCATCGGGTTTACAGGCGATGCTATAAAATATGCTAAGAGATGGGGTCTCGGGGATTATGGCGAGTTATGGCTTGTTGATTTCACGCAACAGAGTCAGAGAGTAATAATATGCGGTGGCGAAACATAGTATTTTTAAGTCTTTCATAACAATGAATGTGTGAGACTAACTTAATGCTGGTGAGACTGGGGTGAGTAGAGACAAAATCATAGGTATAGGCCTCATAATTCTCGCAATAATCGTATCATTGATATACATCATAGGACTATTCGTATACCCCGATAAAAACATAATCGGGTTACGCTTCGACGTATTTCTAATCAAGATCACTGTGGTAATAGCTGTAGTAGGCATCATGGCTATACTAGGCTGGATAGGCTATACGCTAGCTACCACTCCTCCGCCAAAGCCTATAGAAGAGATCGAGAAAGAACTTGAAGAAGAACTTAAGAAACTAGAAAAAGAAGTCGAAGAAGCTCCAGCACCTTCCACAACGTCTGCAAGCTCTAGTGATAAACAGGAAAAAGCCAAGTAACTAAGTAGTAACTAGGAGAACATCGTTTAAACAATACCTCTACTTCTCTTACTACTCTTTACAAGCGACTTGTAACCGAGCACCAGCTATGGGGTCCGGCGGAATAATCTTTTCCAGGACTTTTAACTCCTCTACATCACTACTCTTGCTGAGTATATCCAGGGTTTTCTCAACTATTAATGGCAGTGTATAATCGAGATGATGCGCTGTTATACTACCATTCCATGAGATTACTACTTTCACACCTTTGGCTAACAGGGTCTTAGCTAGTATATCGTCGTTCATGCCAAAACAAGTTGCTAGTATCACTATGGAGTCTTTTTTAAACATAGTGTATTTTGCAAAAAACCTTGGCGAAGCAACAAAGTATTCTTGTGAATAACCCCCGCCTGGCAACGGGATTACTCCGGGTACCAGGTAGTTGTTTTTCTGATCATTAAAATACATGTACGGGTTATAAGGTGTGCCAGTAAACACGTAGGAGCCGAGGGGCTTACCAGTAGTCTTATTATTGTTATACCCTCCATGAGCTCTTATGACTACGATATCATAGATACTCATGTCTTTTAGCTCTTCAACACCTGCTTTATAGCCTTCATATATCTTTAATTTGTACCCGTATTTCTTGAAAATACTAATTATCATGTTATTAAGGGTTTGATTAGGATACTCTGTTGCCAGGCTATCATAATATAATGCTTGTTGCTGACCAGCCTCCTCTCTCTCCCCTACAAGGTGTGTGAACACTATAATTGTGGATACAACAAGTATTATTGCTAATACTATTGGGATAACTCGTTGTTTATGCAGGGTCAAGACAGGCTCTCCTCAACTAGTAGTTTATTAATGTGGAAAAACACCTTATTATCCCTTAGTCCTCTGGGTAGGGCTTACCTAGACTAGCTGGTGCACCAACTCTTTTCCTTAATCCTTCTATCGAGACAATCGCCAACATTACTACCACGAGTAGATAGGGTAATCCGTCAAGCAAGATACCGCTTACTCCCAGGTATGGTGCAAGCAAGAATCTGAGCTCCATTACTGCTCCGATAAAGTAGGCGGCCAACATTGTTCTCAAAGGATTCCACGAGCCTAGTATTACTATGCCTAGCGCGATCCATCCTCTACCAGCAGTTATCCCCTCGAACCATCCAGGGCTAACAGCTAGTGTTAGATGCGCGCCTGCTAATCCAGCCATTGCTCCACCGAATATTGTTGCATAATATCTTATACGAAACACGTTGTGCCCAAGACTCGCGGCTACGTCCGGGTCTTCGCCCACAGATTGTAGTATTAGCCCTGCGCTTGTCTTATACAGTATATACCATAATATTATGGATGCTATGATACCAATGTATGCTAGTGGATCTAACCCGCTCAGGGCACCCAGTACTGGTATATCCTCTAGTACTGGTATATGTATGAGCTTCTCTATACCAACGCCTCTTAGCCCTACATATCCACGACCTATAAGACTGCTGAGACCCAGGCCTAGTATGGTTATTGCTAGGCCACTCAGTACTTGGTTTGCTCTAAGCGAGACAGAGAAAAACGCGTGGAGGGCTGATAAGAGAATACCCATTGCTATGCCAGCTATGAGGCCTATTAATGGGTTACTAGTGACTAACGAGGTAACAAACGCTGTGGCTGCGGCTGAGGCCATTATGCCTTCTAGTCCTAGGTTTAGGATGCCTGACCGCTCCGCGTAGACTTCTCCGAGTGCTGCTAGTAATAGTGGTGTTCCATACTCTATAGATGTTCTTAGGAATATTGTTATTGTATCACTCAGTCTTCTTCACCTCTATTGTGTATTTTTCAAAGAAGACCGTAGCGGCAACTGCTAGTAGAAACAGTCCTTCAAGAACCATTACTCCTGATGCTGGTAACCCATACGCTATTTTCAAGCTCTCCCCGGTCTCCATTAGGTATCCCAGGAAGAATGATGAGAGGATAGTTCCCCATGGATCAAGCCTGGCAAGCCATGCAGCTATAATTGCCGTATAACCATAGCCTGGCGACATGCTCTGAGCTTCCATTAAGACGCCAGTTATTATGCTTGAGATCATTACTCCTCCTATACCTGCCAATCCGCCGCTGATGAACATTGCTATTATACTAGTCTTTAACGGGTCTACACCAGCACTCCTAGCTGCTACAGGGTTTGCACCCATTAATCTGACTTCATAGCCAAACTTCGTGTATTTCATGATAAGGAATATAGCTAGCGCAATAAGTATGCTTAAAGCTATGCCATCATATATGCTCAGCCTAACCTTATCATCAAGCATCGGGGTCTTAATAAAACCATAACCATGAGGATCACGCCAGGGACCAGCTACTACGTAGTTGAAAACGCTTACAGCGACATAATTGAACATAAGTGTTACCAGTATCTCGTTTGCACCAATAGTAGCTCTTAGATAAGCTGGGATAAAAGCCCATGCACCACCAGCAACAAATGCTGTGAGAAGCATTAATAATACTGCTAGAAACCCGGGTAGATTGGGTGCAAGATAAATGCCTATACCAGATCCAGCTAAGAGCCCCATTAGTAATTGTCCTTCTGCACCAATATTCCATAAACCCATTTTGAAGACTACTATAAGTCCTAGAGCAGGGAGAAGTATGGGTAAACCTCGCTGTAAGCTCCGGATTAGATTACCCTTAGAGGTGAGAGTATCCCACATTGTCTCGAGAATACCTGTTGGAGGAACACCAGCTAGGGAGAAAACGGATAAATAGATTAAAACAGCTAGGAGGAGCAATACTATTGATGCTAGTATACTGCTCTTCACACTTGTTTCTTCGCGTCGTTTTATTATTATCTTCACTCCTGTTCCCGTTCTCCCAGGGGCGTTTCCCGTGAGACTTGCTAGTCTAACTATTAGTTGAGGCTATAATTTCTTTCTCAGCAGGCTTGTTAGCCATAATGGGTCTTCCAGTAACCATCATGTATCCTAGATCTTCTAGGCTTACCTCATCCGTGTTAAATGGTCCTAGTAATTCTCCATTATACATAACATATACTCTATCCGATAGCTCTAGTATCTCTTCCAGCTCTTCCGATACTAGGAGGATAGCAGTATCCTTGCTTGCAAGCCTCAGTATTTCTTCGTGTACACGCATAGCAGATCTAACGTCAAGACCCATTGTAGGATTATGCGCTATTACTAGTCTAGGTTCTTCAGACAACTCTCTAGCTATTATGAGCTTCTGTATGTTTCCTCCAGACAGCTTACCAGCAGGGACCTCGGGTCCTGGGGACTTTATCTCATACTTCTCTATTAGTTTTTCAGCATATTTCCTAGCCGAATCCCATTTCACAGTTATTTTGCCAGAAAACATCCTCTTCCAGTATTTCCTCATTATAGAGTTCTCTACAATGCTTAGAGGAGCAACAATTCCTATGCCAAGCCTATCCTCCGGTATATAGGCTACTCCTTTATCAGCGATTTCTCGTGGAGAGGCATTCGTGATATCAGCTCCATTAATCCTTATGCACCCCTTCTCGGCTTTCCTCAAACCAACTATTGCCTCTACTAGCTCTCTCTGCCCGCTACCCGCTACACCTGCTATACCCACTATCTCACCAGCATAAACCTCTATACCAGCATTCTTGACAGCCCAGTGTCCTCTATCGCTTCTAACCCATAAGCCTCTAACATGTAGTACTCTCCTCCTACTAGGCGCTCTTGTCTTCCCCTTAGGCTTCTCAGGCACACGGCCGAACATGAGTTTTGCAAGCTTCTCTGGAGTAGCATCTTTCTTTAACAACGTGTCAATGCTCTTTCCTCTCCTCATAACAGTTATCCTATCACAAATCTCGAGAGCTTCCCATAACTTGTGTGTTATGAATATTATGCTCCTACCCTCCTCCGCCATCTTCCTGAGTATCTTGAACAACCCTCTAATCTCGGGGACTGTGAGGACAGAGGTTGGCTCATCCATTATTAGTATCCTGGCATCAAGCATCAAAGCCCTGATAAGCTCGACACGCTGCTTCTCGCCAGCTGATAACTGCCATATATAGTCATTAGGGTTAATCATCAACCCGTATTCTTCAGCAAGCTTGTTTATCTTTTCCCTAGCTTCTACTACAGAGATCCTGATACCAGCTCCTCTAAGACCGAGAATTATGTTATCGAGAACAGTTAGTCTAGGAATGAGCTTAAAGTGTTGATGAACCATTACTATCTTATTCTTCAAAGCCTCTGCCGGTGACCACTTCTTCAAATTAACTCTCTTACCGTAAATCCATATCTCGCCGTTATCAGGCTTTACTAGACCATATAGTATATTCATAAGAGTAGTTTTACCAGCACCATTCTCTCCCAGTAAGCCATGCACCTCGCCTGCTCTAGCCTCGAAATACACGTTATCATTAGCTTTAACTCCCGGGTAATACTTTGTTATATTCTTCATAACAATAATTGCTGTATCTTCTTGGTTTCTACCCATAGCCCTATACTACCTCTTTAATAAGCATGGGAGGATAAGGTTTTAGACATAAAGTGTTAAGAAGAATAAAAATGGTGTATATGGCTTATCACCTTGCTTAGCCAAGTAACTCTACATTATCCAACAGCCAGTCCATGTTCCATAGATCGTCGTGGCTCAGCCTCTGCCCTTTCTCAATCCTCTTTACACCATTATTGTCATAGATCTCTCTAGGCTCTTTCTTTATAGGATCATATCCGCTGAACGGCTCATATAGTAGTTCTTTCATTTGTTCATACAGCATCTTAGCAGCGTTTAAGACATTAGCTGGTACTACCTCTTCCTTTATCTTAGCCATGTAGACTGCCCCCTCTTTTAGCCCTAGAGTGCTTTCCTCTACCGGTTTCATCCATCTAACTGGTGTGAAGTCTCCTATGCGTGCCCATATATCCTCGCTCTCAGCTGCTCCTGCATAGTATTTTGCTAGTATGTACGCGTATATAACTCCCCAGTTAACAATTTGTCCTGTTAGGTGGGCGTGTGGACCATACTGGCTCATATCGCTGTAGTGACTGAAGCTCCACACGCGCTTACCCTTCGTAGTCTGATACTCCTCGGCTACTTGTAAAACGCTTGGCGAGTCCTCTGTAAAAGCTATTACGTCTACATCATAGTTATCTATGAGAATCTTAGCAGCGAGTTTTGCATCATCCGGGGCAAACCAGTCTCCTAGCTCGCTTGTCACATATACTTTAACATCTCTCCTACCAACAAGTCGTGCGCCATCCCTAGCTCCAAGAGCAAATGCGTTTAGATGCCTCTTCACCTCTGGTATGAGGAAAGCAGGCACATACCCTAGTTTACCTGTCTGAGTTACTGCTCCCCCTATGAAACCATTTAAGTAGTATATCTGGTAGAGATCAGCAAAGTACGTGCCTACATTTTCTCTCCTCTTGTAACCGCTACAATGCCAGAACCATTTATCAGGATACTTCTTACCAGCCTCTATTGTTGTATCCATGTAGCCGAAGCTCGTCGTGAATATTATATCATAGCCCTCTTCCACAAACTTGTCAATAGTAGGCCCAGCAGCTGTTTCCGGTACAGACTCGCTATAATCGGTCTCTAGCCAGGGAAACAGATCCTCTACGTATCTTCTCCCCTGGTCATGAGCATATGTCCAGCCATAATCGCCTATAGGGCCAACATACACCCATGCAGCCTTGATCTTCTTTGCAGCAGTTTTCGTAATAGTTGTAGTAGTCGTAGCTGTAGGACCACCACCGCCAGCACTCAACCTACCAGCAGCAAGTCCTACCAGTCCTGCAACAACAGCTGTCCCAGCTAGTTTAAGGAATTCTCTCCTAGACTCATCGGGTGTCGAGCTCATATCGTGACTCCCGTGTCATCCTAATTTTTCCGCAGAATATAAAAATGACTATACGAGCCTGAATAAAATTGATTTAGATGATTAAATAACAATTATAAATAATAACAAACAACGACAACGCCACTACTCGGAGACACATTACAGTATTACTAGCAATATATGTCAATATTTCTAAGAAACAACAAGATACTGTATTACTACGAGTACAAAAGAGAAGTAATACGTATTATCCTATAACGCGTCGCCCTCGCTCCACTTACATCACGGCTCAGAACGTCCCTACTAGCTCATCCGCGTCTAAACTATATTATATCCTCCAGGCTAATTAAGTTAAACAGCGATGATGTAGACTCCGATGGGTTGAACAATACGGATGAAATAGGATCAACCGGCTGAGCAGCCCAAAAGCTACTCATCCCTGCTTAAATGCAAGCTTAAACTTCCACTCACGAGTCTTCTCATACTCCTCATGAAGCTTATACGGAATAGTAAACGCCATAGGCTTATCAATAATCCAAGACTTAACCTTAAGACCATGCTTAACCATCTGCTTAAGAAAATACTTAGCAAACTTACTCACAAGGGTCTCGCCACCATACGCTACAACAAGAACCTTATCATTACCACCAACCATAACACCACTAGTAACAGGCAACCCAGCCAGAAATCTAGCTACAGAATAGGCATGACTGCTAGATTTAAACCCATTTATGACTGCCAAAATTCCCGGCATTATGGTCCACCAGGGTGTAACGCTAAATCGTGTTCCCACGATAAATCTTCTTACATGACTTATGTAATGTCTATGGAGGCGCGAATATGGAATTCCTGTCTTAGATGCAACATCATTAAGATTAGCAAAAGCATCTTTCTCTAACTCCTTGGCTATAATTAAATCAAGCATATCATATGACTTCATAACTCGTTGTTCTGGCGGCTTTAAATTAGTCTCTTTTTCGAGTTCCTTCTCTAATTCAACTGATGCTTGTTCCCAAAAGTTATTGGGCACCTCTTCTATGGTCATATAGCACCAGTTATACTTTGATAGTTTTGGCACAGTATACTCTGTGACTCTGCTAATAATTACCTCCTCCACATAGTCTTCAACCTGGCTTAGTACCTCGTGTTCTCTGCCAACTGGGACAAACATGTTTATAGCAAAACCTGTAGGTGTAATTGGTATTATAGCACGAATAAAATATCCGAGCTCAGGCTCTGATAACCCAAGGTCCGAGGGCTCGAGATAGGGGAATATCATGAATACCTTGTTTAAGCCGAGTGCATAGTAATTTATTACTCTACTAAATCTGAACCTTAGTTTTCGGAGTCTAGAAATTTTGTTCCTAAGAGTTGTTACCGGTATCTTGAGCTTTGTTGCTAGCTTTGATATAGAACAATCGGTGGATTCCAGTATAGCCTCCATTATGTTGAGCAGATCACAGTACACTAGTTTGGCACCTAAGGGCTATGCATATCCTGTTAGCACACAATGGAATTCTTGTTTTTGTATTCTGAATTAATAATCGTGTGTTGATTATTAAAAATTTGCATATGGGGTTTAAGAATACATGAGTATAATATATCTTAATTCTAAAGTATTCCCATGCGGTAATGATAGAATTGGTGTATAACTCGTGACTGAGTTAAACTATAGGAAATTAATAATAATGCTACATCAGCACAAGAAGGTAGCTGTACTAGCTGCTAGACTTGCTCTAGTACTAGCTCTTATAGCTGGTATTGGAGTATTAGGAGACCCAATGGAGGACTATCAGCCTGTCTAACCTAGATAGGTAATACTGTATTATCAGTCTCTTTATTTCTAATCTGGTTTTTTATATTATTGCTTCGCCAGTCTTCTTGTTAAAGAAGTGTATCCTATTCTCTACCGGTTTCAGCCAGATCCGTTTCCCTGTGCCTAGTTCCTCAAGACCTATTTTTGACGTTATTACTTTTATCACGTTTCCTCTATCTAGCTTCACGTTGATTATGATGTCTTTGCCTAGCGGTTCTAGGACGTAGATTTCCCCTATGAAGCCCTCTGGTAATGGTTGTAGGGATACCCTGAAGTCTTCTGGTCTTACACCTATTAGTAGTTCTTCCCCGTCTACGTGCTCTAATAGTTTTTCTGCTAGTTCTCTCGACAGGCTTATTCGGAAGCCTTCTCCTACTACTTGGTAGTCCCCATCGCTACTAGTTATTCTTGCTGGTAGTATGTTCATAGGCGGGTTACCTATGAATGTTGCCACGAAGATATTCTTAGGCTTATAGTAGAGTTCTTCTGGGGTCGAGTATTGTTGGAGTCTGCCATGGTTTAATACCGCTATTCGATCCGCCATAGTCATGGCTTCTACCTGGTCGTGTGTAACATATATTGTTGTTACCCCTAGTTCTCTCTGCAGCCTCTTGAGCTCTGCTCTCATCTGTACTCTCAATAATGCGTCAAGGTTTGAGAGGGGCTCGTCTAGGAGTAACACGCTCGGCTCTTTTACAAGTGCTCTTGCAAGTGCTACTCGTTGCTGTTGTCCACCACTGAGTTGTCTCGGGTACCTATCGAGTAAATGGTCGATCTGCAGCATCTTAGCTACTTCTTTCACTTTCCTATCAATCTCTGTTTTCGGGAGCTTCTTGAGCTTGAGCGGGAAAGCTATGTTGTCATAGACCTTCATATGAGGATATAATGCGTAGCTCTGGAAAACCATTCCTACATCACGATCTTTAGGCGCGAGCTCTGTGACATCTTTATCATCAAAGTAGATTCGTCCTCTAGAAGGCCTGTATATCCCAGCTATCATGTAGAGAGTAGTTGTCTTACCACAACCTGAGGGCCCGAGAAGTGCTACGAATTCCTTATCATTGATCTTGAGAGTCAAGTCTACTACTGCTTCTACCTTCCCAAAAAACTTGCTTACTTTATCGAGATGTATGGATACCATGAGCATCACACCCCTTATAGGGTATGAGGTAATATGGGCTGGTTACAGGTATAGTGCTAGGACGCGTGTCTGCTTAGAGTAAACGTCCTAGCAGGACCAGTATTTATCTAAGTCGGTGCTAGAGTAAGACTTTTACTACTCTAAACATTTAGGACTACTGCTTATTAAATATATTCTGTAGAAGGTGTTTTCCACAAGTTTGTCACCTTGTTTACTTATACCGTTCGCTAAATATACTATTCGTTAAATGATGCTATAAGAAATGTTTTAATACGATTAACCAGTATTTAATATGTGATATTCTAATATAATAGTGTATCCAGCGGTATCTTTAGTTAATACTGTATAAGATTCGCGTTTAGGTGAAAGAAAATGGCTGAGAGACAAACCGGGTTACTCGTAGCATTATTCATTATAGGATTAATAATAGGCGTTGCGGCAGGCTACCTAGCCGCACCTAAGGGCGGGGAAGAAGCAGCTCCAACAGCTACAACCACGATTACCAAGACTGAGACAAAGACCGAGACTGTCACGAAGACTATGGGTATGCAGCCACAAGAGATCACGATTAAAGTCGAGACCGTAGGTCCTGACGAGCCAAGCTTCTACAGGTTCGAGAACATAAAGAGAGCTGCTGAGAAGCTAAACATGTTGTTCGAGGCAGCAGGAATACCGATTAAAGTCAAGGTAGAAGGCGAGTTCTGGACTGGTAGCTGGGAGGACTATAAGAGAAACATACTACTAGCCTTCCAGGCTGGCAAAGGACCAGACATTATACTCTCGGGCCATGAGGACATAGCTCCATGGAGTGATGCAGGATACATTATACCACTTGACGACTACATCAACAGGTGGTGGAACTACTCGTTCCTCCAAGACGTTATACCGACTCTATGGAAATCAGTAACTTATAAAGGCAAGATTTGGGGCATACCACAGGATACTGAGGCAAGACCATTATACTTTAGGAAAGACTTGCTGAAGAAGCTTGGATGGACAGACGAGGATATACAAGACTTTGTCGACAAAGCATTCAAAGGACAAGTAACGCTAGAGGATATCAGAGAAATATGTCGTCAAGCAGTACAAGCAGGCGTGGTTGATGAAGGCTACTGTTTCTGGCACAGGCCTAAGAAGGGTGTAGACTACTTCCAGTTATACCTAGCATACGGTGGCCAGCTACAAGACCCTGAGACAGGCAAACTAGTCGTCGACACAGCTGCGTATAGGAAGATGTTCGAGTTCCTCTACAACCTAGTACACGTAGACAAGGCTTTGAAGAGCGACCTGATAGGTACTGATTGGAAAGTAATCCACGAAACATGGGTCTCCGGCAAACTATTATTCTGGATGGGCGGTACATGGCAGAAGGCTGAGTGGATAAAGAAGTACAACATGAGCGAGGAAGAGTTCTGGACAAATATAGGCTACATACCGCTACCACCAGGCGAGGAGGGCTACAGCCCTGTAACTCTAAGCCACCCACTAGTATACATGGTTGGAAGCCAGAGCGAGTACCCAGAGATAGCATTCCTACTAATACTACTAGCAACTAATCCTATATGGAACGCCGACCACGCTGTCGAGAGTGGGCACCTAGCTATAATGTGGAGCGAGCTAAGCGTACCCAAGTACAAGGAAGACCCATGGCTAGTAGAATCAGCCACGTTGCTACAATTCAGCGGCTTTATACCAAACCACGAGAAGTTCGGAGTCTATAACGAGATAATATGGAAGATAATGGGAGGCATAGAATCAGGAGAACTAACACCGGATGAGGCGGTCAACTACCTAGTACAGCAGATGCAAGCACAGCTAGGAGACGACGTAATAATTAAGTAAAACCCAGGTCAAAAACACATCCTCTTTTTTACCATAATTCCTTTGTTATGCTAAGATATAATTAGGATAGAGGATAAAGATCTAAGTAAACACTTAGATCACCGTATACTTACGCGATATAATCCTTAGTAAGGATCTTGATAACAGAATGACCTAGCTTAAGAAAATGGTGGACCGGGGGGTTAGCGTGGGTATACGCCGTGCTAAGCCTAGTTTTTGGGATAGGTATGGTATAGTATTGATAACAATTGTACCAGTAATGATATTTGTACTCGTATTCTTCTTCCTCCCAGTCATACTCACTGTTGCCATGGCTTTCACTGATATGGATCATAGGTTCCAGTGGCACTGGATAGGACTAGATAATTTCAAGATGATGCTTAAGGACCCCGTAGTCTTCAAGGTTTTCAAGAACACGTTATTCTACGTATTCACGACTCTCCTACTCTTCAATGTTGGTGCAGGACTCTTAATAGCAATAATAACGTGTCTAATGCCTCCAAATATCGGTGATACATTTAGACTACTCTGGCTCCTGCCTAGAATGACTCCTCCCGTAGTCTATTATCTCTTATGGCTCGGAATAACAATGCCTTATCCCCATGGCATACTTAACCAGATACTAGTAGACTTTCTCGGGATGCCTGAGTACAAGTCTGTAAACTGGATAAGCAGAGCGCCTTGGGAGGTAGTGATATTAGCAAATGGTTTCGTAGGAGCTAGTTTCGGTATGATAATCTTTAGTTCATCTATAAGGTCTATACCATTAGACATAATTAGGGCAGCCAAGGTAGATGGCGCATCTACTCTTAGAATAATAAAAGACATCATAATACCATTCATAAAATGGCCAGTACTCTTTGTCACAGTATATCAGACTCTATCGCTACTAACAAGCTTCGAGTACATTTTACTATTAACTGATGGAGGACCAGGCTTCTACACTACCGAGGTATGGGCCCTCTATGTATACCATGTAGCTCTCGGAGGATGGAGTAACAGGTTTGGCTATGGCGCAGCATTAAGCCTAGTACTAGTTATTGTTGGGCTTGTTCTCAGCTTCATATACTTCCGCATCTTCAGATTCAAAGAAATGATCATAGAGCCGAAGATAGAGGTGTAACGCTATGTCGATGGTTGAAGAAGAGCTTATGCCTACTAAGAGGATTGCCAGGATAATAGTATACATAGTAGCGATATGGTTAACCATAGGCATTATAGCAATGTATGCATGGCTTTTCGTCGGCAGTTTCTCTGAAGACATATACGGGTTAAAACCAACAAGAATTACCCTAGAGAACTGGAAGTTCTTAAAAGAGCCAATAATAAAACCGGGCTCTAAAACTACTTATCCAAGTGTATGGAAGATAACATTCAATACGCTATACCTAGCACTAGCTACCACATTTGTAACAGTCATGGTATCGAGTCTCGGAGGATACGCTTTATCAAGACTAAGATTCAGGTGGCGTGGCCACATACTAGCCTTAATACTAATACTCCATGCTTTCCCAGGCATAGCGCTCTTAGTCGCATTATTCTACGTGATAAACTATCTCGGGCTCTACGGTAATATCTGGAGCGTAGTATTGTCGAAATCAGCTCTAATGATACCGCTCGGGGTATGGGTTATGAAGGGATTCTTCGACATAGTGCCATGGGATATCGAGATGTCAGCACTAGTAGATGGTCTAAGCAGGACCCGCACATTCTTCCAGATAATGCTCCCACTGGTTAGACCAGGATTAGCCGCTCTAGCCATACTCACATTTATATCAGCATGGGGCGAGTACATCCTAGTACTAGTATTCCTAACTATTAGTGAGAAATCATGGACACTAGCCATATTTCTACAACAACTAGCGTACCAGGCGCTGACAGGCGAGGTATCCGTAGCCGGTATCTCCAGAGGCATGATAATAGCAGTAGGCTTATGGTACATGCTTCCAATAATACTATTCTTCATATTCACACAGAAGTACCTACTACAAATAACAGGCGGCGGAGTCAAGGGATATTAGCTATATTGTGCGACAAGTATTAAGAGATATTATTGCTGCTGCTTAAGATAGAGCATAGATACTAGAGACCGGATGCTAGGGCTATGAGTAGGCTGTCTATTGATACAAGGCTATGCATACTCTGCCGAGGCTCTAGGAACCTGTGTGGCTATGCTTTCTGCCCAATAGTAGCTACTACTATAGCCAGGCTACGTATCCACAAGGTTTCTAACAAGAAGGAGTTCTTCGGGTCCAGCCCGCCGTCAGTCTTTATTGGTAGACACGGGTATCCTGATGTCTACGCAGGGCCTACCGCTCCTCCTCAGAGAGGAGATACAAGGATATATGATTTGCCAGAAGAATGGAGCAGGCTATCACTAGACCAGATACTAGGCTATAGGCTGAGCATGGTTAGAGGTAAGAAGAGGGTAAACGTGGCCCAGCCTCTTGAAGATAAGTTTGTATTACAGTTACACGAGCTAGTCTTGAGTAGTAGACCAGCTGATATAGAAGTATACTTCTCTAAGCCTTTGAAGCCAAGCCTGCTTCTCGACGAGCATGTCCCACCACTTGGCCCTTCAGGTCACTTGGCTGAGCTACGCATATATCCTGCTTCAAGTGATCATAGATTAGAAAAAGCATATTATGACCATGACTTGTTATCGACACATGCAGTTATAATGCTCTACAAGAATGGTGTCCCAGTAACTACTATACAGAAATTGTTTAGTGTTGGAGGACTGGGTGTAGCGAATAAGAGGAAACTTGTGCCTACACGCTGGTCTATAACTGCTGTCGATGATATTGTATCAAGGTATCTAGTAGAGCTAGTCAAGACTAATGATACTATAGATAAATATATGGTGTTCCACCTTGAGAAGGAGAAGAACTTGTTCCTGGCACTACTAGCACCGATGCCCTGGAGTTTTGAATGGATAGAAGCCTGGTTCCCCGGATCTACCTGGAACTTGTTTGGCAGAGAAATCTCTGTAGAAGGAGACTATGAGGGATACAAGGGTAGGACTACTTATGCAAGCATAGGTGGATGTTACTATGCGGCAAGACTAGCTACAGCAGAGTATCTTAACAGGATACGCAGACAAGCCACAGCAGTTTTATACCGTGAGATATACCCCGGATTTACACTACCCGTAGGCGTATGGTTTGTTAGAGAGTCTCTGAGAGAGATGTTCAGGAGCAAGCCCATGATCTTCGAGTCCCTTGATGACGCATTATCATACATGGCTAGTAAGGCAAAACTAGGTTTCAGAGGAATCTATGAGTCATCAGTCTTGGTTAGAAAACTATTGAGACAGAGAAGAATTGTTGAGTGGAGCTGGTAGCTAGTGGTACTAGTAGTGTTGAAAACTCGTGTAAAACAAGCATTGTCTAAGACTGGTCTCCCAGACCTGGATTACGCGTTAAACCCATATAT
>CAZCAU010000039.1:0-15045 GCA_964496855.1 uncultured Desulfurococcales archaeon
GCAATTGCAACTCTTGTTAAAGACTTACAACGCGAGCTTCTCAAAGCAGATGTTAACGTACGAGTAGTACTTGAGTTCTCGCAACGCGTGAAGAAAAGAGCTTTAGAAGAAAAACCGCCTCCTGGCGCTAGTAGGAGAGAATGGTTTATAAAGATAATATACGAGGAGCTCGCCAAGATCTTTGGCGGCGACAGGATACCCGATGTTCTCCCAACCAAGAAGCCGTATATAATAATGCTAGTCGGGGTACAAGGTTCTGGGAAAACGACAACTGCTGGTAAGTTGGCCTTGTATTACAAGAAGCAGGGATACGTGCCTGGGCTTGTCGCAGCAGATACTTATAGGCCAGCAGCATATGATCAGCTGCGCACTCTGGCAGACCAGGTAGGCGCCTTATTTTATGGGGATCCAGGCGAGAAAGATGCAGTACGCATAGCTATTAATGGGGTTAAAAAACTAGTAGAGCAAGGTGCTCATATAATCATTATCGACACAGCTGGTAGGCACGGATACGGTGATGAGGAAAAATTACTAGAAGAAATGAAGAAGATAGCTGAGAGTGTTAAGCCTGACGAGATAATAATGGTTATTGATGCATCTATAGGTCAGAAAGCATACGATCTAGCTAAGAGATTCCATAACGCTACGCCTATAGGTAGTATTATAGTAACAAAACTAGACGGGACAGCTCGAGGAGGCGGTGCATTATCAGCTGTGGCGGTAACAGGTGCACCTATAAAATTCATTGGTGTTGGAGAAAAACTCGACGAGCTAGAAGTCTTTAAGCCGAGAAACTTCGTTGCAAGACTTCTTGGGCTAGGAGACATAGACTCTCTGCTAGAGAAGCTTAAGAGCCTAGAAGAAGCAGCCGAGTTCGAGAAGAAAGCAGCAGAGATACTAAGCGGTAAACTAACAATGCGGACACTATACTACCAGCTCCAGTCAATGCGGAAAATAGGGCCTTTCTCAAAAATACTACAAATGATTCCAGGACTAGCGCCCTATACCCTAGACAAGAACCTTACCAAGATAGGTGAGGAGAAGCTTAAGAAATGGATGGCCATAATAGAAAGCATGACATATGAAGAGCTAGACCGTCCAGAGATTATAGATAAGAAGAGGATGAGAAGAATAGCAATAGGCTCAGGCACCTCTATAGAAGATGTCAAAGAGTTGCTTAATTACTACAATATGATGAAGAGAATGATTAAACAATTCAAGAAAAAAGGAGCATTATTCAGGAGATTCGGTATACCTGACCTACGTGAAACATAGCGTGGTTCGATGAAGAGAATATTTGTTGTAAAATTTTCTCATGACACGGATCTAGAAGAGTATTCTAGAGTGATAACAGCAACATTTCTTCTCTCAGGCAGTATACGTGTAGAAAACAAACTAGTCATCATCGACAACAACCGGGATGTATGTATATGCATAGACGGCGCCAAGATGAAGAGATACGGTCCAGACATACACACATCTAAAGGCTGGCTAGAGACAGTACTAGGTAGTAAGAATCCTCGTTATCTTGGCGCAGAAATAGCCGAGCCCGAGTCATGCTTGAACATATTATGTCAGAATAACTCATTAGTCTTGATAACTAGTAGCAATAATTGCAAGCCACTACAAGATATCACACTACTACTGGGCAGAGAAAAATATGAAAACATAATAATCCTTGTGGATACAGTACATGTAAAAGTACCTGGCAAGAAAATCTCTGTCTGTATAGACAACGAACTAGACTATTGGGAGAAAATAGTTGTGTTAAACATTTTCCTTGACAATATGTTACCCAGTAATTAGACTAGGGTGTACATATGCAAGATGCTATTACACTAACATACGTGTTGGACAAGGCATACAAGATACTCTCAACATATACTCTTTGCGATAACTGTCTCGGCAGACTATTTGCAGGGCTTGGAAGAGGACTTAGTAACGAGGAGCGGGGAAGATCAATAAAAGTACTCCTTGCAATGGAGATTCATCGACTACTACAGGAGAACCTAGTAGAAGTAAAAGATATACCGCCTAAACTATTATCCTCAATCCAGCCTTTAGCCGATAAAATCTTAGAGAGTCTTGGTGCTCCCAGACCTGTTTTAGAGGAAGACACATGCTATATATGTGGTAACAAGATAAAGGACTTCATAAACGAGTTTGCTGAGGAAGCAGCGACACGCCTTACAGAGCTTGAAGCATCCAGTTTTCTAATAGGTGTCAGAATACCTCAAGAGATGCTAGAGAAGGAGAACGAGATAAGCCAGAGATTTGCGCTTAAATACACAGAGTCTATAAAAAATGAGATAAAGAGAGAGATAGGCAAGCAAGTACAGTCATTAACAGGGTTAAAACCCGACTTCGAGGAACCAGATGTAGTCCTACTTGTAGACTTAGGCACTATGAGTATATACCCAACAATAAACCCTATCTTCCTTAAAGGCCGATACAAAAAGCTGGCACGTAACATAAGTCAGTCAATATGGGTCACCCCTAAAGGCAAAAAATATCCCTTATCAGTCGAAGAAGCTCTAAATAGCATCACAGAAGAGCTAGGTGCAAGCCGGGTAGTACTTCACGCGGCAGGTCGTGAAGATGTCGATGCGAGGATGCTTTGCAAGGGCAGACCCTTTGTAATAGAAGTAAAAAGACCCACACGTAGGAAAATAGAGTCGCTAAAAGACTTAGAAGCAAAGATTAATACTAGGTATAAATATCTCGTAGAAGTACATCTCGAAGATTACGCTAGTAGGGGACTAGTACACAGGTATAAAGACGAGGTTGCTCGGACAAAAAAGAAGTATAAAGCACTGATATACTCAGAAGAACCACTAGTGCCCGAGGAACTTAAACTCCTCGAAAATTACTTTTCTAAAAATAACGGAGTCATAGTCTCACAGAGAACACCAACCAGAGTTCTTCATAGAAGACCCGATATAGTACGTAAACGACGAGTTTATGGGGTCAGGATAAAATCTATAACCAGTAATGTTATTGAGGCACTAATACACGCAGACGGCGGCTTGTATATCAAGGAGCTCATAAACGGGGATAATGGTAGAACCAAGCCTAGCTTCTCAGAGATGCTAGGAAAACCTCTAACTTGTCTAAAACTAGATGTAATCGAAGTCACTCTTTATTGAGAGGATGATGGAAGATAAGAATTATTAAGCCCTACATAATCATTAGGTGAAGTAGCAGAGACAAGAGTAGACCCTGGTGTACCACGGCATGGTTAAACCACCAAAAGGTACTAGGCATAGAACACGCAAGGTATTCAGAAAGAGAATACGTGAGAAAGGGAGCATACCTCCTCTCAGCTTGCTTCTCCGCGAGTACAAAGTCGGCGATAAAGTACACATAGTAGTCAATCCATCAGTACACTCAGGAATGCCTCATCGTCGCTATCACGGAAAGACCGGAACCATAATAGGACAACGAGGCAGAGCGTATCTTGTATCTGTAAGAGTAGGTAATAAGGAGAAGATCCTAATAGTCCGTCCCGAGCACTTAAGGCCTTGCAAGTCCTCATGAGTGTTTTAGCACATAGATCGAATCTATATAGTTCTGGGAAAACCTTTTCTATAATATTATTTAATAATGACATAGATAAAGGTGGACGCTGATGCCTAGAGAGATAAAGGTGCAAAAGCCGATTCCAATACCTGTTGCACTGGAATATCTCGAGAAAAGAGTAGAGGAAGAACCATTAACAGACCTGACTAAGCGTACTTATGAATATCTAAGAACGTTCTCTAAAATTGATAGTGAAACTGCTAAGGAATTAGTAGAAGTATTAGTCAGGGAAGGTGTTAAAGAAGAAATTGCTGTAATGATACTAAATATATGTCCTCAATCCATGGATGAGCTTAGGACAATATTAGCTTATGAGAAGAAATTCTACAGTACAGAGGAAGTTGAGAAGATACTCTCTCTAATAAAAGATAAATGTCAACCTTAGAACCAGCCTCTACTATTTCTATGCAGCCTAACGTCTCGTCACTTCAGTCTGTAAAATCCATCCGTGTAGTCTAACATGTATCCTGGATCTATAGGCGTGAGGCTCGGGCTTATGAGACCCTCAAGATATGGTCGCCCAACTCAGAGAAGAGAAGATCAGTTTCTTGAAGAATATGCTTATGTACTAGATTTTCTCCCCCAAGGTAATCCTCTAGATAAGCACCCTGTGCATAGGGTAAACCCTGTGGCGCAAATCATTGGTACTAGATTCTTCACGCTTTTAGAAGTTCACCCGAAGCCCGGCGTTACTCTGGAGATCGGGGAAAAAGTGTACATAGGCAAGGGCATAAGAGACAAGATAGGGAATATATTTGGGAGAATAGATTTTGAGGACTTAACAAGTATAGCACAATCAAATCTCAAACCCACAATAAAAAAGATAATACTAGAACAAGAAAGAGTGTTTGTCGAGTTCTTCAATATAGCACAAGCTATAACATTAAAACTCCACGCATTAGAACTACTACCTGGTATAGGAAAGAAGCATCTAGTCATGATACTAGAAGAGAGGAAAAGAGGGTCTTTCAAAAACTTTGAAGACCTAAAAAAGCGTACACGTATTCAGGACCCAGCTGATGTACTTGCTGAAAGAATAATTGAGGAGTTAAAGGGGGGACAAAAATACTACTTATTCATAAAACCGAAACCCGGTACTCAGGCTATTTTTCTTAACTACCTCGGGATACTGTACAAGAGAAGTAGTGGTGAGAGCCTTTAATAGAAAAATGTACATCAAGGCACATATTAGGCTTGATAAGAAGACAGCTACGAGACAGTAATATAAGACTGAGACACAAGCTCGGCCAGCATATTTTATCAAAACCATCTATCATAGACAAGATAGTTTCATATCTATACAAACATAGGGACAAGATACATGGGATAGCTGATATCGGGTGCGGACCAGGGACTCTAACTATACCTATTGCATGCCGAGGCTTTTACACTATAGGTATCGATATAGATGCACGCCTTATCACTATAGCAGAGCACGTCTTGTCAAGAATAGACAAGGATATTCTTAGCCCAAGGATAGAGTTTATAGTCCTAGACGCATTGACAGCTGATGCTCTCCGTGTAGATGCAATAGTCTCGAGCATGCCATACTATATAACAGGCCCGCTTCTCGGAGTACTAGCCAAGGTAAATTCTGCACAATTGCTACTACTAATAATACAGAGAGAAGTAGGCATAAGAATAATAAGTAATCCTGGGAGCAAGGATTATGGTAGAATATCTGTCTTATACCAGTTATTATTCGATATAGAGTTCTTAGGATACGTGAATCGTAAGAGTTTTTACCCAGCACCAGAGGTAGACTCTGTTCTCCTACTATTAAAAAGAAAACAAGATTATGATGATACAATTATGTTAATGGAAGATATCACTAGATGCTTCTTTAGCATGAGAAATAAGAAGATATCTAACGTTGCCAGGAAATGTCTAAAACACCTAGATGTATCTATAAATGTAATCAAGGATAACGAAGAACTCGGAATATACTTAGACAAAAGACCTTACGAGGCACCACCATGGTTTTATCTCAGCCTTACACGTGTAGTAAAGGATTCGAGAAAGAAGTCTTCTTAGAAAGTATTGATTATTATATTAATGATTGTATCTACAAGCCCTCAGATGATACTGGGATCATAGTTGAAGTCTTAGAAAAAGGAGAGATATCTGAGAGAATCATAGAGGTAGGCTCAGGTACAGGAGTTGTAGGCTCATACGCGTGCAGAGAACTTGGTATAAGAGATCTTGTATGTATAGATATCAATCCCTGCCCAGTATACTCTACACTCTTAACACTAAAAAGTAATTGTAGTAATTATGTTGTTTTTGATGTAATACAAGGTGATCTAACAACATGTTTAAGAAACAATATTGGTGGCATAGTGGTCATAAACCCGCCTTATCTCAGAAAATCAACAATGCGTGCACGAGATGACTGTGAGAAACAATTTAAAGCATCTATAGAGCACGATGACCCGCTTCGTCTCTTTCATAAATTATTTCAGGAAGCTAACCGTATTGGTGTTAAAAAATTATTCCTCGCATACTCGAGCCTAGCTATTAGACATGACGGGCTCAAAAATATATTAGAGGCTCATGGTTTTTGTGTAAAACAAGCTATAAGCAAACACGTCTTCTTCGAAGACATAACCGGCGTGGAGGCCGAATATTGTGGAAACGAGAATCGTAGTAGTTGAGCCTGAGGGAGAGATAAACATAGGATTCATAGCAAGGGTAGCAGCCAATTTCGGAGTAGAGAAATTATACTTGGTTAACCCACGTGTAGAGATAGGAGAGGAGGCCAGAAGATTCTCTGTACACGCAGCTAGCTTCTTAGACAATAACACAGTGATCGTCGATAGCCTTCCCGAGGCATTATCCGGAGTCGAAGTCTCTGCTTGTACATCAGCCAATATAGGTGATACAGGCGATGTATTGAGACACCCGTTAACTCCTAGAGAATTCGCGGAACTCCATGGATGGAAGAATCTAGCCATAGTATTTGGCAGGGAGAGCGTGGGATTAACCCGCGAAGAGATAAAACTATGTGATGTATTAGTGACAATACCAGCTTCTCCAGCTTACCCCGTCCTCAACGTATCTCATGCAGTAGCGATAATACTTTACGAGTTGTATGTGTGGAGAACCAGAGGTTTTCACCGCCCCTTAGAGTATCCTGATAAAAAAGACTATGATTTATTTATTAAAATGTTTGATGACCTTGTAGCACATCTTAGTTTACCAGAAGATCAGGCTGAGAGAATACGTATTGCTGGCAGGCACATGATCGTTAAATCTAGAGTCACAAAGGGGGAACTAAGATTAGTCACTTATGCTTTCTCCAAAGTCTTAGCTAAGCTAAGGAGATGTGGGACAGAGTCTGATTAATCTTAAGGTGAAGCAACAGGTATGACTAAGCTAATACTAACATGTAATCCAGGCACCGAGGACATAGTCTATAATGAAGCTAAGAACAAGCTAAACGCACGCTTAGTGGAGTATAGTAAGGGAAGAGTAATCATAGAAATTGAGGGAGACCTTGACGATGCTATATATAATCTGAAAAGCATACATGGAGCCTACATGTTGCTAGCCTCAGGAAATGCGAGTAGCGGGAGAGAGTTTCTAGAGAAACTAAAGGACAAGCTTAGGGATATTGATTTCCACAAGTATGTAACTCCATACATGAGCTTCGCAATACGAGCTGAGCGGGCAGGGACACACGATTTTACGTCATTAGACATTGCACGTGTGAGTGGAGAGGTCGTCATAGAAGAAGTAAGGAGAAAACTAGGGAGAAGACCATTAGTAGATCTAGACAAGCCGTCAGTAGTTATCAGAGTTGATGTTATATTTGACAAATACTATGTAGGCCTGGCTCTTTCAGGCGAGAAATCTCTTCATAGGAGAGGTTATAGAGTAGTAGATCACCCAGCAGCACTGAAGCCGAGCCTTGCTTATGTTCTTCTGATGCTATCCAAGAGTAAAAAGAATGATGTGATTCTAGACCCAATGTGTGGTTGTGGTACTATAGCTATAGAAGCAGCATTAGAAATACCTGATGTAACTATATACTGCATGGATATAAACAAGAGGTACATTGAGGGTGCTAGGATAAATGCATTAGCAGCAGGTGTACCGGGTATAAGGTTTATTGTTGGGGATGCTAGAAGACTCACGTCTCACTTTAGCGAGGAATCAGTGGATAGGATAATATCTAACCCCCCATACGGTATAAGGCTAAGCGATCCATTTAGAGTCAAAAACCTCTACAGGAGCTTCATAAAAGAAGCATATAGTATTTTGAAGAATAATGGTACTCTAACCCTCATTACGACAGAGTATAGCGAGGTAGAGAGAGCAGGTAAGAATACTGGTTTTAAGCTAATTCATGAGAGATTCGTGGCGCATGGCTCTTTATGGGCTAAGATACTGGTTTTTGAAAAGCATAAATAATATAAGCTCCTAATGATGACTGATCTTCACGAGTGGTGACGTAGGCGATGCCTCTTAGACCAGCTAGATGCTACACGCATTTCTCAGGACCACCCTATACTAGGCGCGAATATATACCAGGTGTGCCTCCACCCAAGATAACAAAGTTCGAAATGGGCAATCCTAAAGGCGATTACGACGTTGTAGCACAGCTTGTAGTACTAGAAGCAGGGCAGATAAGACACAATGCTCTAGAAGCTTCTAGAGTAATGGTTCATAAATATCTATCAACAACGATCGGCGAGGCGAATTATCATTTTAAAGTAAAAGTATATCCTCATCACGTGCTTAGAGAAAACAAGATGATGGCATTTGCTGGTGCAGACAGATTACAAGATGGTATGAGACAAGCGTTTGGCACACCTATAGGTACTGCTGCTAGAGTATACCCGGGCCACGTGGTTTTAGAAATACGTGGGAAGAAAGAGCACATAGAGCATCTCAAAGAAGCTTTGAGGAGAGGAGCATCAAAACTGCCTCTGCCAGCACGCATCGTGATAAAAACCCTTAGGAAATAAATTATTAACAACCTTCTCTATCCACCGGGAATACGTTAGTGGTAGCATACTCGTTTCTAAACGAGTATGATATCGAATTAGACAGAATAATTGGTGCTATCAGGGAGTACAAGCCCAGTAAAATACTCTTGCAAATACCTGATGGTTTTAAGAAATACTACACCATAGTGGTTGAAGCTATTCTTAAAAGACTTCAGAAAGAAGACTTGCCCGTACCAGAAATAATACTAGATGCAGATCCAAATTATGGTAGTTGTATGATTAGAGAAACAGCATGCAGTCTCACAGATCTAGTAATACACATGGGACACACTGAATACCCATGGCAACTTGCTAGTGGAAACAAACCCTCTTGTAAAATCATATATGTTCCATTAGAGTACAAGCTTTTGCTATACCAAGAAATAATGAATGATATCTTAGAGATAATCAAGCATAACATGATGAGACAAGTAGGGATTCTAGCATCTATACAGCATAAAAAACAACTAGAACAAGTAAGTAATTTCTTGAAGAATAGAGGCATATATACGCTATCAGTTAACCCCTTCTATAAATGGGGAGCCCCGGGACAGATACTTGGTTGCGAGCTCTCAGCCGCACTAGCTATGAAGAACAAAGTGGACGGGTTCTTAGTTATAAGTAGCGGCTTATTTCATGCACTAGGCGTAAGCTTAGCTACTGGTAAGAAGACCATAAAAGTAGATCCGTATACAGGCGTTGTGGAAGATATGGATCCTCATACCAAGAGATTTCTACGTATAAGGTACTATAAGATTACAGAAGCCATGAAAGCCAAGAACTGGGGACTTATACATGGAGAAACATATGGTCAATACAGACCATGGCTTAGAAACCTACTTATAAGAAAAATGCGAGACAAAGGCTATAAGGTATACGAGTTTCTCTCTAGCATTTTGTTGAAGGATTTTGTCTTAAACATAGATACTAGTGATATCGAGGCTTACGTAATAACTTCATGTCCTAGGCTGGCACTAGAGGACTTGTCATCTCTCGAAAAACCGGTACTCACGCCCGGAGAAACACTCATGATACTAGAGAACCGATTAGAACCTTATAGGTTTCCATGGTAGGATGCATAATGCATACTTGTGCATCCCCGGATAGTAAGAAGGAACTAGAACTAATACTTGAGGATTACAAATGGCCTGGCCCAAAGAAGGTGTGGTTAGAACAATATGAAACTCCCTCGCATATAGTTGCTGAAATAATGTGGTTTGCTTATATGAAAAAATGGGTCGAGAACAGCGAGGTCATAGACTTAGGCTCGGGCTCCTGCAGATTCTCTATTGCCGCTTGTCTACTAGGTGCTAGAAAAGTAATTGCTATAGATGTAGACCCTGATGCATCAAGAGTGTGTTTAAGTAATTTAAAAGCTACCCACTGTTGCAGAGACATAACACTTTTAATAGTATGCGATGTTAACAGCTTGCCACTAAGACCGGATTATAAAGCTGATCTTGTCGTAATGAATCCCCCATTTGGTGTGCATAGGAGACATGCTGACCAGAGATTCTTACAAGTAGCCTTTACATTAACTGACAAAGTAATATCTATCCATAAAGCAGGCAATTACGAGTTCTTACAGAAACTAGGAGAAAGACATGGGTTCACAGCAAAGATCCTGGATCGAACTAGCATAGGCATACCTATGACCAGAGAATCTCATAAAAGAAGGATATATTATGTCGACATAGACATCTTATTATTTCATAGACAGGGACAACCAGCTAAGTAGGTGTCATTTTAAATGAGGACAAACAAGTACAGCAAGAGAGACACTTGTAGCCTACCTAGAGTAGTAGTTCCTGGGGAGGCTATAGGTGTTATAGAAGAATTTCTCCCAGGAGAAGGAGTCTACGTAGATGCTAAAAGAGGGTTCCTCAGAGCCTATTACGTTGGTAAGCCACGCGTAAACCCAGAGTCCAAGCTAGCTGTTCTAGAGAAGCCATTAAAGAAGCCAGTTTTACCTAAGCAGGGTGATATCATTATAGGAGTCATAACTTCTCTTAGGGATGAAATCGGCGTAGTAGACATAGTAATGCGTAGAGATGGAACAAGTTTTTCGGGCACATATAGTGGAATAATACATGTGTCTCAAGTATCACAAGACTATGTAGGAAGTCTTCATGAAGTCTATAAGGCGGGAGACGTTATATTAGCGAGAATTCTTAACTCTGGGGTACCCTACCAGTTAACAACAGCAAGTGCTAACTTGGGAGCAGTACTATCTTTTTGCTCGTACTGTGGTCACGTTCTCGAGAAGAAACCTGGAAATATACTAGTATGCTCCCGTTGTGGTAACAGAGAAAAGAGGAAAATCTCTATACATTACGGAGAGCTGAGAATAAGAGTGTGATTTTTAGTGGTTAAAAAGAGTAAGTCAAAACGTGTATTTGTAATAAGAATAGATGAAATCTCGGAGGCAACGCTTGAACAGCTTTTAGACAAACTAAAGATTAAAGAAGCATATATCAGGATAAGTCCTAGGAAAAAAGAAGCTATTATAAAGTTAGTAGGCTTTGAAGGCGATATAAGAGATACATGGTCTGATATAAAGTCTACGTTGAGAAAACAAAGGTTTAGGGAGACATGTACTGCTCTTATTAGCGATCTTTTCAAAGAAGTAGGCGGAACCTTTCCACCCGACGTCCTCGTTGAAGCCCTGAGGATACGTGGTTTTAAAGCAGAGGTATTTGGTGACTGCATAGTATCGGATGCTGAAAAGAACCTCTTAGTAGATATAGCACGTAAGATAATCGAGGCTATGCAGACAGAGACACTACGATTTAATGCAAAAGGTAAAAGCACCAGGAAACTCTTGCTGATAGCAATTGCGGGGTACAATTTAAGCCCTACAGAAGCTGTGGAGCTCTTACTTCGGGAAGAGCTGGTTAAAAAAGTAGATGAGGGTACCGTGATGATAGCTAAAAACCTAAGAGAAGCTGTAGAAATTCTCACAAGGAAATATTCATTAAGGTAGCTAGGAAAAACTATTAGTTGCTACACAACAGGCAATGATTCGTTGACCCCCGGCTACATAAAGGCGGGTACACAATGAGAATCCTTAAGCTTGAATTAGAGAATAACACGATGAGGATAGAATTAGAGGGAGAAGACCATACATTAGGAAACCTACTAGCTAAGACAATGCTTAGAGAAAAAGGAGTTACATATGCTGGTTATAGGATAGAACATCCTTTGAGACCCAAGTTAGTGATAGAAGTCACAACAGATGGAAGTATATCTCCTGTAGAAGCAGTAAGAAGAGCTGTCGCAAAAATTCTTGAGATAAATAAAAAGTTCCAGGAGCAATTTCTGCAATTATTAGAAGAAGCAGGAAGCTAGATTTCTCACTTAGTTTTATGATCTTAAATATCAGAACACACTTTATATCAATAGAGTAAGATGCCAGTGAAGAGAGAGTCAAGAATACTACTAGTACTTTGCCCTGAAAATTCGCGGAATAACTACTGTAGCTATTGTGTAATGGTAGTTCTCCGAGGTACATTGTTTTTAGAGGAAATGCTTTTATGCAATAAGGGGGAGTTGCTGTCCTGTTTCAGTACAATGAAGTCGTTAGGCGAGACACTCTATACTGATAGTACTAGTTTTGGCGTCCTCGAGAAAATACTTGGTAATAATATTGATAAAGTTCTGAATCAACTGGATTTGCGCGTGTTTCCTGAGAGCAGGGAGCCTGATCTCTCTGACTGGTACAGGTTTCTCTATAAATTAAGAGTACAAGTTTATAAGTTATGCAAAATGTTAGAGCATACAGACCTGTTAAGTAAGAATGCAGGGGAAGGGTAGGCCATGAAGTTTTGCCCTAAATGTGGGGGCTTAATGTACCCGAGAAAGGAGAATGGTAAATCAGTACTCGTCTGTAGATCATGCGGGTATAAACTAGAACTAGGTGGTGGAGAAGAAAGCGCTGTGAAAACGTATACATTAAGGAAGAAACTAGCACATACAGAGAAAGAAAAAACTGTAATAATAGATGATGAATCAAAGCTACCAGAAGTACTTCCTAAAACCAGGGATGTTACATGTCCGCGTTGCGGGTATAATGAAGCATATTACTGGTTCATGCAGACGCGTGCAGCAGATGAGCCCCCTACGCGTTTCTATAAGTGTACCAAGTGTGGACATGTGTGGAGAGAGTATGAGTAGCGTATCAGAGTATAGCGATAAGGAGTTACATAATACCCTATATCTGCTTTTCAATAAAATAGTGGAAGAACTCGTAGACGCATACCTTAGAACTCCAGACTATATTTCGTCTAAAGCCCATATATTGAGAGCCTTGAGACTAGCTCAGACTGGTACTTCTTTATGCAAATCAATTTTAACTAAGAACCAAAAAATATAGTACAGTTGCAGTAGATTAGAATTAAGAGAATATTGATGAGGACTAGGTGATACTATGAAGCTTAGCTTCTTTGATGCAAGGATATGGCGCTACATAGTATCATCAATAAGCAAGATAATAGAGGAAGGAGTATTCGTAGCATCCGAGGAGGGCTTTAGTCTGCGCGCGATGGACCCCTCACATGTCGTGATGGTGGACATGTTCTTTCCTAAAGAAGCATTTGACGAGTACAATGTGGAGGGTAGAGAGGAAATAGGCGTAAACTTTGAGGATCTAGGTAAGATTTTGAGAAGAGCCACGAAGGAGGATAAATTAGTACTTGAGACAAGCAAAGGCAGGTTTTCAGTTATTTTCGATGGCAGAGCTTACAGAGAGTTTGTCTTGCCAGTACTAGACTTGTCAGCCGAAGAACTACCAGAGCCTAAATTAGCGTTTAAGTCAAGAGCTAAGCTACTTAGCGACGTTTTCAGAGACTTGATTAAAGACTTAGAACCGATAAGTGATATACTCGAACTAAACATATCTCAAGACAAGCTTCTGGCAAGAGCACGGAGCGACATAGGCGAAGCCGAGGTAGTACTTACTATAGAATCTGGCGCTATCCTCGACCTAAATGTTGAAGAAGAATCACGATCCTCTTATAGTCTCGACTACTTCGTAGACATATCAACAGCTGCGCAAGCAGCCGACACGGTAGTCATAGAATTGTCTTCCGGTATGCCTGTAAAAGTAGAATATGAGCTTCCCCAGGGATCAAAACTTGCATTCTACATCGCCCCAAGAGTCGAGTAGCGCCTTAAGACTAGTTGAGGGTTTTTTCAAGAAATACTATCTAGAGAGTTTTAAACAACTAATATTACCCCAGGACCTTGAGTTTAGAGAAATAGCCTATCAACCCTTCGATACAACTACTTATGTCAGGCACAAAGCATTCTCATCGGGGTCAGAGCTTTACGAGTACATAAAGAACTTGCCCTCAGGCAAGACCCCTAAACACATCTTTTACTCTTCAGCTAGATATGAGTTGCCAGCTGCGCCTGTAATGGAGGAAAAAGGCTGGCTTGGATCAAGCCTTGTATTCGATATAGATAGCGATCATCTCCCAGAGTGTGAAAGCAGAGAATACATCATATGTGACGATCAAGTCTTAGAAGGAGATTCGTGTCCCCAAGAATCTAAAATGGTTACTGCTTTCTCAACAGTGTCCACAGAGTGCTTAGCAAGAGCTTACGACATGATACTCGAATTAGTAGAGCTTATGGAGTCAGACTTTGGTTTAACTCATAAGAATTCTAGGATAAGCTTTTCCGGAAACAGAGGATTCCACTTAGTATACGATAATATACCAGAGGAGTTCTTATACCTAGGCAGCGATGAGCGCAGAGGAATAGTCAATTATGTAAAAGGAGAAATGTTAGACATAGGAAAACTTTTCCCAGAAAATACGGGTAAACGTGTCTACAGGCTAGCATTTAACAAAGACCGCAGAGAATATGGGTGGAGACGAAGAATCCTCAAATACATAGAGAAGCATTACAGCGGCTCTCCTGATTTTCAGAACGATTGTATAGTATACAGTATTAAACATAATGAACTCATGGAGATTCTAGACAAGGCGCGAATCCTTGTAGACGAAAAGGTAACAATAGACACTAGTAGACTTATTCGTATCCCTGGCTCTCTTCACGGTAAAACTGGTTTGAAAAGCACTCTTATTGATACTAGCAATGTGGTAGAAAAGATTCTTGAAGACCCTCTCAGTCTCTCACCTTACAATACTTATATGATTAAATTAAAAAGCCGTGTTAGCGCAGAGCAATTACATATTTATAACCGGCACATAAGTCTTAACAAGGATGATTATATAATAGTAGAAGGTGGTCTAGCTATATTCCTCATGCTTAACGGTTTAGCTGAATTTGTAGCTTATAAGGTGTAATTATTATGAGTGATGCCTTGAGAAGAGTAATAAACAATGTTCTTACAGCTAATGGTAAGCCTTCTTTGAAAGACCTGTTACCAGTACACAGCCATATCGCAACTCTTTGTACGCAGTCCAAAGAAAGCGAGTTATGTGTCCGCGAGATAGAAGTTCTTAAGAAG
>CAZCAU010000040.1:0-14141 GCA_964496855.1 uncultured Desulfurococcales archaeon
GTCTTTAGATAGATAAGAGGCGGATTTCTTGCCGATACCTGTTCGTAATCGTATAGAGGAAACCTATAACAGGCTTTTAGGAAGCCGTAAAGCCACGATACTCTTCGAACCATTCATGCCTGGACCACCGCTTATGATAGACGTGTGGCCTAGAAGCCCTAGATTCAGATTTAGAATTGAGCCTGTTAAAGCCTTGGAGAATATGGAAAAGTATCTTTTTGACGCATTTGCAAATCATTATCATGGTAAGAGAACAGCTATTGAGGAGACTCTAGCTATAGTAGTGCTGGTGTCTACAGTCTATATACTAAGCGGCGGGCTTGGATGGGCCGTGCTTAGCCTTACTAATTTCATACTATGGTTTTTGTTCGGCCTCATAATAGTCGCTACATTCTATTATCTGAGCAAGAAGCCTGTAAAAGAGGTAGAGAGTAGTATCAGGGAATTAGACTATATTAGTCGTTCTAAATTCGTTCTCATAGCCAGGTTTCTCGAAGACCTGATATCTAAGTCTATGTATAGGTGTCATGGAGAAAAAACTATGTATACATCGCCGTTCGGGAAAATCTACACGTATAGATGTTATGAAAAGAAGGGTAAGATAATAATTAAGTTAAGAAGGTATAGCTAAGGCGTAGATGCAACAATATTCTCGACTAGATTCCTAGATGCCAACAGAAGCGCCTTCTTATAATCAATAACTAGTGGGCCTTTTCTGACCACTCTGGCTTCTAGTATGTCATCTTTGCTTATCTCAAGCTCTCTCTCACCGTCTAATGCGATAACCGAGGGACGTGTTTTAAGCTCTATTTTCTCGCCTAGTTTTAATACCCGTGCATCACCAATGGGAATCTTCTTGACCAAGCCAGGCGCTATTGGTGCCGTAATGTGTTTCTTTGGATTATTATGCGTGATTTCAACATACACGGCATGATCATCTTTTTGCGAAACCGCTGATATTATTCCTGGTATAGAGCTTAAACCAATATTGTAGGGAGCAGCTATTGCTGCTAGTATCTCACATATATACTCGGGCTTCCACACAGCTCTAGAAGCTGTGAACTGGTGAATAGTCGTAGCAGCATCTACTAGTGCTATATCTGCTAACTCGTTGTTCACAAACAATTCTATTTTCTTAGCCCTATAGGTTGCATCTTCTTTCTTGACAACACCCGTCGCTATAACAGCTGCCGCCACAGCAGCTATTGTCGCCTCTATCATTTCTGGGAAGACATTGTTTGTACCAGTAGATATGGGCATTAAGGGTGTCCCTACATCAGCTTTAGCCACCACCCTGTTGGTCCCATCGCCGCCGATCACTATGATTGCTCCTACTTTGCTATCCATGTACTTAGCAGCATAGTATGTATCTCGCCAATCACCTATTACTCTCATATCTATGAACTCTATGTCTATACACGGCTTCTGGGGAAGCATGGATAACGCGCGTTCTGTTATTCCAAAAGTCTCAGGCATAACCACGAGTTTCTCGACACCAAGCTTCTCGACAGTAGCTATTATCCGCTTAACCATGTTTGCTTTCTCTAAGTTATCCACTACACTAGCATGAGCAACAAGTCTACGTATGTCTCGCCCAGACTCGGGATTAGCTATTATGCCAATACTTGGAGTATAAGGCACTATGCACCAGCTCTCCTAACATACACTGTTATAGCTACTACAGCTATGAGCATCTCGCTAGTCTTATCCCCATACTCTCTCATAGCAACACAACTAGTCTTTAAACCACCATCATATATCCTGAGCTCTACCCTGCCCTCAAGAGGTATCTCTCTTATAAGCCTCTCCTTGTCTACTTTCTCAGGATAAGGCACGCCTATCTCAACAACTACTAGTATGTCTTCTGGTGTAGCTTTATACTCCTCTACAAGTACTGGTAAGCAGACTCTCTGGATAGCATCTCTAATAGCCTTGATAGATGCCCTGGTAGGGTCCTGGCCATGCTGATCTACGCCGATACCAGTCTCGACGACAAGCCTAATCCACCCCTTACCTGCTAGAGCCAATTTATTTCACCAGGATTCTCTATATAGTGTTTTACTCTACGCAAAAACCTGGCTGCTGGTGCACCATCTAGTATCCTGTGATCAAATGATAATGAGAGAGTAGTTACTGTAGCTATCTTTATCTCCCCAGTATCTGTGACAAGCAGCTTCTTTACACCCCTATTAATTCCGAGAATGGCTGCCTGAGGCGGGTTTATTATTGGTGTGAAGCTATCTATATCAAACATGCCTAGGTTAGTTATGGTGAATGTACCGCCTATAATATCCTTCTCTTTTAATAAGCCTTCACGGGCTCTCTCAACAACGTCCTTGTACTCGGCTAGTAGAACATCTATGGGTTTCTCATCAACTCTCCGGATAACGGGTACAAGGAGCCCGAAAGGCGTGTCAACAGCTATGTTGATATTAATAGTATCATAAATTATGATCTCGTTCCCCTCAAGAGCAGCGTTTACCTCGAGATGCTCACGTAAGGCTTGTGCAGTACATTTAGCTATAAGCAGCGTGTAAGATGGTTGCTCTCTGAGCTTTTCGCCGAGAAGACTCCTCTGTTTAACAAGGTTATCGAGAATAACCTCCATATTCATAGTAACATGTACTGCTTCTCGATAACTCTTGCCAAGCCTATCAGCTATTATCTTACGAATACCGTGGAGAGGCTTCTTCTCCTTAACACGTGGTAGAAAATTCTCTCTTATATACTCTTCAATATCAGCTCGTGTGATCAGGCCATAAGGTCCTGTTCCTTTTATCTTGGATAAATCTATATCATACTGTTCCGCGAGAATCTGGGCTTCGTCTTCTATCTTGATTTTACTCAGAGCTCACCACCTACTTCTCCTCGATTACAGCTATAACTTCGCCTACAGGTACTTCCTCACCTTCTTTCTTGAGAATCTTGACTAGTACACCGCTAACAGGTGCCTTTATCTCGCCAGTAATCTTTGAGGTCTCTACAGACGCTATTGCTTCGTCTTTTTCTACTCTGTCGCCTTCCTTCTTAAACCATTTTGTTATAACACCTGTCTGCATGGTTAAGCCGAGCTTAGGCATAACTACATTAACAGTTGACAAAGAAGGCCACCATTCATAGAATTATGTGCTTGCTAGATAAAAGTTTACTCTTAAAGAATAATGTAGATAAATCTTATTTATTTCAGATCAAATTCATATATTGCTAATAGTGTGTTAACAGGGTGTCTTATTCCTTGTCTTTGGAAGAGATCCCTAAGGAGAGACTTCTCTGGATGTACGAAATGATGCTCAGGATAAGGCGGAGCGAGGAGCGCGTAGCCGAGTACTTTGCAGCTGCCAAAATTCCGGGCTTCGTGCATCTCTATATAGGAGAGGAAGCCGTAGCCGTAGGAGTGATGGCTCATCTCAGAGATGACGATTACATATCTAGTACGCATAGAGGGCATGGACACTTCATAGCTAAGGGTGGTAGCCTCAAAGCGCTCTGGGCTGAGCTCATGGGTAAGAAGACAGGGACGTGCAAGGGTAAAGGTGGCTCAATGCATATAGCAGATCTAGAGATAGGCGAGCTGGGTGCTAATGGTATAGTTGGTGGAGGCATACCACACGCTGTTGGCGCCGCATTAGCTTTTAAATTAGCTGGTACAGATCGCATAGCTGTGAGCTTCTTTGGCGACGGCGCATCTAATCAGCAGAACTTCCATGAAGCAATAAACCTGGCTACCATCTGGAGATTACCGGTAGTGTTTGTTTGTGAGAATAACTTGTACCAGATATCACTACCATACTCTAAGCAACAAGCTATTAAGAGTGTTGCTGAGAGAGGAGCAGCCTATGGGATACCAGGAGTCAGTGTTGATGGGCAAGACGTGCTAGCAGTGTACGAGGTTGCAAAAGAAGCTATTGAGAGAGCTAGGAGGGGGAAAGGACCAACACTCATAGAGGCTAAGACGTACAGGTTTAGAGGACACTTCGAGGGAGATCCGCAAATCTATAGATCTGAAGACGAGATAAAATGGTGGATGGAGAACAAGGATCCTATCAAGCTCTTTGCTGAAAAACTTCTAAATAAGGGGATAGTCACTGAGCAAGAGCTGAAGAACATTGATGAGAAGGTGAAGCGTGAAGTAGTAGAAGCAATAGAGTTTGCAGAGAAGAGCCCATACCCAGAGCCCAGTGATCTCTACAGTGATGTCTTTGCTACGCCGACAAAAGGCTGGCTTATATGGGAATGGCCTATCTAGGGGTGGGAACCATGAGTGAGAGAATAATTACTTTTAGAGAAGCTCTTAACGAGGCATTAGACCAGGAGATGGCTAGGGACCCAAAAGTAATAGTCATGGGTGAAGACGTCGGTGTTTACGGAGGCATATTCGGTGTTACTGCTGGGCTCTACAAGAAGTACGGGCCCGAGAGAGTACGTGATACACCTATTGCTGAAAGCGGCTTTATAGGAGCAGCTGTTGGAGCAGCTATTACTGGTCTTGCAAGACCCGTCGTGGAACTAATGTTTATAGACTTCTTAGGAGTAGCTTATGACCAGATCTTTAACCAGGCTGCTAAGAATAGATACATGTTTGGCGGGAAAGCAAAAGTACCTGTTGTTATCAGGACTACTTGTGGAGCAGGCTTCTCAGCCGCTGCTCAACATAGCCAGTCTCTCCACGCATTATTCATACACGTGCCTGGTCTAAAAGTAGTGATGCCCTCTACACCATACGATGCCAAAGGCTTACTCATTTCTAGCATAAGGGACGACGACCCAGTGGTATTCATAGAGCATAAGCTACTCTACGATATTAAAGGCCCAGTACCCGAGGAGTCCTACGAGATACCGCTTGGCGTAGCCGATATCAAGAGAAAAGGGAAAGATGTCACGATCGTCGCGACAGCTGCAATGGTTCATAAAGCTCTGAGTGTTGCGGAGAAGCTAGAAGGTGAGGGTATTAGTGTTGAAGTAGTAGATCCACGGACACTAAAGCCTCTTGATGTAGACACCATACTAGCATCCATAAAGAAGACTGGACGACTAGTAGTGGTGGACGAGGGATACCCGAGAGCGAGTTTTGCAACAGATATCGCAGCTATTGCTGTAAGCATGGCATTTGATCATCTAAAAGCTCCTGTCAAACTAGTAACTCCCCCAGACGTGCCTATACCATTCAGCCCAGCACTAGAGAAGATATGGATTCCCAGCGAGGAAAAGATAGTCAATGCTGTAAAGAAACTAGTAGAGTACGAGAAGAAGTAGTCTAAAACTAAAACCAAGTCTTTTTCTTTCATCACTATTTTTCTTCACGTCAATACTCGTCCTAAGACGCCCTTATCCACAGCTAGTTTTAGCTCTCTAGCTATCCTCCTACCAGTACTCATAGGCTCATCCCAGTACAGGTATGAGTATGGGCTACCCGATAGATACAGGTTTGTCCCGGCAACTATTCTGCCAGAGAACTCGAAGACAATGATATCCAGGTCCTTTGTTATAATACTCTCTAGGCAGAAAGGCCCTATGATCCCCGGCGGTATGTGCTTCTTAGTGGTGTTTACAAAGCGGAAACCATAATCAAGAACTACTGGTAGCAGGCTCTCGCGTAGTACTAAGGGTTTATTGCCCACGACAGAAAATGAGGGGATTATTCCTAGCTCTGAGACTTTCTCTGCTGGTATCCTTGCTAAGCCATCAACGTTAGACTCATACCTTATATCCATCCCTAGTATCTCTAATCTGTTGAGAACAGGGCTCCAGAAGAAGTGATAATATGCTGCAACACCAATAACGTACTCCTGGATTATTACTTCGTCTACAAGTCCTTTTCCTCTCAGCTTGTTTACGCCTTTCTCGACTTCTTCAGGGGTTGATGCAATAAAATACCCCCTACCACCCTTGGCTCCCCCCAGCTTCACTATTACCAATCCCTCAAATGGTTCGCCAAGCCTGTATTCGCGCGGAGTCTTGATACCAGCTTTTCTCAATAACTCCATTTTCTTCTTCTGACTAGCCTCTATGGAGTATATTCTTCTTAAACCAAATATTGGTACTCGGAGCCCCTCTGCACAGGATAACCCGACGTACTCGACATAGCTTCCATGAGGAACAAGGATAGAGTTAGACCTCTGTAGCTTAGCCACGATATCGTCTCTACATATATCGCTCCATTTATCAATAATTATGAACTCGTCTATTAGGTGCTTGAATTGTTCATAAAACCAGAACCTGCTAGGAACTACTATAAGGCTAGTTCTAAACCCTTCCTTCTTAGCCCCATGTAGTATTTGTAGAGCAGAATGGCTTCCAAGAGTCGTTATAGTTAGTTTATCTGAATCATACTTCTCAAGAATCTCTTCGAGCTGCATCTTAGCATCCTTCTCCAAGGTCTAGTCGACGCGTTGCAGGGCTTAAATTTTTCTCATAGTAATATCTTGATTTACGTAAATCAATTTTATTCACATGTATATAGAAAAATTTAATTAGAAGAGTAACCCTTCAGAAAGACATAAAATCTGGGGTTGGCTTAGTTGGGCTCCAAACTTGTTAGAGAAGGAAAGAGTAAACGCGTATATCTTGGCGAGGATAATGAGACACTAGTGCTCGAGTTCAAAGACTCTGTAACAGCATTTGATGGTGCTAGGAAAGATGTTTTACCTGGTAAAGGCGTTCTAAACGCTCGGATATCGGCATATCTCTTCAAGATACTTGAAGAACAGGGTATTCCTACACACTATATAGACTATGATGGGTGTAGACGCTTAGTAGTTAAGAAGCTAGATATGATACCTGTAGAGGTCGTTGTTAGGAATTATGCCTATGGTTCTTTACTAAAGAGGATGCCCTTGTATAAGCGTCTAGAGAAACTAGAGCCCCCGCTCCTAGAATTCCATTTAAAAGATGATGCCTTGCATGACCCCCTGATACTCCCCGAAGACATGCTTAGAACAGGATTACTTAGCAATGAAGAACTTGGTAAGATCCGAGAACTCGCGTTAAAAGCTACGAGTACTCTTACAAAACTTTTCGAAAAACATGGCCTTATGTTGATTGATATCAAGCTAGAATTTGGTAGAGACAGGAATGGAGAACTAGTCCTTGCAGACGAGATAACTGGTGATAGTTTCCGAGTAATGGTTGGCGGGAAGCATCTTGATAAAGAAGTGTATAGGAAGGGCGGCTCTCCCCAAGATCTTTTACAAGCTTACCTGGAACTCGCAGAGAGGCTAGGACTAGGTGTTAGTATTGATGAGCTACGATGTTGAGGTAATAATAACGAATAAGAAGGTTGCGAGAGACCCTGAGGGGGAAACTATACACAAACACTTAGTGGCTAGGCAGGGTTATGACAATGTTGTCCGTGTACGATCAGGCAAGTATCTCGTATTCACAGTCAAGGCTCGTGGTGGAGAAGAAGCACTTAGCATTGTGCGGGAACTGTGTAGAAAACTCAGGATATACAACCCAGTAGTTCATGACGCTGAGCTGAGGCTCCGTGGCACGAGTAGCAGTAGTTAAGTTCCCTGGAACTAATTGTGATTATGATGTAGCCTGGGCTGTGAAAAATATTGCTAGACTATATGCTGACATAGTCTGGTTCAACAATTATTCTCCTGGACAATATGATGCTATCATAATTCCAGGCGGTTTTAGCTATGGTGATTGGCTGAGAGCAGGCGCCATAGCCGCGAGGACACCAACGATGGAGAAGATAATTGAAGAGGCTATTAACGGGTTACCAGTACTTGGTATATGTAATGGTTTTCAGATACTTGTTGAAGCAGGATTATTGCCTGGAGGCTTTCTAGGGAACACTCGGGGCAAGTTTGTGTGTAGATGGGTTAAGGTGAGAGTAAGGAATCCTAGAGGTCCCTGGTTGCTAGGCTTAGAGGATAAGCAAGTATTATCGATGCCCATAGCTAATGCTGAGGGCAGGTACTATATTGATGAACAAGATTATCGTGAAAAAATACGCTATGCACCACTCCTAGAGTATGTAGAAGGGTATAATCTACCTGGGAGCTCGTACAGCATAGCCGGGATCGGTAATAGAGGGGGAACAGTACTAGGGCTCATGCCTCATCCTGAGAGAGCTTCTGAGCCAGTACTTGTACCCAAGGGCTTCTCTAATGATGGAGCCATCATATTCCGTAGCCTAGCTCATGCATTGAAGAAAGGCTGGTGATGAAATGGTGTTGTCTAGAGAAGAAGTAAATGAGATAAGGAGCATTCTGGGAAGAGAGCCTACGCTTGAAGAACTAGCTATGTTCGAGGCACAGTGGAGCGAGCACTGCTCGTATAAGAGTAGCAGGCTCTTACTCAAATTATTGCCTACAGATGCTCCACACGTGATAATAGGGCCTGGGAGAGACGCGCCAGCCGTAGAGCTATTTCCTGGAGTAGTAGTTGTATTCAAGATTGAGAGCCATAATCATCCATCAGCCATTGATCCCTATAACGGGGCAGCTACTGGTATTGGAGGTATTATACGCGATATACTCACTCTTGGCGCTACACCGATAGCTCTACTAGACATGCTATACATGGGTGATACTAGCAATAGCCATGCTGTCTGGCTTATCAAGAATATTGTAAAAGGTATAAGCGACTACGGCAACCGCGTGGGGATACCAACAGTTGCTGGTGACACCTGGTTTGATTACTCTTTTAACAAGCAACCACTCGTCAATGTTGCATGCATAGGAGTGACAAGCCCTGACAAACTTGTAAGAGGGAGAATAGAAGCTAGAGACCTGATTATAATAGCTGGGAACACTACTGGGCGCGACGGGATGCTAGGAAGTAGTTTTGCTTCAAGACCACTAGCAGAAGACAGTGATAAAGATTTACCAGCAGTCCAGGTAGGCAACCCGCTTCTCGAGAAACTATTAATAGACTCTCTAAGAGAGCTTGTAGACAGGAAGCTTGTCAAGTACATTAAGGATCTTGGAGGAGGAGGTCTTACAACAGCTATTTCGGAAACCGCTGCTGATAATGATCTAGGAGTAGTCGTGTACCTAGATAAGCTACATGTTAGAGAGGAAGGGCTCACACCCCTAGAACTCCTAGTTTCTGAGAGCCAGGAGCGGATGATGCTTGTAACAGATAAGACTAGGCTAGAAGCTGTGAAGAATATTCTCGAACAATATGGTGTAGATTACAGCGTTATAGGCTTATTCGACGATACCGGGAGAATAAAGGTATACTATGGCGAGAAGATAGTTGCAGATGTGCCAGCCAAAGCTCTGGCTAGACCACGCGCTATTATGAGAGAGTCCAGGGTTCCTAGAGAAGTATTCATGAATAATACTAGTATTAGTAGCATCCCGGAGCCCACCGATTACGAGAATGTCATTCTCAAGCTTATATCGTCTCCTAATATCTGTTCTAAGAAGTGGATTTACGAACAGTATGATTACGAGGTAGGAGTAAGGACTGTTATTAAACCTGGTGAAGCAGATGCTGCTGTTCTGAGACTACTAGATGGAAGTCTGCGCGGCCTAGCTGTTAAGGGTGATGCTAATCCTAGGTATACATTACTCGACCCATTTAGGGGGGCAGCAAATAGTGTTGCTGAGAATTATCGCAACCTTGTAGCAGTAGGGTCTATCCCTATCGCAATAGTTGATGAGCTAAACGCTGGTAACCCCGAGAAGCCTGAGCACTACTGGTATTTCGAGCAGATGGTTAAAGGAGTCGCGTGGATGACCAAGGAGCTCGGGATACCTGTTGTTGGTGGAAAAGTTAGTTTCTACAACGAGGACGAGGCAACAGGCAAGCAGGTCAAGCCAACTACTACTATAGTTGGTGTTGGGAGAGTAGATGATGTTACAAAGACACGCACAATGAGTTTCAAAGAGTATGGTAACCTGGTACTAGTACTCGGAGCTACGTATCCAGAGCTTGGCGGTACAGAGTATCTTTACAGGATACATGGATTAGAGAGAGGAGAAGTACCGGTACCTAGGCCTGCTAACGAGCTACGCATAGCTAGTTTTATCCACGAACTTATACGAGAAGATCTCGTGGTATCAGTTCATGATATCTCTATAGGAGGGATACTTGTAGCTATCATAGAGATGGCTATCCATGGAGGTATGGGATTCGAGCTAGATGCTAGGAAAATACCCTCGTATGCTTGTAGAAGGCTTGACGAGCTTTTGTTCTCGGAGACCCAGGCAAGATACGTTGTTGAGGTAAGGCCTGATGATTATAACGATGTACTTAGGAAAGCTGTTGGCAAAGACATAGATGTAGCATTGATTGGCAAGGTACCGGGTTCTGAGCATATGAGAGTAGTTAATGGTAGTAGCCAGGTTGCTTCTCTAGAGCTGAGAGATGTAGAGGACTTGTACTTCAATACCTTGGAGAAAGTCTTGGAGGAGACATAGGCATGTGTGGTATAGCTGCATATTATGGTCCAAGCGCTGTCCCCAAGATATACAGGATGCTTATTGAGCTCCAGCACAGGGGGCAGGAGTCGGCTGGGATAAGCTTCATAAATAAACAAGGAAGAGTCAAGACTATCAAGGGTAGGGGTCTCGTAGTAGAAGCAGTGCCTTTTGAAAACCTAGGAGACACGGGATCCGCGCACGCTATAGGGCATGTGAGATACTCTACTAGTGGCGGTTTCATGGATTATGGGTCACAGCCGGTAGAGATAGGCGTGAAGCCTAGGATATCAATAGCATTTAATGGAAACATCATAAATTACCGGGAGCTAGGAGCTAAGATCGGTGTAAAGAGCGATAATGCTAATGATACAATAGTGCTCGCACACCTGCTCTACAAGCTTACACTTGACAACAATGGTGATGTGGTTGAAGCTGTCAAGCAGTTGGCAGACTATGTTATTGGAAGCTATAGTGTCGTAGTGTTAACAAGTGAGCCAAGAATAGTGATTGCAAGAGATCCCCACGGGTTTAAGCCATTAGCATACTCGTATACAGGCAAAGTATTCGCTGCTGCATCCGAGACTCCCGCGCTAGAGCAGGCTAGGCTATATGAATGGACAGAGCTTGGCCCTGGAGAGATAGTGTCTTTTGATGGAAAAGGCGTTGAAACTACTACTGCTAGGAGAAAGACTGTGCCTACGCCTTGCGTTTTCGAATACGTGTACTTCTCTAGGCCAGATTCTTTCTTTAATGGCATACAGGTGCATACTGCCAGGGTTAGAATGGGGGAACTCCTAGGCATCACTGCTCCTGTCGAAGCTGATCTTGTAATACCAGTCCCTGATAGTGGTAGAAGTGCTGCACTAGGGTATAGCAGGAGTACCGGATTACCATTTGATGAAGGTCTTATGAGGAACCGGTATGTTGGTAGAAGCTTCATAATGCCACCAGGTCTTAGAGAACTAGTATCTGATGTCAAGTATGGTGTTATACGTGACTCCGTGCAGGGTAGAAGAATAGTGCTTGTGGATGACTCCTTGATAAGAGGGACTACTATGAGGAGTATCATAAGAGTTCTACGCATGCATGGTGCTAGGGAGGTACACGTGAGAATAGCTAGTCCGCCAGTCAGGTACCCGTGCTTTATGGGCATTGATTTCCCTACTAGGAGAGAACTAATAGCGTCTAGAACTAGGAGTATTAACGAGATTGCCGAAGAGATAGGAGCTGATACTCTAGAGTACAACTCTTTGGAGAATCTTAAGAAAGCTGTGGGGATACCCTCGTTATGCATGGCTTGCTTCTCAGGAGTCTACCCGTTCTCTAACATGGATATTTCTCAACTAGAGAAAATCTTTGCTAGGACGGTGAGATAATGGTTAATGGAATAATTAGTATATACGCCTTCGACAACACGTGGAGAATAGGCAAGTACCTATACTACGGACTACTAGCTCTACAACATAGAGGACCTGACACATTTAGAGTATATACTATTGAGGATAATAACATAGTAGAGCACGTCCTGGATAGTCTTGAGCCAAGTATTTTCTCAGAAATAAGCGGGCACATAGGTGTTGCCGGCGCATATACTGGTTCTCCAAGCCCAGAGCCAGCAGTGCTGTTTGAGACAGGTAGAGACTCCATAGCTATAATCGCGGATCCCTATAGGAACAGTAACGACTCCCTAGAGCTAGTAGCAGAACAGCTTCTCGACACATATAAGAAGAGTAGTAGCTTGCTCGAAGCTTTTAGAAAAGTGTACGCGGAGGCCAAGATACCTGTACATGTTCTCGCGATTATTAGTTCTAGAGGAGAACTAATAGTCTTCAGGAGCCCTCCTGGCATCAAACCCATGGTTGTTGGGGGATACGGGTTTGACATGATGATATCATCTTCTGAGACCCCTGCTATCGAGATAATAGGTGGTGAGCCGCGGAGACCCCTAGAGCCTGGGGAAGCCCTATACGTTAACCAGTACCTTGTCAAGACAGAGAAGATCATGTATTCTCCTAATATAAGGTTATGCGCGTTAGAACCAATATACTTGTGTAGGCACGACTCTGTCATAGATGGTGTCGAAGTATACTCGTTCCGTAAAGCTCTTGGAGAAGCCCTGGCAAGATTGTTTGATAAAGAAATAGATAGTGTAGTAGGGGTACCTGAGACCGCGTTGCCTTATGCTGTAGGATTTTCTCAAGTACTTGGGAAAAAGCTTGAGATAGGCTTTGTAGCTACTGGTACGCGTGCAAGATCTGCTTTAAGACAAGATGTCTTAGACAAGGTAATAGCTATACAGCTTAAAATGAATCCTATCAAGAGCGTGTTTGAGGGGAAGCGTGTAGCAGTAATTGATGATAGCTTGGTCACAGGTGCTACTGCTAAGACCATAGTACAGATATTGAGAAATAGACTGGGTGCGAGAGAAGTACATCTCTTAATAGCTAGTCCCAAAATTACTAGGGAATGCCCCTACGGCGGCCCCATAGCTTCTAGAGAAGAATTATTAGCTGCTAATCTAGATGACGATACTATTCTCAAGTACATAGAAGCCGACACGCTCTCATGGATACCATTAGACGTGTTAGAAGAGACTGCCAAGAAGCATGGCATACACTTGTGCACACAATGTCTAGGTAGGTGAGGTGAAGGTATGTGAGGGTATTAATAGTAGGCGGTGGTGGAAGAGAACATGCTATAGGATTAATGATTAGCAGGAGTAGTATGGAGCCCAGGATCTATGTTGCTTCTCCTCATCTAAACCCTGGGCTTGAAAGACTCGCAGAGACTACTAATGGTGGGATAAGCATAGTGGATGTTAATAATCCCAGTGATGTAGGCAGAGTTGCGGAGAGTGTGTCTCCAGACCTAGTAGTCATAGGGCCAGAAGAGCCACAGTTCTTAGGTGTTGTCGACTATTTGCTCGAGAAAGGCTTCATAGTCTTTGGTGCAACCTCTAGGCTTGCCGAGATAGAGCGTAGCAAGGTATTTGCTAGAGAACTGATGTGGAAGTACAATATTCCTGGAAGACTAGTCTACAGAGCATTCAAAGACCTGGAGAGCGCGAGCGAGTACATGGAGATGGCTGGCGATGTAGTAGTGAAGCCTGCAAGACAAGCTGGTGGTAAGGGTGTCAAGGTATTCCAGGATCTACAAGCATATCTTGCTAAGGATAGGTCTCGTGTTAAGAAAGAGTACGTGGAGAAACTCTATAAAGAGATCATGTCCGGGTATAGCGATATAGAGTACAAGATACTTGTTGAGCAGAGAGTTGAGGGTGTAGAGTACACGGTTATGACCATAACTGATGGCTCCACAGTACTCCCCTTACCAGCTATAGAGGACTATCCACATGCTTTCAGCTTAGACCTAGGTCCGGAAACAGGGGGCATGGGTAGCATAGCCGGGCCCGGCTGGGTACCCCCGTTTCTAGAAATCCAAGAGTATAAGGAGAGCATAGAGATAGTTAAGAAGAGTATAGAGGCGTTGCAGAGAGAAGTCGGGGCTGTATATAGGGGTGCTATTGCTGGACAAATGATGCTTACTAGTATCTGGGGCCCAACACTTATAGAATTTTATAGCCGTTTCGGGGACCCGGAGATATCGTGTATGCTACCCCTGATTCAGAGTGATTTCTTGGACCTACTAGATAGAGCTGCCAGAGGCAAGCTTGCTGGAGCTGCTCTTAGGGTAAGAGAGGATACTGCTGTAGTAGTCAAAGCAGTTGCTCCAGCTGGCTACCCATTGAATAAGAAAGTT
>CAZCAU010000041.1:0-12979 GCA_964496855.1 uncultured Desulfurococcales archaeon
TAGTAAGCATGTCTGGCTATACGATGAGTTGGTGGATAAAGTTTAATAACAATATCTGTAAAAGAAAAACACGGCTTCTGGCACGGGCGTCCGGCGAGGCTGAAGACCGGGTTGTCCGGGGTTCAAATCCCCGCGGCGGCATAACCCTACTACTAAATTATTATCGTTTGACGAGGTGGTTGAATTATGAAAGCAGCTATACTTGCTGGTGGTTATGGTAAGAGGTTAAGACCATTAACTATCGACAGGCCCAAGCCATTAATCGAAGTGGCTGGTAAGCCCATACTTCAATGGCAGGTAGAATGGCTCAGAAGACACGGTGTATCAACAGTAGTTTTCCTTGTCGGTTACTTGAAGGAGAAGATAATAGAGTATTTTGGAAGTGGTAGTAAGTTTGGGATAAAGATATCATATGTCGTGGAAGACGAGCCGCTAGGGACAGCAGGTGCATTAAAAAATGCTGAGCATATACTAGGCGAGGGCAGCGAGATCTTTCTTGTACTAAACGGAGATATATTAACAAATATTGATCCCACACCTCTAATCGAGAGACTTAAACAGCAAGAAGATAAGCTTGTAGCTATAGCAACAGTGCCTCTTAGAAGCCCTTATGGTATCCTCAGGATAGGAGAGAATGATTTAATCGAAGAGTTCATAGAAAAGCCGTTATTGAAGGACTACTGGATAAACGCTGGTATTTACGCTATGCGTCCACAAGTTTTCAATTACATTCCTGAGAAAGGAGATATAGAGAAAACAGCTTTTCCGAGACTTGCGGAGGAACATAAGATACTAGCAGTTAGGTATAGTGATGTGTTCTGGAAGAGTATAGACACGCACAAAGACATCGAGGAAGCTAGTAAAGAGTTGAAAGCATTAGGCCTGATTTAGTAGCATATATGCCAAAGGGAAAAACAATGCATTTCCTAAACATTTTTACTCGCTCTCAGAGTACTCTTCTTCCTGCATGAGATCAAGTACTACTTCATAATATGTATCTATCTCATGCTCTTTCTCTTCAGCTCTTCTTAAAGCCTTAGCAGGCTCGCTAACCTTAGAAGTCGTGATTACTCTTGCCTTCTTACTAACGGGCTCGCGCATTACATAGCCTTTTGCTTCCTTTAATGGGACAGAGAGGGTATAGCCGCACGCTTTACATTTTAGAACTACTTTGGTTTTCTTCCTCTCAACAGGTACCATAATGTTTCCACACTTAGGGCAAAACTTCATAGTAAGAACATCTCCAGCCCACACATCTTTGTTTTTGGAGCTAATAAACTTTCTTACCTACACATATGTTTTAGCGATATTCAGCATTTCCAGCTCTCTTCATCTAGTGCTCAAGAGACCCTCTTTTCATCATTAAAGGATCTAAGAACTAACATTATACCTACTGAGTTATAACATTTATTGGTCTTTGCGACTTGTTTGAAATAATATAGGTGAGTGTTTTTTGGAGAGTAAATGTGGAGGTTTTAGACACGAGGAACACACGGCGGATATCCTTGTAATAGCTAGTGGTAGAACATTAGAGGAAGCTTTCGCTTGGGCTGGGAAAGCAGTATTTGAGATAATAACAGATACTTCGAGAGTAAAACCGTTAAGAAAGGTAGCAATAGCTGTGGAGGGATTTGATCTAGAAAACTTGCTGTATAAGTGGATAGAGGAGTTACTATTCTATCATGATACAGAAGGACTGGTCTTTACAGATTTCAAAGTCAAACACATTTACATGGAGAAAGACGAATACAAATTAGAAGCAGAGGTGTATGGCGAGAGATTTGACCCAGAGCGCCACGAGCATAGAACTATAGTCAAAGCAATGACTTACGCGGAGATGTCGATTAAGAAAGTAAATAACTGTTATATATTGACTTTTGTAGTAGATATTTAAATATACCAAAAAAGTGGCATCTTATGAAAACTAAAGGTTTGATACACATGGTTGCTGCTAAGACCATTGTCATACAACCATTAGCAGACTTCGGGTACAGAGAACTCCAAGCTGTGGCGGATCATCTCGGGGAAAAGTTGGAGAGATACGGGTTCGACATAATCCTTTCACCAACAAGGCTTCAACCTCCACTCCAGACTTTTGATTGGCGTAGAAGACAATATAAAAGCTGGTTGTTTCTAGAATGGTTATCCAAAATCTACTCTGATATCAATTGTTTAGTGATAGGCATAGCGGATGTCGATGCTTATGTGCCTGGCCTAAACTTTGTATTCGGACAAGCTGACCCTACACGTGGAGTTGCAGCAGTATACACCAGGAGGCTTAAAACACTGAATCACGAGACCAGCAAGTTTTTGTCAAGACTAAAGAAAGAAACCCTGCACGAGCTTGGACACCTACTTGGCCTACATCACTGTGCTAATAGAGAATGCGTAATGAGTTTTAGCAACAGTCTTGACGAGGTTGATGAAAAAGGCGATGATTTCTGTAATCAATGTAAGAAACACTTAGAAAGACTCCACGGGTTAAATTTAAAATAGCACGTAGAGTTTCAGTATTATTGGTTGCGGCGGTCGTCTAGCCTGGACTAGGACGCCGGCCTCCCAAGCCGGTGATCCCGGGTTCAAATCCCGGCCGCCGCACCACTCCGGGCTAATACAGGATATATACAAGGTGTGTTCGACATTTGATACTAAATGCTGTGCTAGCACTGCTTCTAATAACCTACGCATTTGCTAAGACCATAGATAGTAGTAGAAGAGAAATGAGATACCTTGTTATTGCCTTAGCTATTCTCATAATAGTAGCGAACTACGCGACAATAATTATAGGCATGCCTGAGACTAGCAAGATGTTGCTTCCCTTCTTAATCCTTGCAAAAAGCGATAGGGGCAGTATTTTACTTATAGACTTCTCGCAGATAATAATAGTGATAGAAATATTGTCACACCGCAAAGAGTTATCAGAATTTACGATAAGATATATTAAGGTGATTAGAAGCAAGCAAATATCACGAGAGCCGCGGTAGTATAGCCCGGCCAAGTATGCGGGCCTCTCGAGCCCGTGTCCAGGCTTTAAAGAATACCAGCCTGGCGGGAAACCCGGGTTCAAATCCCGGCCGCGGCACTACTAGTACAACTAACTCTTTCTCATTACTTATATATTGTGCAAATGAATGAAAATAGTAAAAGACTAATTAGACTAGCTGCTATTTGAACTTTAATAGCCGAGAGGCATACAAAATTGCCTTTTCCCATTATAGTATGGTCTTTGAAAGACAATGCTGATCAGATAGGTTATGAACTATTAAATAGATTAGACCATGTATTAAGAGGATTAACCAATATTGTTACGAATACTAGTATAGAACCCTATCATGTAAAGAAGGACTTGTTTATTGCATGCGGGAAAACCGGCGGGTTAGACTATGATTTTAAGTATGAGAACAATGTAATTGAATATGGTGTAAGATTTCCCTCAGCCTTCAGTAAAGATAGCATGATTCTTCGTATCAAGGTTGATACTAGTGTACACATAAATATACCTAAAACACCTTATTACTCAACGCATCTCTATGTATGGAGAAAACATGGCATTGTTGTACTCTCTCCTTGGAACATCCCTGTATTGCTATCGGCGGCCTTATTTGAAGGATTTAACATAAACCCTGCATATATAGTGGGTCAGATTATTCAAGGCTATCCCATAGAGAATGATGAAATACACCCTAGTGTCAGAAAACTCTCATTAGGCTCTAACATTACTATAACGCCGGGGCTAAATATAGAAACAAAAGAATATACGGATTACGACAAACTTCTTCCCCCCGACACAGATAAACTAGTTTCTTTGTTACTGAATGGCGGAAAAGCTTTTCTAAGCTGGGCAAGCGAAAAAGGTGCTAATAAGATTAGAATAGGGCTTAGTGGAGGTCTTGATTCTAGAACTGTCTCAGCAGTTCTAGCTAAAGCTAATGAAGAATTGAGATTGGTAGATGTAGAGGCTTTTACAACGAGGTCACCAACAACAGATCCCGATGAGGTTAAGATTGCGAAAGAGGTAGCAGATATTTTAGGTCTTAAGCATGAAATAGTATATCACAATCCTAGTGAAGAGAATTTGGATAAAATGCTTTCAGGAATGCTCGGCGTGCTTCAAACTAATAGCATCAGCAATAATATAGCCTTAGCAAACGGTACAGGAGGGGATAAGACACTAGCTCCACTTGGCAGACTTAGATGGAAAGAACCTAAGACTTTATTAGAAGCAGCATCTTTGGCTATTTCAAGATACGACTACTCCAGGTATTCTAAGGACTTTTACTCGGTACTGGAGTCTTGGAGAAAAGACTTGATCTATAAATTATTACAGTTTAAAGAGAAAACCCCCTTAGGTTTATTTAGAAGGTATCTAGTAGGATCAAGAATGTTGAATTGGCTAGTTGCATTTCAACATCCCTTGATTACACCCTTTCTTTATCCACCATATTTTGACTACGCGCTAATGATAGAACCTAGAGCTAAAAATTACTACCTGTTGTACTCTAAGGTTCTAGCAAAGATAGATCGTACATTGTTGTCTGTACCTTACTATAATTTAAGATGCAGATTCTCACTTAACCCCTTATTACAGAAGATAAAACTAAACATATGCTTTCTTCTTACAGCTGCAAGAAAGGTGGTAAAGGGACAGAGAGGGTCGCTTGTTCCAGCTAGACAAGCATACATACCTCTAGAAAAAACCTACCATAGGCTTGGAGACCAATTGGATAAATACTGGGAATTTTCTGGTTTTTCCAAAAACAGTAATATAGTTGGTGTGATAACCAATGAAGCTGAAAACATTATTAAACTGAAAATTCTTGATGCACGTGCATTAGTAGTGCTTTACAATATTTTAAAATGTTTATCCAAGCTTTTACTTTTGTTGAAAGCCTGCGAGAAAGCTTAGAATAGGTCAAGTTTTTTCTCTAGCAAAGTTGTTAGTCTACATACAATATGCCATGTTTTCATGGGTTTTCCACTGTATATGCTTACATTAGTTCCCAGTTTTAGTGTCTCTTTCTCAAAATCCCCGTGCGGAAAACCACCTACAATAACCGCAACTTCCATATTTCTTTTAAGTAGCCAAACAATTTCTTCAATTAAACGATCTAGACTGACATTTTCACCTCTCTCTGTAAATATCAGAACTTTTGCTGGGTTTATTGATGATAATAATTCCGATAATGACATATGTTTAACCCAGAGGAGCGGGTTGTTTGATCCTGGCGGTACCTTACCCTTATCGAGCAACTGTTCCATCAACCCTACAAACCTGTTATAGTTTTTAGGTAATCTAACATCAGGTCGTACAAAAATCACCTTGTTATCTATTGTATGTATGTAAATTTTAGTTATGCTTCTATGTACAAGTGGGGTCTCAAGGATGGTTAATAATGTGAAATGTATGATGTCGGGGCGACCTCTTTTTTCCCTCTTTTTTAATTTTCTCATAGCATTATAATGTAAAGAAATGTCGAGAAGAATCTTCTGTGGTGGCTTATTTCTCCTCTTGGCACTTTTGACTACATCGGGCTCTTTGGCTATTTCTGCTGGTATGAGCTCTAGGGAAGATTCTGCTATTATTAAGTGGAGCAATTTCTCGTTCCTCCTATTCATTGCTTGTTCGGAGTTAGACAAATTATTTAGTTCACTGATACTTATTTTTGTCAAGTGGTCAATGCTGTTGCCTAACAGGAGGATCAGCAGTAGACGTAGAAGATTAGTGGTAGATATTGGTTTACAAAGGATAAAGTTGTTGTATAATAAGGCTCTCGAAGAGCTACGTAATGGTAATATAACATATACTAGGGATATTGTAGAATTAATTCTACGAATATCTCTTGCTAATAGAATTAGGATACCCAGGCATATCAAGAGAAGTATTTGTAAAAATTGTTATATCCTGCTGGTTCCAGGAGTAACTGCCACTATACGTTTAAGAAGGCAAGGCAAGTTTGCCTATAAGGTGGTAAAATGCAGGTTGTGCGGATGGATAAAAAGATATCCATATAAGGGCTCAAGTAGATCAAAAGTCTCTAAGCAGGAAGACAGGAGATAGTCTAAGATGATCAAAATAAGGAGACCCCAAAGATTATCAGAAGTTATACATAGCAGAGCTGATATAAACATAGGCAAAAATGGTCTTTCCGAGAATGTTGTAAACGAGATAAAAAAGAGACTGAAAAAGAAAGGAATAATCAAAGTAAGAGTATTAAAATCAGCACGTGAGATTCTTGGGATTAGTAGAAAAGATGTAGCTAGGCTTGTGGCAGAGAAGACAGGGGCAGAGCTTGTCGAGGTCCGCGGTTACACATTTATACTTAGAGTAAAGAACCGAAAAACTAGTTAAGAGTGACACCGATTATTCTAAGCTAAAAAATATTAAGGAGCTATTAGGAAGCAGTTATGTAGCGGTGATACTATGGTTACCGCATTAGAGGTACCAGCAGATAAACTCATAGAAAGACTGGCAGCTTACTTAAAGGAGAATTATCCAGAGATAACTCCCCCACCATGGGCGTATACAGTGAAAACATCTGTCTCAAGAGAAAACCCTCCCAGCGATCCTGATTGGTGGTATAAAAGAGTAGCATCAATTTTAAGAAAATTATACAAGCATGGGAGACCTGTAGGCGTTGAAAGACTAAGAACAGTTTATGGTGGACCTAAGGATAGAGGTTCCGCTCCAACACATTTTGCTAAAGGCTCGGGATCCATTATAAGGAAGATACTGATACAGCTAGAAAAGGCAGGGCTTGTTATAAAAGAGGGTAATAAAGGTAGAAAATTATCTCCGAGAGGGAGGAGCCTTCTAGACCGAATAGCTTATGAGGTTAGTTTAGAGGTATTAAAAGAAAATCCCGAAATGGCTAAGTATTACAAGAAATAAGCCTAAGTTTCCAAGAATCTTTCTATAGTTAAGTTAATACGTGATAACTTACATATTGTGAACTCAGCTAGAACTATCTCGAAATAATGTAGTAACATGAATGGGTAGCTCGCGGTGATCTCAATGTCGTATGACGTCAGTGACGAGGAGTTAGAAGCTATAAAACAAAGAAAGTTATTAGAGCTTCAAAAACGATTAGAGGAGGAAGAACGAAGACGGCAACAGATGATTATGGAAGCACGGAGACAGGAGATTCTAAGAACTATACTAACACCTAAAGCGCGTGAGAGATTATCTAATATTAGGCTTGTACGGCCAGAACTTGCTAGAGCAATAGAAGATCAATTAATAACACTGGCGCAAGCAGGTAGGATAAGGGTGCCAATAACGGATGAGGAGGTCAAGAGACTACTAGAGCAGATATATCATCAGACTCATAGGGAGATAAGAATAAGGTTTAAGCAAAAATAAGAGAGGGGTTAATAAAGCCCTTTGTAAGATGTTTTTAAAGACACAGTACGTATAGGATTAAGGGCTGGGTTGTAAGCAATGGCTAGGAATAAGCCTTTAGGGAAAAAACTAAGACTTGCAGCAGCATTTAAGGAAAACAGCGCTGTCCCTCTCTGGGTTATAGCTAGGACTCTAGGCAAATTTAGGACGCATGTCCGTCGTAGACACTGGAGAAGGACTAAGCTAAAAGCCTAGTAGGTGATAGCTGTTGAAGGATAAGAAATCCATGGAATACGTAATTCCGCTAAAGAGGATATACTGGGGTAGAAGATCCAATAGAGCAGCTAGAGCCATTAAGTATATACGTAAATTCGTAGAGAGACACTTTGGGACACCAAATGTAATCATAGATCAATCAGTAAACGAAGAAGTATGGAAACAGGGGATAGAGAAGCCTCCGAGAAAAATAACGGTTGTTGTCGAAAAAATAGATGAGAATACAGCCCGTGTTTCACTAGCTGGAAAAGCCCAGGAAAAAGGCTAGCATTAATTCTTGTGCACGGGAGGCACCAAGTCTATGCAGATAGAAAGATTATCCTTGTTTGGTAATTCAAACATAGGAGTTTACATATTTTCTAATGATGATTATACCATAATTCCGCCTAACGTTCCTGAGCCAAAAAAGAAGTTAATAGAAAAGACCCTTAGCACAACTATTATTGAGACACGCATAGCTTATACTTCGATAATAGGAGTACTAATAAATGGGAATAATCACGCGATTCTTGTCCCATCTATAATTACTGAAGACGAGCTTCAATATCTTAAATCACAAATTGATACAAAGATACACGTATTAGACACGAGGTATACCGCTCTCGGCAACATTTTTGCTATTAACAACAAGGGTATACTGAGTTTTCCCGAAATACCTGTTCAGAAAATAAAAGAACTTATGAATATACTGGGAGTAGAGAAATATGATCAGAGACCCATAGCTGGCATACCAACCGTAGGCTCTATAATTACTGCAAACGACAAAGCTGGCATAATATACCCGGAAGCTACAGAGGATGAAATAGAGATAGTCTCATCTATTTTAGGTGTTGACATAGAGCCTGGTACTGTTAATTTTGGTGTATCATTTATAAGTACTGGCATAGTTGTAAACAATAAAGGTATATTAGTGGGAGAGTTAACCACAGGACCCGAATTGCTTAGAATAGAAAAAGTGTTTAGGAGATGATGAAATGGTCAATGTCAAGATCTTCAGAATTAAAGGGAAAATGCTACTAAGCCACGATAGAAATCCTGAGTGGCGTCCATTCGTCATAGAAGCCACAGGTGTTAAACCCGAGGACGTGATCGAGAAAGTATATTCAGAGCTAGGTAGTCGTCACAAGCTTAGGAGGAGACATATCCGAATCGAAGAAGTAAAAGAGATAGGTCCCGAAGAGGTCACAAACCAAGCTCTTAAAGCACTCTTGACTCTAAAAAGGTGGATAAAAGTTGGGTGAACAAGCTAGAGAAGAAAGGACAATCAGCATAGATCAACTCTTAGCAGAAGCAACATTGCTGAAAGAGTATATCAACTTTTACGAAAACCAAGCACTCAGAATATCAAGTATCCTAGCAGAGGTTAGAAAGGCTAAAGATAGTATCGATGCACTGACAAGAAGTAAAGACTCTGAAGAAATAATCGTAAAGCTAGATACGCTTGGCCTCTCACTCGCACGTGTAAAAGATGTTGAAAGAGATAAGGTTCTTCTTAATCTAGGTCTAGATATATACGTGTATGTAGACACATCTTTTGCTTTGAATTATCTTTCCAAAGTAGAATCAGCATTAGTTAAAGATTTAGAATCTACAAGGAAAGTGCTTGATGAACTTACTAAACGATATGCTGGTATACAGCAGTTTCTTGCTTCTCTTCAAAGAGCAGCATCTGAACAAGCATCAAGATGAGAACGGTATTAATCTGGACATAATCTTAAGGTAAATAAGTGACTAAGAGTTACTATTTCTACAGGATCTTCAGGATACTGAGTAGTAGTAATGCCTGCTGTAACTAATGGTTTCCAAAAGAGAGGTGACTTATATCATGTTCGATAAACTTAAGAGGATATTCAGTGATCTAGTGGATAAAATATCTACGCGAGAAGTTAGTGAGAAAGACTTAGAGTCATTAAGAGACGAGCTCTTATTAAGCCTTGTAGAGGCAGACGTTGCTTATGAAATTGCTGAAGACATCCTGGACTCCCTTAAAAAACATGTAGTTGGGACAAGGATTTCACGCAAATCATCAGTAAAAGACGAGGTGCTTCACCGTCTCAGAGATCTCATTGAGCAAATATTAAGGAAATCTCTACCTAGCAAAGAGTTTGTCAGCATTATTAGCGAGAGTATCTCTAGAGGTGAGAAACCCGTTCGCATAGTATTTCTTGGGATCAACGGGGTAGGCAAGACAACAACTATAGCTAAAGTAGCTCATATGCTTAAGAACCAGGGATTGAAAGTACTAATAGTTGCTGCTGATACTTTTAGGGCAGGAGCTCAGGAACAGCTCGAAATCCATGCAAAAAGGGTAGGAGTCCCTATACTCAAGGGCAAATATGGTAGTGATCCTGGTGCATTAGTTTTTGATGCGATAGAACATTCCCGATCACGAGGTTATGACGTACTACTTATAGATACTGCTGGCAGGATGCATGTAGACAAAGACCTTATGGAAGAATTAAGAAAGATAGTGAGAATAGCTAAACCTAATCTAAAGATTCTCATTCTTGACGCCCTCACAGGGAATGATGCTATAGAACAACTCAAGAGCTTCGAAGAAGCAGTAGGAGTAGACGGCATAGTTCTGGCTAAGATCGATGCTGATGTTAAAGGAGGTGTTGCATTAAGCATAGCTGGCTTATTGGGAAAACCAATATACTTTCTCGGTACAGGGCAGAATTACGACGATCTAGTACCATATGACCCTGACTGGATAGTAAACAAAGTCGTATCAAGCGAAAAGTAAATTAATATTATATTTCTCACCTTAAGAGTAGCATTCACATGAAGACCAGTAGGAACAAGCATGTTACTGGAAAGTGATTAACAATGCCTTTAGCATTAATCTTTAGCAAATTAAGGGAAATAATAAGTTCTTGGCGTACAATAATAATCTTAGCTAGGAAACCTGATAAGGAAGAGTTTAAACTACTAGCACGGCTAACATTCCTGGGATTCGCGCTAGTTGGTGCAATAGCATACATAATACACCTTGTGGCTATGATGCTTAGAGGTGTATAAAATTATGCAAGATGCTGAAAGCAATACTAATAGAGAAGAGGAGATCAGTGTCCCGCAAGCTAAGAGGCCACCCGCATTCTATGCTATAAGGACTACTGCTAGACAAGAATTGAACGTAGCATTACTACTCGAGACCAGAGTTAAGAGCCAATCATTAAACATATACTCTATAATCGTCCCCCCAGATGTTAGAGGATATGTTATTCTAGAGGCACCAGGTGTTCATGTAATTTATGCGGCTATAAGAGATTTAAGACATGTAAAAGGTCAGGCTCCTGGGATAATGAGTGAAGATGAGATAAAGGGCATCATTATGCCGAAACCAACTATAGAATTGCTTCATGAAGGTGAGGAAGTCGAGATCATTGCTGGCCCGTTTAAAGGCATGAAAGCCACTGTAGTTAGAATAGAGTCTTCAACAAATGAAGTTGTTCTAAAAGTCCTTGAAGCAGCATATCCTCTCCAAATAACTGTACCAGGTGATTATGTCAGACCATTAAAGAAGAAGACAGGTGGTTAAGAATGCCCCGCAAAAAGACTCTTACATTTAAGATAGAAGGCGGGAATGCTAAACCCGCGCCTCCTATAGCTCCTGCAATATCGGATTTAGGGCTTAATGTAGAAGAGGCAGTAAATAGGATAAATAAAGCTACAGAGTTGTTTAAAGGAATGGAGATCACAGTAAAAGTAATAGTTGATACCGAGACCCGAGAGTATGAAATAGAGGTAGAGCCACCATCAACAACGACACTTTTGCTCCGAGCCGTGGGTGCAGAAAAACCGTCAGGAGATCCTGCTCATGTTAAAATAGGTGATCTTCCCTTCGAGAAGATAGTAGAGATAGCATTAATGAAAAAACCTCATATTCTCGCAAAAACACTTAAATCAGCTGTTAAAATGATATTAGGCTCTGCTCGAAGCATTGGGATAACGGTGGAAGGAAAAGATCCAAAAGAAGTTACTAGAGAGATAGACCAAGGCGTATACGATGCAATACTGGCTAAGTATAAGGAGAAATGGCGGGAGAAGGTGTAAACTAAAATGGTCCTGGTAGATAAAACTATTTTAGAAGATGCATTGAAGAAAGCGCTGGAGAGGTCTGGTAAAAGAAAGTTTAAGCAATCAGTGGAGATGATAATAGTACTCAGGGATTTTGACCCTAAATCTCCCGAGGGAAGGATTAGAGAAATAGTGTTCCTCAAGAAAGGTCTAGGAAAGAAGCAGAATATCTGTGTCGTTGCCGAAGGCGATATGGCACTTAAAGCAAAAGATTCTGGTGCTTACATGGTTTTATCACGCGAAGACTTGCAAGAGTTGCAGGGTAATAGGAAAAAGGCTAAGAAGATAGCGGAAGCATGCGACTGGGTCCTAGTTAGAACAGACTTAATGGCACTAGCTGGTAGAACCTTAGGCCCCGCACTAGGCCCTAGGGGTAAGATACCCGTACCAGTACCACCAAATGCTGATATATCATCATTTATAAAGAGATACGAGAATGCCGTGATTGTCAGAGTCAAGGATCAGCCACAAATAATGTGTCGTATAGGAACAGAGGATATGGGTATCAAGGACTTGGTAGAAAATGCAGAAACAATCCTTTCGGTACTTGAGGGCAAAATAAGAGGACCCTATAATATTGAAAAAATAATATTCAAAACCACTATGGGTACACCCGTAGTAGTTACTCCGAGGTAAATAATGGGGGGTGCTATGTCGTGGGAGCAGTAGTAGTGCGTAGGAGAACACGTATCCCTGAATGGAAGTTAAGAGAAGTAGAAGAATTAGTGAAGCTTATAAAAAGCCATAAAGTCATAGCTCTCGCCAAATTAGAGGACCTGCCTACCCCTCAGCTCCAAAAAATAAGGAAAAAGCTTGGAGACGAGATGATTATACGAGTAGCTAAGAACACCTTGTTTAAAATAGCTCTAGATAAAACCAATATTCCGGGAAAAGAGGAGCTTACTAAGTATCTCGAAGGTCCCAACTTGTTCATCTTTACAAACATGAACCCGTTTGAGCTGAGCTTACTGTTAGAAAAAGAGAAAATACCAGCTGCAGCTAAACCCGGTATGAAGGCGACAACAGAGATAGTTGTACCAGCAGGTAATACAGGGTTGACACCAGGCCCTATACTTAGCACCTTCGGTAAGCTTAAGATACCTACAAGGATTCAAGACGGCACTATCTGGATAGCCAGAGACGTAGTGGTAGCAAAACCTGGTGACGAGATAAGTTCCGAGCTAGCATCGTTGTTACAGAGACTAGGTATAGAGCCTTTTGAAATAGGTATAGAGCTAAAAGTGGTGTATGATGAAGGGTTACTGATACCTGCTGAGAAATTAA